>CAZHDH010000019.1:0-38564 GCA_964531245.1 uncultured Bacteroides sp. | reverse complement strand
CAGGATGCAAGGATTGTAAATATAAGCGATAAGGAATGTTTGTTCATGGCGGATAACAGGGCTAAGGATTGAAATGCGGTGCAAAATTACAAAACGGGAGGCAAAATTCCAAATTTTGAGTTATATTTTATGACATATTATGCTAAGGTTAATCTGCTGAGAGTCAGGTTTTATTCAGTTTATAGATTTTATATTTTGCCATATTAGTTCAACATCGGCTTTTTTCACTTCCGAATTACACCTAACTTTGCATTGTCTAAGACGGATACATGCTTAGGTAAAAAGAAAGTAAGGTTTGTAATTTATAAAGGGTGCCACTCGTGAGAGACAGCACCCTTTAATTGTATTGTATATTCTGATGTTTTTAGAAGTCCGTTTCTTAATCAGGTTGCTCAGAATGGTTATGAAGCAGGTTGAGCAGCTCGCGCCGGTTTTTGACATCAATGCCGTAGGGCGAGAAATCCACCAGTCCCTTTTCTTTCATCTCTTCAAGCGCGGCGCGGAGGCTTGTGCGCGGAACTCCGAACAGAGCAACCAGGTCGCGTTGCTTACACTCCAGATGTATGTCGTAGCTTCTGGGTTGGGTGAGCGCGCTGATCCAGAACGCGATGCGTTCGGGAAGGTCGCCGGTGGATACCGCGAGGATGCCTTCTAATGATTTCTGAGCCGTCATCGACAGCAGATTCAGATAGTTGAATAAGAAAACAGAATCGCTTGTCATTATCCTGAGATACTCCTGCTTGGATATAAGCAGAATGCTCGTGGTATCAAGAGCAGTGACCGTGCCCGGATATTTTGTAACGCGACCAAATAGAAATTCCGGAGAAATGACATCAAGCGCATTCAGGGTCTGAGTAACACTGAAGCGCCCGTCGGGATTTTCAATGCGGATAGATACACGTCCTGAAAGTATAAATGCGACATCGGTACATTCCTTACCGGCCTGTATAATAACCTCGCCGGGAAGGTATTTAAGAAAGTGGAATTTATTCACCCCCACCATACTTTCAAGCCTCTCGCGACTTGCGCCCTTGAACAACGGCAGTTCTGCGAGTACATCGAATATGCTATCCATTTTATTATATGTGTTAGTTAGTTACTTTTATTCTAAACGTTGTCTTTTGTGATAATGTTCGATTTCCTGTCGCGACGGCCTTTGTAATATAGCTGGAGCGAATTAACGGTATTTTGCCAAGCAATATATGCGGCCGGTGCAATGGAGCTTACCGGATTGAGGTATGACGTGGCCAGCCATACCGCGAGCACGGTATTCTTTTGTCCCAAACCCTGCGCGCCGGCTACAGGATCGGCATTGCGATGCCCCAGTCGGCGCCCTATGTAGAATTGGAGCGCACACGCCACACCGGCCACAATAGCCAGTGCGATCATCTCGGGTATCATCGACGGTGGTTCGGCCATAGCGAAAGAAACGGCTCTGCCTACCACGAGGATAAGCGAAACTGCCCAGATGTAAAACGACAGGCCTTGATGTCCAGCGATGGCCTTATGCGCCCGCGGCGAAATGTATAAAAGCGCGAACGCGGCCGCCATCGGGCCAATGATCATGGGGGCAACTTTTGTGATAATTGCTGAAAAAGCGGCGGTAAAGGTGAGATGTACGCCGGGCTCGGCCACTGCTGCAAGAATTATCGGACCCAAAAGAGCCATAGCGATATTGCTGAGAATGGAGATTGATACCAGGGTGGTGATCGACCCGCCCAGCATAGCCGTGATTACCGGAGCCGCGGTGGCCGTGGGGCACAATATACATATCAGGCATCCTTGTGCCAGATCACGACTTACCGGCGCGAGCACAATGTAACCCGCTAATGCTCCGATTACCTGCACCAGCACAACCTGCCATGTGAGACGGCTTATCTTGAATTCAGACGGGCGGATGCGGCAGAATGTGATGAACAGCATCGTGAAGATAAGATACGGTGCAAGAAACTGAACGCTATCAATTTCATTATGCAACAATACACCGCACACCATAGCGATGGGCAGTATCCAGGGTTTTAATCGATTCATTTTATCAGCGTTTGGCAGGTTTTGTTTCTTCAGCAAATTTATTCGGGTAACTGATTGATACACGAGGCCGCAACAAGGCTCGAATAATCAGAATAATGCCGAACACCACGAAAGGTATGCTAAGCAATTGCCCCATATTGAGCGACATATCCTGCTCAAAGGCCACCTGCGGGTTCTTGATAAATTCAATGAGGAAACGCGGCAGGAAAATACCTACCAGGAATGTTCCGAAAATCAGACCGGGACGTTCGCCCTCGTTTTTGCGCCAATACATCCACATCAACAGACCGAAAAGTCCCAGATAACACAAGGCTTCATAGATTTGTGTGGGGTGACACGCCACGCCCTCGTATAACGCATGCCATTCGGCCGAGCGCACAAATTTGAATCCCCAGGGAAGCGAAGTGGCGTGGCCAAAGATTTCGCTGTTCATCAGATTGCCTATGCGTATCAGGCAACCCACCAGGGCTATAGCTATCACCAGGCGGTCGAATGTCCACAGCGGCGACCGCTTAGTGGTGAATATAGAGAAAAGTATCACAGCCAGAATAACGCCTACGGCCCCGCCGTGGCTTGCAAGTCCACCCTCCCAGATGGCCAAAATCTTCATCGGATGCACCGAATAATAGCTCCACTCGTAGAAAAGCACATGGCCCAGGCGCGCACCGATGATAGTGCCGGCGAACACCCACACAAGCAGCGTGCCGAGCCAGCTCTCGGGCGCTCCCTCGCGCTTGAACATTTTTGCAACGATATTGAAGCCGATCCAAAAGCCGATGGCAAACATCAGGCCATACCAACGCACATGAATCGGCCAGGAAATTAGTTCGGGATCTACGTCCCATGTGATGAAGCTAAGCATTATTTCTCGGATGAGGGCGGCACAGGCCGCGAGGTGTTAGATTCTGAAAAATATTCGCGGGTGGCACGGCGCACACGTCCGCTCAGGGAAATTACAGCTATCATCGTGGGTATAGCCATCAGCGCATAAAACAGGTCGCACATACCCACGGCTGCCTCAAGGGGCACCACTGCAAATACTATAAGCGACAGGATGAAGGCGTAGGCATACCACCGCGATTGCCGCGACCCGAATAGATACGAAGCGCACGTAGAGCCGTAGAATGAATACGAAAACATCGACGACATTGCAAAACACACCACTATGAACATCAATAGATATTCGCCGTAGGGTATGCCGCGGCCGAATGCCGTCATTGCCACCGCAAGGCCCTGCACGCCCACGGTTTGCTGCACATCGGGCACACAAAGCAGAATGGCCACGGCGGTGAGGGTGCACACCAATCCGCTGTCGATCGCCGGGCCGAGCATTGCGATAAGTCCCTCGCGTACAGGTTGATTATTGCGCGATGCGCCGTGCATAATCGAGGCTGTGCCAATACCGGCGTCGTTGACCAGTGCGGCACGACGCGCTCCGATGATGGCAATGCCAATCAGAGCCCCGAAGCCGGCACGCAGGTTGAATGCCTCGGTGAAAATGAGTCGGAACACTCCCGGCACATCGCCCAGACGCGTCAGGATTATATAAAGCACCATAATGAAATATAATCCTACCATAAACGGCACCATAACCGAAGCCACGCGGGCAATGCGGCGGATGCCTCCGAGGATTACGACGGCCACCACCGTGGCCACTGCGATGCCAAACAGCAGCTTGTATGCGCTGAGATTGCTCAGCCCTGTGAAGCCGCCTAAGCCGGTCAGGAAATTGCTTGATTCAATGCCTTCGGGTGTAGAGAAGGTGGTTATGAACGCCTCGGTGAGCTGGTTGGAGTTCATAATACATAATGTGCCGAACAATCCGGCGATGGCGAAAAACTTGGCAAGCGGAGTCCATTTCGGCCCTAATCCGCGGGTAATGATGTGCATAGGACCACCCTGCGGGCGTCCCTGATCGTCAGTGCCCTTGTACATTATAGCCAGCACGCCCTCGTGATACTTGGTGGCCATACCCACCAGCGCGCTCACCCACATCCAAAATATGGCACCCGGGCCACCCACCACCAGCGCGATAGCCACGCCGGCTATATTGCCCAGCCCCACTGTGGCGGCTACCACCGAAGCCAGAGCCTGCGCAGAGGAAATCTGTCCGTTGGTGCTGTCGTTTTTGGTGCGCAGCTCGCGCAAGGCAGCCGGGAGCCGGCGCAGCGATACGAAGCCCGACGAAAGCAGCAGAAACAATCCGCCGCCGATTAATAAAAAAAACAGCGGGTAGCCGCACAGGAAGTCGGCCACCGCCACAATGTATTTGCTTATAGAATCAAGCATTCGGTGATTAATGAGTAAGCGCGATGTTGGCCTCTTTAGCCATACGGCGCAGGTTGATTATGGCGTAGCGCATACGGCCCAGGGCTGTATTGATGCTCACGCCTGTGAGTTCGGCAATCTCCTTGAAGCTGAGGTTTTTGTAATACCTCATTACCAGGACCTGCATCTGGCTGAACGGCAAAGCCTTTATTAGGCGACGGAGATCTTCGCGAATCTGGAGGTCGACAAGTTCGTCCTCGATGGTGTTGCCTCCCAGCTCCTTGCGATTGAGGATGTCGAAATTCTCGTCGTCGGTGGAGACGGCGGCTTCAGTATTCTCACGGCGGAAATGGTCAATCACCAGATTGCGGGCGATACGGAACAGCCAGTTTACAAACTTGCCGCTTTCGGAATAGTTGCCATTTTTAAGCGTAACTATAGCCTTGACGAAAGTTTCCTGAAAGATATCCTCAGCAAGCTGTTCGTTATTGCAATGTTGGTTGATATAAGTATAAAGGCGATTTTGGTGGCGCGCCAGGAGCACGTCAAAAGCCTCGGAATTGCCGTTAGCGTACATTTGCACCAACTTATCGTCGGTGAGGTGTGCTAATTTTTGCATCTGTCTATTCTGGTTTAAAATATTAGAGTAGAGTAGGGCAATAGGCAGGTTGTGAAGTTTTAGAAAGAAAATAGTTTAGCAATAAGATTAGGCAGGCTTTTAGGCCCGGGCAACATTCGGCAGGTTTACCTTAGAAATTGGATGTGTTGCGTGCCTGTTTCGTGTTGCGTATGCAAAGTTACAAAAAATTATTGTATGTGCAAACGAATAATCAGTGTGATAAGATTTTTTAACACATTTAATGCAATAATCGGATTTTTCCGATTTTTTGCCTAACTTTGCATCCGAAATTCGGGTTTTGTAAATCCGAATCCAATATTGATTTTGATGATAAAACTATGAAACTTACAGATATACGCGCCGCATTGTTTGATATGGACGGCACCTTATATGATTCGATGCCAAATCACGCCCGCGCCTGGATGAAGCTTTGCCGTGACCAAGGCTGGCAGGCCACCGAGGACGAGTTCTTTCTGCACGAAGGCGCTACCGGTGCGTCTATAATCGATATGCTTATACGGCGCACATACGGCCGCGGAGCCACTGATGATGAAAAACGCGACCTTTACGCCATCAAAAGCCGCTATTTCTCTGAAATGCCCCGCGCCGGAATAATGCCGGGAGCTGCCGAACTTGTCGAGAAAATACGTGAGCGCGGAATCACCACCGTTCTGGTCACCGGATCAGGCCAGGCCAGCCTGATTGAGCGTGTCAACCGCGACTTCCCCGGGGCATTCCCGGCTGAACGTTGTATAACGGCGGCCTCAGTGACGCACGGAAAACCACATCCCGAACCCTTCTTGCGCGGCCTTGAGCTTGCCAGAGTGAGCGCTGCCGAGGCAATAGCATTCGATAACGCGCCCCTGGGCACCACCTCGGCGGTGCGCGCCGGCATCTTCACAGTGGGCGTGGTTACCGGTCCCATGCCACGCGAAGCGTTGGAGCAAACCGGAGCCCATCTCGTATTTAATTCAATGACGGAATGCACAAAACGGCTATTTGAGTTGTTATAATATAAACAATGAATTAAGAAACATCAAAATTCCCGTATATCCGTTATGAATCAGAAAGTTATATTCACCACGATGGTTGGTGATGCAATTGATGACCTCGTGGCTCAGCTCGGCAATCCTCAGGTATTTGTAGTTGTGGATGTCAACACGGCTCAATATGTATTGCCCGTGCTCACCGAACAATCCAAGGCCGTGCAGAACGCTCAGGTAATAACCGTTAAAGCCGGAGATGCACAGAAAACACTCGAAAACGCCCAGACTATCTGGCGCGAACTGCATAACAACAACGCCACCCGCACATCGGTGGTGATAAACCTTGGCGGAGGTGTGGTGACCGACCTCGGCGGATTCGCAGCTGCTACATATAAGCGTGGTCTGCGCGTGATAAATGTGCCCACCACAGTGCTTGGTGCTGTCGATGCAGCTATCGGCGGTAAAACCGGCATAAATTATAATGGATATAAGAACGAAATAGGCACGTTTACCGAACCCATCGCTTCCGTTATTACGTCTGATTTCTTCAACACCCTTTCTCAGCAGGAATTGCTGTCGGGCTACGCCGAGATGCTGAAACACGGCCTGCTGGAATCTCAGGAAGAGCTTGACAAACTTTTGGGATACAGTGTGGTATATCCGATTTTCGATTCCACACGTCTGCTCAGTCTGATTGAGGCATCGGTAGCGGTGAAACAGCGTGTGGTCGAGGCCGACTTTACCGAGGAGGGTTATCGCAAGGTGCTCAATTTGGGACACACATTCGGTCACGCATTCGAGGCTCTCGCTCTCAAGCGCCAGTCGCCCATTCCCCACGGATACGCTGTGGCTCAGGGTTGTGTGGTGTCGCTCATACTCAGCAATCTGAAGCTGGGATTCCCCTCCGACACCCTGCATAAGTTTGCCGACTATGTGCGTACGAATTACAACGCATTCTCATTCACTTGCGACGACTACGACTTCCTCTATCAGGCTATGCTGCGCGATAAGAAAAACCTTACCCCCGATGCCGTGGCCTTCACTTTGCTCGAAGATGTTGGCAAGCCCAAGATTGAAGTCAGAGCAACCAAGGCTGAAATTGAATCTGCTCTGGATATCTACCGCGATATGATGGGTATCTGAAAATAAAAAACTCTCTAACCTCTACTGATATGTTTCCTCTATTTGTATGGCTTACTGTGGTAGCGGCTATCGCCCTGATTGCGGTGGTGCATTTATACCATACCACACGTTTTGGCCTGCGCCACGATCATAAACTGATTGAAATTGGACGCGACTCTGACGAATTCTTCATTCCCGGCGACCGCCGCAACGACGACTGATTGCAGCGAAAGGCCCGATGCACGCGCTCTGGCAGAATTTCTGGCCGATTACTCGGCTTATCTGTTGGGGTGCGGAGCCACGACTATGCGCCTCGAAAAGAACATTGAGCGCATGGCGCGCGTGTGGGATTGCGAGGCCGACCTTTTCACCCTGCCGCGCCACATTCACCTGACCGTGCGGTGCAAGCGCAGCCGTGAGCCTATTATTATTAATGTGGCGGTTCCGGCAGTGCCCATCAATTTTGCTATCAATACCAGCCTGAGTAATTTATCGTGGAAGGTGGCCGACGGAAAAGTGACCTTCCACGACGCAGTGGCCCTGTTCCGGCGAATCACCCACGTGCGTCCACAGAACCACGCGCTTCTGATGCTGGCCGTGGCGGCAGCCAATGCCTCCTTTTGCAGGCTTTTTGGGGGCGATGCTGTGGCTATGCTCATAGTGGCAGTGGCCACGTTCTGCGGTTACTTTCTCAAACTCACGATGGTGCGCCATCATATAGATGTACGCCTGGTGGTGCTCACCTGCGCCGCGGTGAGCAGCATTCTGGCGGCCGGAGATTTCCTGTTCGGCCTAAGTGGCACACCGGAGCTGGCCGTCGGCACTTCAATTTTATATCTGGTGCCCGGCATTCCGTTTATCAACTCGTTCAGCGACTTGTTCAACCGTCACTACATCTGCGCTTTTTCACGCTTCCTTGATGCCGTGGTGCTCACAGCATGTCTTTCGCTGGGGCTATGCATCGGTATGGCGCTGATGAAGGTAAGTATGTTTTAAAACCACGATGGATATGGATCACACATTATTAATACAGATGCTTGAGGACGGCTTTTTTGCAGCCGTGGCCGCTACCGGATTTGCGGCCATCAGCAGGCCGCCGCGTCAGGCTTTCCTGTGGTGTGCCATAATTGCCGCTGTGGGACATTCCACTCGTTTCCTTTTACAACATCAGCAAGTGTTTCCGCAGCTTTCCGGCATAGTTGTGGCCACCACATTGGCTTCGCTGGTGGTGGGAATACTCGCCGTGCTTTGTTCGCCCATAGCCAAGATGCCGGCCGAGACCTGCCTGTTTCCGTCCCTGTTGCCTATGATTCCAGGGATGTATGCCTATCGTTGTTTTGGGGCCATGGCGGTGTGTGTGCTTCATCCAGCCAAGGCCACTTATGATCAATATTTCTACCTCTTTGCATCCAACGGGCTGGTGTGTCTGTTCACCCTTTTGGGTATGGTGCTGGCGGCCAGTGTGCCCATCTTTGCATTACGAAAAATTTCGTTTACCGCCACGCGATAATCTACTGCTGAAAAATTTCTAAAAACTTTTTCGAATTTGCTGAACTTTCCGGCAACCGTTTTGTTCTACATTATGAAGAGCGGGACAAACACCCTCTGAAAGCGTAAAACAACACTTACCATTACAATCTAAAACTTTTAGAAATCTTTTCCGACAATGATCACCAAAGAAGTCATTTCAGCAATTTACAAGAAATATCCTAAGCGTGCCAAGAGCATCGATTGTCTTGACTTCGCATTTTTGTTCGATGCAGCAGGTCTGATGCATGATATCAACATTGATATGGACAACAATAAACTGGTTATCGGTTCGATTGATCCTAAATCAATTTTCCATTCGATCCCCCTCAGCCACATACATGCATTTGTGCCGTTTGACGAATGGGTTGCCATCGTGCTCCACTCCTCGATTATCTTCCTGAATCGCAAGAGCCCCAAGAGTTCGATACATCTCAAACCCATTGAAGCCGGTCTTACCGACCGCCTGCGCGAGATGTTCTCGTCGGCCAAAGCGATTGCCCTATAGCCCATACTTACAATTATATAACATAACACAATAACACATCACGGCATCGTCCCGCTCCCGGGGCGATGCCGCGTGATTTTTATACCGTCGCTTAGAATTTAGACTTTGAAGTCAAAAAGCAGGCGCGTGGAACGGTTAGCCTGGAGCATATATGACAGCGCCCATGATACCGACAGAATAAGTACAATCAAGGCTACCGAGCCTATGAATACATGGTTGTCAAGAAAAATGCATATCTCGGGCACAAAGTAAAGTTACAAAAAAAATTGAAGATGGGAGTGTCGCTACTGGGTGATTTCAACTATTTTTTGTATTTTTGCAGGGTAAAACCTGAATCTCAGTTACTATGAAACAATTTTTACTTCTCGCGCCGCTGATGGCGGCCGCAGCTATCACCGCCGATGCAGGCACTACCGTGACACTCGGCGGTCGTGAATTTGCGGTGGACACTGTGTTCCATGCCAAAGTCGGACCCGGCACCACCCAGACATCGCTTAGTCTTCTCGGTCCCGTGAACCTTAAAGCATTTTATCTCACTGTCGATCGCACTACTCCCGGTGTGAGCATACGCGCTCTCTCGGGCAAGGATATGTTGGCCGGTTCGGGATATACCTCAACCATGGCCCAGACACATTCCAACGAAACCACACATTATTTCGCAGGCTCCAACGGCGACTTCTATTTCACCGGCGGGTATGCCACCAATGGTTCCAGCATTGTGGGCACCCCTGTGTGTGCAATGACCGTGGACGGCGAAGTGATGCGCACATCCAATTCGTCATATCAATTTTCGATTGATACTGAGGGTATTGCCCGCATCTGCCGCCTGGATTATCAGAAAGGCACAGCATCCAAGGGTGATCAGACTGTAAAATTTGCAGCCGTGAATACCGATGCTGTCAATAATGCCGTAACTCTATACACCTCCAAATTCTGGGGATCGTCAAACCAGATATATCTGGCCGACAACTGCTACGAGGTGGCCGCGATGCCTGCCGAAGGCGAAAAATTCCGTGCCGGCGAGACATGGACATTCGTGATTAGCTCAGAACCCGGTCGCACCGGTGATATGACTGTGCCCGATGGCGGCTTCGTGTTGCTCGGCCGAGGCACCGCTCAGGATTTCGTAGCGTCGCTTAAGCCCGGCGATGTTGTGTCGCTCAATAATCTTACCCTTACCCCCGAGGGCGAAGCTATCAAGCCTGAGGTTGTAATTTCGGGTAATCCCAAAAATATAGGTGGCGGTGTAAACCTCAATTCCGAGGGTGAACGCGCCGATGCCAACCAGCGACATCCGCGCACAGGAATCGGTTTCAGCGCCGATGGCAATCGTCTGGTGATGATGGTTATCGACGGTCGGTCGGGTTCATCTGCCGGTGTCACCACCGGCGAACTTGGCGACCTGCTCCTTTTTGCCGGTTGCGATGAGGGCGTGAACCTTGACGGCGGTGGCTCATCCACACTGTACACCGAGGCTCTGGGTATCCGCAATGTGTGCTCCGATGGTCGCGAACGCGCTGTGGCAAATGCTATCTATGCCGTGCTTGAAGCTCCCGCCGACAGCAAAGTGGCCGAACTTGTTTTCCACGACTACAATCCCTCGCTGCCTCAGTGGGGCGTGTACACCCCGCAGATGATGGCATTCAATGCTGCCGGGTTGTGTCTCAATTCTGATTTTTCTGACTTTACACTGACCTGTCCGCCCGAACTCGGTGAAATTATCAACGATGGTCACACATTATTTATAAAGGGTGTTGGCCTTTTCCCCCTCACCGCTCATTTCGGCGATGTAGAAGTCACTGTACCCATTAATGTCGTGGATGCCAGTGCAGCCACACTGCGCTACGATAAGGTGGTGGTAGACGAAACCCATCCCTACGTCATCGGAATTACCTCACCCATCGGAAATAAGTCGATGCCGCTCAATGCTCAGGCCTTCGATTGGTCGTCGGCAGATGCCTCTGTCGCCACAGTTGATGCTCAGGGTAAGGTGAGCGCCGTAGACAACGGCACCACAACCATAACCGGCGTGCTCAACGACATCGAACTCGTACAGACCATCGAAGTGCAGAACCCTGAATTCAAGGAAGCGCCTGTGGCATCCGCCGAAACTATCACAGGCTGGAAGCTTGCTAAATCAGGCCTTTCCGAAGCCACCCTCACCCCTGCAGGCACCGGATTTTCATTGGCCTACACCGTATCATCGGCCCGCGGTACCAAAGCTACACTGACTCCCACCGACGCACTTTACGGATGCCCTGAACGTATTAACCTGAGCATCGAACCCACCGAGGCTACCCTGCGCAATATCGTATTCAACCTCAAGGCCGCCAATAACAATAATGAGGTAACAGTTACTTTCGATGAAGTAACGTTGACCGAAGGTTTCAGCCTCTCTGTCAACCTCGCCGACTATTTCGACACCACCGATAATGGCATCTGGCCTGTGAAAATGACCCACTTGGCATTTGGTATTTCTGATCCCAATAAAGCCTCTAATACCATTAATGTGAGCAATCTGTCGCTCACTTACGGCTCGGGTAGCGGTGTCAGTGATGCGATTGTTGACGCTTCCGGTTCCGCCTTTGCTGTCGCTGTTGCCGACGGCGTAGCTACCCTTGACCACGAAGCCCGTGAGATTATCGTAAGCGACCTCGCCGGCCGAGTACTCACCACCGGTTCAGGACACGCAATTGCCCTTCCCGCCGGCCACGGCGCTGTAATCATCACCGCCGACGGCGTATCTGCCAAAGTAATTTACTGATTATAGTAATTAAACACCATACATCCCACGCCAGACACAGATTCTTGGCGTGGGATGTTTTTTATAAGATTTATTCCCCCTGCATCGCTAACTTTAAAAAACTCGCAAGAGAAAAATTTTGCATTTCGGGATTTTTTTTGTACCTTTGCCACGCATTTTCCGTAACGGGCCGTTAAAGTGGGTTGATTTATAGCTCCGCCCGGCGGGTTAACTCTTATAATTCTTTATTATAATGTACGTTATCGTAGAAATTCAGGGCCAGCAGTTCAAAGCTGAAAAGGACCGCTTCCTGTATGTTCACCACCTCGGCAGCGAGGTTAAGGCCGGCGAAACTGTAGAATTTGACAAAGTTCTGCTCGTTGACAACGACGGCCAGGTAAAGGTTGGTGCTCCCGTTGTGGAAGGCGCCAAAGTTGTATGTGAAGTAGCTGAACCCCTCGTGAAGGGCGACAAGGTTATCGTATTCAAGAAGAAACGCCGCAAAGGCTATCGTCGCAAAAACGGTCACCGTCAGCAGTTCACTAAAGTAATCATCAAAGACGTAGTCGCTTAACCCTCTAAAATTCAGAAACAATGGCACATAAGAAAGGCGTTGGTAGTTCGAAGAACGGACGTGAATCAGAAAGCAAGCGACTTGGTGTGAAGATCTTTGGCGGTCAGTTTGCCAAAGCCGGTAACATCATCAAGCGCCAGCGTGGCACCGTACACCACCCCGGCCTCAACGTAGGTCTTGGTAAGGATCACACCATCTATGCCCTCATCGACGGCATCGTGGTGTTCACCGAAGGTCGTAACGGTCGCAAGTTTATCAATGTAACCCCCGTGGGCGAAGCATAAACTGTTTACTTAGACAAAACTACGGACCCGGACGGTTCACCGCCCTGTGGTCCGTTTTTTTATTTTGCATACCATGAAGTGTTTCACTGTCAATCTTCTGTATTTAGTGTCGGCCTTAGCGATTACGGCGGGGTTCGCGGCATGTGGCCGTGCTTCTCATACATTGGTAACTGACGCGCAGGGCGATACCCTCACACATTATGCTTCGGCCCTGACTATGGTGGAATACCCCGAATATGTAGTGGCCGAGGTCGCAGTGCCCTGGCATGATGGCGCGCTTGCCCGATACGCGGTGCCTAAAACCGCTGGCGCAAAGCTCCCCGAGGGGTTTACGGCTATCATACCTGATGATGACGGAATAGTTTCGTTTTCAAGCGTTTATTCCAATGCGTTGGTTGAATTTGGTGCGATTGACCGCCTGCAAGCGGTGGCAGACCCCGCTTATCTGCCACTTGGTGATACGGTGCGTGCTCTGGTGGCTGCCGGGCGTGTGCAGGATGCGGGTTCATCAATGGCTCCATTGCTTGAAAAAATCATTGATGCCGAGCCGTCGCTGGTGTTTGCGTCGCCTTACGAGACAGGCGGAGCTGTCGCTGCTATGCAGCGCGCAGGATTGCCGCTGGTGTTAATGGCCGATTATGTAGAGACAGATCCCCGCGGTCGCGCCGAATGGATGCGGCTTATCGGTCTGGTGACAGGGCATCGGCAAGTGGCCGATTCACTTGCAAGCCAGTCGATCGACCGTTACAACAGGCTTGCACAACTGGTCACGACAACCAACGATCGCCCAAAGGTGATCACCGAAAAACCGATGCAGGGCGTATGGTATGTGCCCGGTGGACGCAGCTATGTGGCGCACTTGATTGCCGATGCCGGTGGGGAATACGTTTGGGCCGAAGACAGTGCGGTGGCATCAGTGCCTATGAGTCTTGAAAATGTGTTGGAGCGTGGCGGGGATGCTCCTGTCTGGCTCATAAAGGATGCCGAAGAAATTGATGTCAAAAGCCTTACCGCTCAGGTACCCCAGGCGCGAGCTTTCAAGGCTATGCCCGATGGGGTGTGGACATGTAACACTATGACCACTCCGTATTTCGACGACATAGCTCTGCATCCCGACCGCGTACTTGAGGATTACATCGTGATTTTCCACCCCTCACTGGCCGGTGATTCGCTGTCGCTGCGCTACTATTCTAAAATAAAATGAATCAGACGCGTCTAATCATCGCCACTGCGCTGCTCGCCATGCTCACCATAGTGGCCTTCTGCGGCTGTATGATTACCGGAGCGGCGGATATTCCGGCCGCAGACGTTGTGGGTGTGTTCACCGGCGCCGAGGTGCGTCCGTCGTGGCGGTTCATTGTTATGGAAACACGCCTCCCGGCAGCGTTGACAGCCATACTGGCCGGTGCGGCTCTCTCTGTAGCCGGATTACAACTTCAGACCCTTTTTTCAAATCCGCTTGCGGGTCCGTCGATATTAGGTGTATCGTCAGGTGCCAGCCTTGGCGTGGCTGTGGTCATGCTGGCAATGGGAGGCTTGGCGGGAGCCCTGGGACAAGTGGCTATCCTGATTGGCGCGCTTGCCGGAGCAATAATTGTGATTGCAGCACTGATGGGCATGGCTTCGGTGGTGCGATCGGCCACAATGGTGCTCATCGTGGGTATGCTGTTGGGCTACCTGGGTTCGTCGGCCATCTCGCTGCTGAATTTCTTCGCCACACGCGAGGGCGTCCACAACTATATGATATGGGGGTTGGGAAGTTTTTCAGGAGTTACACTGGCCCAATTGCCCTTGTATGCCGCCCTTCTATGTGTGCTGATTTTGGTTTCGCTGCTTTATGTCAAACCTATGAATGCCCTGCTTCTGGGTGAGCGCTACGCGGCCTCGGCCGGTGTCGATATCCGGCGCGTGCGTGCTGCTCTGCTCCTTATTTCAGGTGCGTTGACAGCCGTGGTCACAGCCTGGTGTGGTCCCATTGCTTTTATTGGTTTGATTGTGCCGCACATCGGGCGCTTGATTTTCCGCACATCCAATCACAGGGTACTGCTTCCGGTAACAATTCTTGCCGGTGGTTTGCTCGGCGGATTGTGTCAATGGATAAGCGTATCGCCCGGCCCATTAGGAATCATTCCGGTGAATGCAATCACCCCGGTTATAGGTGTCCCGCTGATTGTGTATATAATTATCAAACGTCGCACCATCGCTTATTTCAATTAAAAACGAGATGAAAACTATCAATCTGACAGTTGGCTACGGCGAACGCGCGGTGCTCCGAGACTTGAACCTCACCCTCACACCCGGAAAGATTACCGCGCTGATCGGAGCGAACGGAAGTGGCAAATCGACACTGTTGCGCACCCTTACAGCCCAACAGCCGGCTTTGCAGGGTGAGGTATATTTGGGCGATAAGCCGGTAGGTAAGCTGAAACCCGCCGACCTCGCGCGGCGGCTGAGCCTGGTGCTTACCGACCGCACCGGGGGTGGCGGCCTGCGTGTATCCGAACTGGTGGCGATCGGTCGTCATCCTTATTCCGGAGCGTTCGGGCATCTGAGCGGCGATGATAAACAGATGGTGGAGAATGTCTTGCGGGCCGTGGGGCTGGCGCATAAGTCGGATAGTTTTGTGTCATCGCTCAGCGATGGCGAGCGGCAGAAAGCTATGATAGCACGCGCGCTGGCTCAGGACACGCAAGTGATGGTGCTTGATGAGCCCACTTCGTTTCTTGACGTATCGGCTCGGTTTGAGATTATGGAATTGTTGTCCGCCGTAGCCGCTCGTGGCAAATCTGTGCTTCTTTCTACCCACGATATAGCATCGGCACTTGCAGTTACCGATACGGTCTGGGCCATACCGCGCGGCGCATCCACAGTGTGTGCTGTGCATACAGGAGATGATGATTTTCAGGCAGTGATGAATTCTGTGTATCCGTCGGCGCGTTTCGATATGCAAATTTCGGATTACAGGCCCCTGTGTGAACAAAAAAATTCGTAACTTTGGGGTATGAAAATTTTCCTGCCTCTCGCACTCTCAATATTACTGTTTCTGACAGGCTGTTCGTCGTCTGCCGAGCCATCGTCGCGCGGAGCCACACCCGGTCAGTTGCTCGAATTGCTCAATGCCCCGGCTCCGGTAGCCGATGCAAAATATGCCTCGCGCGGTGTGACGCCCCCCGACGATGGCTGCGAGCGTCTGCCCATCCGTCAGATCGGGCCGCTCAAACGTGTGTTCAATGATTCCAATTATCTGCACATCGAGGCTGCCCGCGCTATCGGAATTGATCCGCTTCACGAATCATCCGACATTCTCAAAATCCGACGTCCGCTTGTGCCGGTTTATTCCTGCAGTGATTTCTATCTCGACGATCTTACACATTCATTTGCTTATCTGGTGCCGGAGGCCGAGGAATTGCTTCACGAAATAGGCCGACGTTTCAATAAAGCCCTGGAGGAGCGTGGCGGGGGTGCATACCGTATCAAGGTGACAAGCGTGCTCCGCACTCCCGCTTCGGTGAGCAAGTTGCGTCGCGTCAACCGTAACGCCACCGAGGAATCGGCCCACATGTTCGGCACCACTTTCGACATCAGTTATTCCAAATTCATCTGCGACGGTGCCAGCGCCACCCACCGCACCTTCGAGGACCTCAAGAACCTGCTTGGCGAGGTGCTGTACAACCTGCGTAACGAGGGGCGCTGCTACGTGAAATACGAAGTGAAGCAAAGTTGTTTCCATATCACCGCCCGGCCCTGTGAGGGTGAAAGTTCCTGATTGACGATATGCCCGATAAACTATCCCGACATAAACACACGCTACGCACCGCTTTCAAAATTGTGGCGTGGACCATTATGGCCGCGCTGCTGGTGCCTGCAGCACTCACTATCTGTATGTTGCGTGTGCTCACCCCCGACAACCTAACCCCTCTGGTGACGCGGGTGGCTAATGAACTCCTTGATGCCGATGTGAGCGTGGGACGTGTCGAGCTTAGTTTTGCATATACATTTCCGATGCTGCACCTGGAGGTTGATAGCGTGACAGTGCTGTCAAAGCCGGTGATGCAGGCGCCCGACAGCCTGCGCCGCGATTTTCCGGCCTGGGCCGATACGTTGCTTACCATATCGCACTTTCAGGGTGGTATAAATCTGGTGTCGCTCGCTGCCGGAGATGTCAGGCTGCATAATGTTGAGTTTGTTGAGCCGGAACTTAACCTTTTTACGGCCAACGATTCGCTCGCCAACTATTGGATCTACACCGCCCCGGCAGATACGGCCAAGACAGACACGAAGGTGCCTCATATCTATATAAATAAGTTTGCCCTGACGCGTCCGCGTCCGCTGCGTTTTGCCAACCTCGCCACTCATCAGCATTTCGAGATCGCGCTTGCTTCGCTGGATATCAGCAGCTCGTCGCAGCCGGTATATTCAGTGAATATGGGTGGTGATGTGGCATCGTCGGCTTTGAGTTCTTATAACCTTTCGAATGTAAATTTCGGAATCAACGGTGGCATAGGTTGGAATCCTGATCAACCATCGGAAGTGGTGCTTGACAACTTTAAATTCCACGCCGATTTTATAGATGCGACCGTAGATGCACGCATTGATTTCGGTCATGACATCACTGTGAGCGATTACGCGCTCAATATGGGACGTGTAGGTGTCGATAACCTTTTAGGGTTGGTTCCCGACTCGCTTTTGGCATTGTATAATCTAAGTCCGAAGGAATTTTCCACCACGGTGGGGGTGACGTTTGAGGCGCGTAGCACCGCTCCATTCAATCTGTCGACCGACTCCATTCCCCACGCCGATATAGCGATAAATATCACACCGGGCAATGTGCGCTATGGTAAGGCTGAACTCACGAATGTGAGCGGCCGGCTGCGCGCCTCGCTCAAAGGCAACGATATCAATCTGGCCACTGTGGATGTTTCAGATTTGCGGGCTTCTGGTCCGGCTACTGATCTCAATATATCAGTTCAAGCGTCAGAGCTTGCATCAGATCCCCTGGTGCGTGGCAATTTGCGTGGTCACACCGATCTGAGCCGACTGCCCTCACAGTTGCGCGATCTGATCAATGGCTATCTTTCGGGACGTTTGAATGTAGAATTGGAATTTCGCGGCCGGCCCTCGATGCTTACGCCCAACGAGTTTCACCGGCTGTATGCCCGCGGGTCTATCAATGCCAAGGAGGTGTATTATTTAGCCTCCGATACCGTGACTATGGTATATGCCGACAATGCCTCCGTGCACCTTGGCACAGATGGCTATCAGGGCATCGACTCGCTACTGGTGGCCTCGGTAAAAATCGATTCGGCCGATGTGCTTTATCAGAATTACTCTTTTGAACTCAAGGATTTTGCAATTGGTGCCGGGGTGAGCAACCGTCGTCCTTCGGCCGATACCACTCTGGTGGTGCCGATGGGTGGCAAGGTGAATATCGGCAAATTCAGTATGGTGGTGCTTGGCGATTCCATCACGGTGATGATGCGCGATGCACAGGGGGCGTTGGCCATGCAGCGTTATCGCAACCACGCCCGCCGTCCGCAGATAAGTCTTGATTTAGCCATCTCGCGACTTTCCACCGGCACGCCCGATATGCGCCTGATGCTGAGCGGTTCGGAATTGAAAACCACCGCTTTTAAACGTCCAAAACATTCAGAAAAGCGCGAGATAAAACGCGCTGCGCGCCGCATCCGCCGCGATCATCCCGATTTGTCACCCGAGGAGGTGTATGCACACGCCATTCAGGTGGTTCACGATAAACCAAAGGGTAAATATCCCCGTATTCACCCCGAGATGACTGATTCAACCGAGGAGATCATCTACTGGGGCACAAGCAAGCTCCTGCGCGGACTGCTCACTGAATGGACCCTTCATGGTTCGCTCACAAGTCGTCGCGGTGGATTGTACACTCCATATTTCCCGCTACGCAACCGTATGCGCAACTTTAATGTGGCCTTCTCCAACGATACCATCATTATGGAGAATATCCGCTATAAGGTGGGACGGTCGGATATGCAGCTTTCGGGGCGCATCAGCAATCTGGCAAATGCGCTTACATCCAAGGGATTCCGCGCGCCTATCAAGCTTAATTTCAGTGTGGCCAGTGATACAATTGATGTCAACGAGCTGGCCAACGCATCGTTCCGCGGATCGGCATACGCCGAAAGCCGCGAGCGTACACCCCACAAAGGGTTCAATATTGATTCGCTGGTGGCTCTGGAAGATGCCACAGATGCCGACTTTGAGCGCGAGATGGGGCGTATAGTAGCCGATGCCCCCGATTCGGTGGCTCCGCTGCTTATTCCGCGCAACATTGATGCCCGCTTCAATCTGCGTGTGGCCAACGCTATGTATTCCGACCTGTATTTCAAGGATATGACCGGTGAGATTCTGGCTGCCGATGGTGCCGTGAGTCTCAACGATCTGGCAGCACGGTCAGATATGGGCTCGGTGAATTTCTCGGCTCTATATGCGGCTCCTGAGGTGGATTCTCTTAAATTCGGCTTCGGATTGGAGGTAGATCGGTTTAACGTGCGCCGCTTCCTGTCGCTTATGCCGTCGATCGACTCCATTATGCCGCTTCTGCGCGATTTCAGCGGTATTATTGACGCCGATGTTGCGGCCACTTGCAGACTCGACAGGCAGATGAACCTCATGCTCCCGACAATGACGGCAGCCGTAAACCTCAAGGCTGATTCGCTGGTGATTATCGACCCCGAAACATATAGCCATATAGGTAAATGGTTGCGTTTCAAGAACCGTTACGATAATATCATCCGGAATATGAACGTTGAGCTTACGGTGCGCGATAATATGATGCGTCTATATCCGTTCATCTTCAATATCGACCGCTACGAGCTTGGTGTGCAGGGGCATAACGACCTTGCTATGAATTTTGATTATCATATAGCCGTGCTCAAATCGCCGCTCCCGTTCAAGTTTGGTATCAACATCTCGGGTAATCCGGAGCATCATAAGATACGCCTCGGAAAGGCGCGGATGTCTGAGAAGGAGGCTGTGCGCACCCAAAGCATCGCCGACACGGTGCGCATAAATCTGGTGAACAGTCTGCGCGACGCTTTCCGTCGCGGTGTGGCTAATTCGCGTTTCGCTCGAATAAATATGGCCGATGTACCCACATCGGGGCGCATCGACCTCAGTACAGATACAATCACTCACGCAGATTCCCTGGTTTTCATACGCGAGGGATTGATTCCGGCTCCGGCATTGCCTGATTCCACAAAGCAGACGGGCAATCGTCGCAGGAAAAAGCGATAGGTTACAACGATTTGCGCGGGAATGCGTCGATATAGGATCCCGGCGTGGCGTTGTTGATTCTGATTCCGCGGCTCAACGCAAAGCGTTGCAGACGATGATAGGATTGAAACGCGATATAGAAGCTGCGCAGGATGTCGTGCAGTTTGTATCCGCGATATTCTGTCTCGGAGCGTTTGAGTTCCGTGCCTGAATCTTTATAGAAATGTGGCTGAACGGATACAACATGGTTTTCATCCGTTACACGTATTGTTTCGAGCCAGGAATGGTCGGCCCCAACAATATCGATATCCTTGAATCCCATACGTATTGCGCACATTATGGCCGGAATGAGCACGTTGCGTGGGCGTGGCATGGCTGCTCCGGTGCCAAAGGCCAATCGCTCAAACCATCCGAACCCCTCCACGCCTACGAAATTAAATGTTGACAATGTCAGATTTCCGCCTGCACCGGCTGTAATCTGGCGCGCTGCTGTAAGCCGGGATGTGGGTATGAATAGTGTCATTGGCCAATCCACTTCAGCGAGTGTTTTCCAAAGAGTGCGCACGTTGTCGTGTTCGGTGCCGGTGAAGAAATGCGGGTCGGCAAGTATATAGTAACGCGGTCGCAAGGTCTTGAATTCAGGCGCGTTGGCCATGAAGTTTACGGCCATCGTGGGTGTGGAGGATAGCACGCCGGAGTGTTCGGCGATTGTCTGCCGCAGCGACGGTCCGTTGCCCAGGATAATGATACGCCCGGTTTCCTTGTCGGGATTGAGCGTAGGACGGCTGGATACAGCGATTTTTACAATTCCTTTGAGCGTATCGCCAAGATTTGAGGCAAAATCAGATAGTGTCATCGGAATAATCGTGTGTGGTTAGATATTCGCAAGCCGGAGTTGGAGCAAAGTCGGGGAAGTGTATGGTAAAATCAGGCAAAGTGACTCGGCTGGTGGTGGAGAGTTTGCGTAAATCGGCCGACATCAGCCATTTCGACCATTTAGGACCGATGGTGTACACCCTGCGGCCATTGATGCGTGTGGCCAAAGCTTCAATCAAGGTATCGATGCTCACCGGTTCGGCCTCGGCCACAACAAAGCGTCCCGGAGTAGCAGCAGCCATTCGCGCAGCCTGCGCTATGGCCGTAGCGTGAATTACCGATACGCGGGTCTCGTTGCCCTTGATGTGATATAAGCGCCCGCGGGCGATTCCCTCGGCCAATTGTCGGCCGATGCCGTTCATCCCGGTGCCGATGATGGTGTCGGGAGTTATTAACAGGGTGTTAATAACTTTTTTGTCGATGGTATTCTCCTCGCCCTCTCTCACTATTGCAAGGGTGGTGTCGGGAGTGGTTGAATCATCGTATATTATATCGTAAATGTCAGATAATTCAGCATTTATATATGGACGCAAGAAATCCAGACCGGGGGTAAGCAGTCGCAGAACAGGAAGTTTTTGGGGTGTTGATAACATTTCTATAAATGTTGATAACTTTTTAAACGAGATCTGATGGCATAGAAATATTTGCGCAGCAGAACAATTACACCACCCTGAATACCGTGGCGTTTCATCACGCTTAATTTCTCGCGGTTGGATAGCCACAGAATATTAGAGAGGCGTGACGACAGGCCGCCGGTGCTCATCAGCACCATAATCATCGGGATGTATTGCCAGCGCACGCCGGGAAGCGCGAACAGTCTTATCCACATATCCTGATCACCGGCAATTATATATCGGGTGGTGTAGGGCCCCACGCGATGCGCCACTTTCTGTCGCACATACAGGGTGGGGTGGGGCGGAGTGAACATACTCCGGATCATTTCGGGGTTATAACCTTCCGCGGAATATACGCTTAAAAGTTTGCCGGTCACGGGATTGAAATAGCGGAGGTTGCCGAAGACAAACCCTAATTCGGGGTCTTTCTCAAAAGTTGCTGCAACCGTAGCTAAAACGTCGGGAGATGCCAGACGGTCGCTGCCGTGCACTAGTCCGATCACCTCGCCGGTGGCTCTTTTGAGTCCTTCGTTGAGCGCGGCGTACACCCCGCGGCGGGGTGTATTGATAAATGTAACGTTGGGAAATTCGGCTTTAAGATCGCTGCCACGGTTGTCATAACTGTCAATCACAATGTGTTCCACATCCTGATGAGTTTGTGAGGCGACGCTCCGCAGGGTCTCCCGCAGGTTGTCGTCAGGATCTATCGTGGCTGTGATAATAGTTATCTTCATAAGTAAGTTATAGGCTATCTTTCTGAACCCTGATTTATATATCCTCGTCAGAGAATTGGTTCCACCAGTTCAAAAGTATTACATATATTGCCCTTGAAGGTGGTGACAGATAATGAGGGTGGGAATAAGCAGAGCAGTGAAAACGGCGAGCCATATCCAAAGGCTGCGCCGCCGCAGGCATTGGGTTGCCACCACCGCGGCCGCCGGCAGTAGCAGGGGCAATAGGGGCAGGCAGTAGCGCGATACACGCCCTGTGGTAGCAAAAGCTGTGGCAATTGTGAGTATCACACCCCAAATTACGATTGCTTTCATTCGGCGTGGTGCGGTGCGCATACATCCGAAAATCCAGTATAAGATAAGTGCTCCGGCCAAATACCACGGATATGCTACGTGTGCCAATGCCATCGACGGCCCGTAATTGGTATGGTAAAGAAAATTCCAGGGGAAGGGTACAAGAAACTGCACCACTACCGATACCGGGAGCCACAGCAGGCGTCGCGCCATAGTCAGTTTTTCGCTTCCCTCGGTGGTGTCCATCATCACATCGAATGCACGGGTATTGTTACTATTGTCAATAAAACTGGCTTCCTCCGGACTCTGAATCACGTGTGTCACATTGGTACGATGGTCTTGCAGCATAATTGAAACGGCCACACCCACGATTATGGCCAGCAGATAGGCCCCGCGGTGCTTTTTATTTCTATCCGAAAGCATGAATATCCCTGCACCGATAGCAATATATATTCCGGCTACATGACGCATAACCGCCGAGGCTACAATTACGGCAATCATAGCCAGTGTAATCCATAATCCCGGTGCATTTTCACGCCGCGACCATCGCAGCATAAGCATAGCAGCCACGGCCATAAGCAGCGTGCAGCCCGCATCTTTAATAAGCGTCATACTTTGTGCCAGCAGGTAACACATACAGGCTGCGGCTATTACGGTGACACGCGCGGTTTTGCGGTCGTCGGTGGCCAGCCACGCAATTTGTCCCATAGTGAGTAGCGCGAGCCCGTAGAACAGCACATTAAACATCATCGGCACAGCGATATTGCATCCGAACAAGGTGCATACCACAGCGATAAAATCGCTGTATGCGCGCCCTGCCACGCGGTCGGGATTATCCACGCCGTGCATCCTGTCCATAGCCTGATGCCAGTCGATGTTCATATCTAAATTTTCGAGCAGCGGCGCGGGCAGTGTGCCTCCCTTGGTGAAAAAATAGGTATTGGCTATAACGCCCAGAGTGGATACGGTGACGGCTCCGAAAATCACGCCAACCACCGCGGGCGACATCCACAGGCATTTGCGTCCGGCCACCACCAAAACCAGAGTGATTGAAAGATAAGCCGAAATAACAAAACCGGCAGCCGACCCGGGCATAACGCACAGCCCCGCACCGACAAGCAGAGTGCCGATGCACAGCCCGATTATATATGTTTTCATCAAGCGATTCACATTGCAAAGGTACAATAAAATTGGTAATGTTCAAAATTTACGCCCGGCGGGATAGTAGATATGTATTTTTTTACTAATTTTGTAGCTTCAGAACCGAAGATTCTATGGAAAATTCATCGTATCCGGCACAACAAACTGATTCAAAACTAATTAACATCGACCTTGGTTCAATCGTCTCACAACGACTGGGGCGCAAGGCCTCCTTTGTGCCCCGATGGTTGATTCATAAACTTGAGGATGTGGTGTGTCAGGATCGTCTGAACGAGATGCTGCGGGTGGCATATCCACGCCGTGGAGCAGAATTTTGCGAGGCCGTGATACGCCATCTTGATGTGCGCGTTGATGTGCGCCATGCCGAACGATGGCCCGATAGCACCGACCGTAATATTATATATGTGTGCAATCATCCGTTGGGCGGCCTGGATGGAATGATTCTGATTCATCTGATCACGCGACACCATGGCATCGAGCCGCGGTTCGTGGTCAACGACTTGCTTATGGCCGTTGAACCGCTATCAGAGGTGTTCCTCCCCGTGAACAAGCACGGCTCGCAAAGCCGGAATGCCACGCAAGCCATCGATGATGCTATGGCCGATTCCACACGCCCCGTGGTGATCTTCCCCGCCGGATTGTGCTCGCGCCTGCGCGACGGACGGGTTGCCGACCTGGAGTGGCACAAGATGTTTACCCAGAAAGCCCGCGATTTCGGGCGCGATATCATCCCGCTCCATTTCGACGGTCGCAATTCAATGACATTTTACCGCACCGCCCGTATGCGCGAGCGGCTCGGAATCAAATTCAATATTGAGATGGTGCTTCTGCCCTCCGAAGTTTTCAAGGCTCAAGGCAAGACCTTCACCATCACTGTCGGCCAACGAATCGGCGCCGATTCGCTCAGTCGCGATGCCCGCGCTGAAGCACGCCGGATACGTGCGGCGGTTGACAACTTATATTTATCCTGATCCAATATCATGAACAGTAAGATAATCGAACCTGTAGAGCAAGAACTGATAGAAGCAGAACTCACCCCGGAACATTTCCTCCGCACCACCAACAAGGGGGGCAACGAAATCTATATCCTCGATGCCCACGACTCGCCAAACGTTATGCGCGAGATAGGTAGGTTGCGCGAGATCTCATTCCGTTCGGCCGGCGGTGGCTCGGGCAAAGCCTGCGATATTGATGAGTTCGACACTATGACACCGCCGTGCAAGCAGCTCATTGTGTGGGATCCTGACAGCAAGCTCATTCTGGGTGGCTATCGATTTATCTGTGGCAAGGATATTGTGGTGGAAAATGGAGTGCCGCGCATCGCCACCGGCCACATGTTCCGCTTTTCAGATAAATTCATACGTGATTATCTGCCCTACACTCTGGAGCTCGGCCGCTCATTCGTGCGCCCTGAATATCAATCATCGCGTGCCGGTGCAAAAGCTCTTTATGCGCTCGATAACCTCTGGGACGGATTGGGCAGCCTCACTGTCGAAAATCCCGAAATCAAATATCTGTTCGGCAAGGTCACTATGTATCCCAGTTACACAGAGCGCTGCCGCGACCTGATTCTTTTCTTCCTGAACAAACACTTCCCCGATCCCGACAACCTTGTGGTGCCTATTACGCCGTTGCATTACTCATCAGACCCTGCCGAGCTTGCATCTGTATTCACCGGCAAGGATTATCAGGAAGATTATATGATACTCAACAACGCTGTGCGCTCGCATGGAGATAACATTCCACCGCTTGTGCATGCCTATATGACCCTATCTCCCACGATGCGAATGTTTGGCACAGCCATTAACGACGAATTTGGAAACGTGGAGGAAAGCGGCATATTTTTCGCCGTCGATGAAATCCTCGAAGCCAAGAAACGCCGCCATATCGAGACATATCATCCTCACGAACGATAAAAAAACTACTAACAAATACAATAGCCTGCTAATTATTGTTAATAACAAATATTGTATTTCTTAGAATGGTAAAACTTTATTAACTTTGCATTGGTCAATCATTCGTGATTGGCCATAAGTGAATCATAGGTTAGAGATGCAATTGCTCGTGAGAGTAGTTGCATTTTTTTGTTCGGATCATTTCATGGCACAAAAAAATCGGCATCCCATATCGGAATGCCGATTTTTTTGATATTGCGTATGTCTATCAGGCCAGGAAGCCCAGGAGCACACCGGCGGCCACAGCCGAACCGATCACGCCTGCTACATTCGGACCCATAGCGTGCATCAGCAGATAGTTGCTGGGGTCGTATTCCAGACCCAGGTTGTTCGAGATACGCGCGCTCATAGGCACAGCCGATACACCGGCGTTGCCGATAAGCGGGTTGATCTTCTTGTCTTTGGGAAGCACGAGGTTGAACAGTTTCACAAACAGAACACCGCTTGACGATGCGATCACGAAAGCCATGAAGCCCAGGAAGAAGATGAAGATAGTCTGCGGGGTGAGGAACTGCGAAGCCTGTGTCGAAGCACCCACTGTCATACCAAGCAGAATGGTAACAATATCGGTGAGGGCATTCGATGCTGTTTTGGCCAGACGGGTTGTGACACCGCATTCGCGCAGCAGGTTGCCGAAGAAAAGCATACCGAGCAGGGGCAGACCCGAGGGCACCACGAAGCAGGTGAGCAGCATACCCACGATGGGGAAAATGATCTTTTCGTTCTGCGACACGGCGCGTGCGGGTTTCATCTTGATGAGGCGTTCGTTCTTGGTGGTGAACAGGCGCATCAACGGCGGCTGAATCACGGGCACCAGAGCCATATAAGAGTAAGCCGATACTGCAATGGCACCCATCAGGTTGGGGGCGAGTTTCGATGACAGGAAGATAGCTGTGGGGCCGTCGGCACCGCCGATAATGGCGATAGCACCGGCTTGGTCGGGAGCGAATCCCAGTGCGAGAGCCACCATATAGGCACCGAAGATACCAAACTGTGCGGCCGCGCCGATAAGCATCAGCTTGGGATTGGCGATCAGAGCCGAGAAGTCGGTCATAGCACCGATGCCCAGGAAGATCAGCGGCGGATACCAGCCTGCCGACACACCGTTATAAAGAATATTGAGAACAGATCCCTCTTCATAGATGCCGATTTCAAGACCGGCCTCGGTGTTGAAGGGTACGTTACCGATAAGGATACCGAAACCGATGGGAACCAGAAGCATAGGCTCGAAGTTTTTCTTGATGGCCAGCCAGATAAAGAACAGACCCACCGCGAGCATAATGATGTTGCCCCATTCGGCATTGGCGAAACCTGTCAGTTCCCAGAACTGACGCAGGTTTTTGAGAAGGAAATCACCGAAATCCATAGTCGGATGATTAACCGATGATGATCAGGGGATTGCCTTCGAGCACAGAGTCGCCGGCGGCTACCAGGATTTCCTTCACGGTGCCGTCAGTGCCGGCATGAATGGCATTTTCCATCTTCATGGCTTCAAGCAGAAGCACGGTATCGGAAGCCTTCACTGTATCGCCTACTTTCACGGGAATCGAGAGCACAACGCCGGGCAGGGGAGCCTTGACGGCATTGCCTGCGCCGGGAGCGGCGGCGGGTTTCGAGATTACCTTTTCGCCGGTGGCGGTGCGGGGAGCGGCGCTGGGGCGGGGAGCAGATGTTACAGGTTTTACTTTAGCAGCCTTATCGGCTTCGATTTCAACGTGATATGCCACACCGTTTACTTCCACTTCAACCTTATTGTCGTTGAGGTCGCCGACGGTCACAGTGTAAGCGTTACCGTTGATTTTATATTTGTATTCTTTCATTGCGGTTTGTTTTTACTTGCGCGTGGGTACTTCACGCATGTTATAGATTTTAGAACTCCAGGGTGAGTAAGCGCGGCGCACCTTGTTGATGGTGAGCACGGTCGACTCGGCATCATGAGCATTGAAATGCTGCTCCAGAGCCATAGCGATAGCAGCGATTTCCTCGCCGGTGTCGTGGCCCACCTCTTTCAGGTTGCTGAGCTGGGGATCTTCGTGGCCATGAGCTTTTGCTTTGTTCATACGCGATACGGCCGAGTTGATCTTGCCGATACCATAGAAGCACAGGCACAGCACCAGCAGAGCCGAGAATACGATGCACATAGCCATGAGGGTCATACCGAAACCGTTGGCATCGCGTTCTGCGAATTCTTCGATTTTCTGGTTCGTGTCCTTGATCACATTGGCGCTCGACGGGGTGATATAGTCGTCGTTGCCACCGGTGCGCACACCCCATTCGCCCTTGCCATCCTCGCTGCGGGCATAGCTTTGTCCGGCGGTAAGGGAGGCGGGGATTATGATTTCGTCGATCAGGGTAACGCCGTCGGCATCATAGATGCCCACCCAGTTGTCCTGGCCGGGAGTAAGTACGAAATTAGTGTGGAAAGTACCCTTGTTAGGCTCACCGTCGGTAAAGAAAATCACGTGCTGGCGTTTGGGCAGCTTGGTGTTGACATCGCCCAGGGGCACAGGATATTTTTTCTTGTTGGTGGAGTCGTTGGTAAGGTAGATGCTTGAAATCTCGATGGGTGAGAAGTTGGAGTTGAAAATTTCGATCCAGCCGTGGTGAGCGCCATATTCGTCGGCAATACCGTCGGCAGTGTTTTCAACCATAACTTCATTGATGCGCAGGGCGCCGCGGCTCTGGGCCGTGGCGGCTGCGCAGCACATCATCCCCGCCGCGAGCATCAGAATGAATTGTTTTTTCATATCTTTTATTGTGCGGATAAGGGAATGGGATTACAAGGGGATGTTACCGTGTTTCTTGGCAGGATTGGTCACCTTCTTGGTGGCGAGCTGCTGCAGGGCGCGGATTACGCGGAAACGAGTGTTGCGGGGTTCGATAACGTCGTCGATATAGCCGTATTTCGCAGCGTTGTAGGGGTTGCAGAACAGCTTGTTGTATTCTGCTTCCTTCTCGGCGAGCACTTTCTTGGGATCCTCGGCAGCCTTGGCTTCCTTGGCATAGAGCACTTCTACGGCACCTGCACCGCCCATTACGGCGATTTCGGCTGTGGGCCAAGCGTAGTTCATATCGCCGCGGAGCTGTTTGCAGCTCATCACGATATGCGAGCCACCGTAGCTCTTGCGCAGGGTAACGGTAACTTTGGGCACTGTGGCTTCGCCGTAGGCATACAGCAGCTTGGCACCGTGCAGAATTACACCGTTGTATTCCTGGCCTGTGCCGGGCAAGAAGCCGGGAACGTCAACCAGAGTAACCAGAGGAATATTGAAGGCGTCGCAGAAGCGTACAAAGCGGGCACCCTTGCGCGATGCGTTCGAGTCGAGCACACCGGCCAGGAATTTAGGCTGGTTGGCCACGATACCCACAGCCTGACCATTGAAGCGGGCAAAGCCCACGATCAGGTTCTTGGCATAGTCGCGCTGGATTTCCAGGAATTCGCCATTGTCCACGATAGCGCCGATCACCTCATACATATCGTATGGTTTGTTGGGCGAATCGGGGATGATTTCGTTGAGTGAGTCTTCCAGACGGTCGATGGGATCGGTGCATTCCACCATCGGGGGTTCTTCGAGGTTGTTCTGGGGGATGTAGCCAAAGAGTTTGCGGATGATGCGGATTGCATCTTCGCCGTCTTCAGCTGCAAAGTGAGCCACACCGCTCTTTGAGCTGTGAACCTCGGCGCCACCCAGAGCGTCCTGAGTAACATCTTCGCCGGTCACGGTCTTCACAACCTTCGGGCCGGTGAGGAACATATAAGAGATACCCTTGGCCATGATGGTGAAGTCGGTGAGCGCGGGCGAGTAAACGGCACCACCGGCGCAGGGACCCAGAATTGCGGAAATCTGAGGAATTACGCCCGATGCCAGGATGTTGCGCTGGAAGATTTCAGCATAGCCGGCCAAAGCGTTGATGCCCTCCTGGATGCGAGCGCCACCCGAGTCGTTCAGACCGATTACGGGAGCGCCCATCTTCATGGCCATATCCATGATCTTGCAGATCTTCAGGGCCATAGTCTCAGAAAGCGAACCGCCGAATACGGTGAAGTCTTGTGCGAATACATACACCAGACGGCCTTCGATTGTGCCGTAACCGGTGACAACGCCGTCGCCCAGGAACGATTTCTTTTCCTGACCGAAGTTGTGGCAGCGGTGGGTTACGAACATATCCAGTTCCTCAAACGAACCCTCGTCGAGGAGTTGGGCGATGCGTTCGCGGGCGGTGTATTTGCCGCGCTCGTGCTGTTTTTCGATGGCCTTTTCGCCACCACCGAGCCGAGCCTGGTTGCGCAGCTCTATGAGTTCTTTTACTTTTTCGAGTTGATTGCTCATTATGTACTATTTTTGAGAGAAAAGAAAATCGGGAAATCAGGCACTGTGGGTGTTATGACGGAGAGTGCTTGATTTCCCCGTTCCTTTCATTATTTCTGTTTGGGGTCTTCGCAAAGTTCGATCAGGGTGCCGTGAGTCGATTTGGGGTGGAGGAAGGCGATGTTCAGACCTTCAGCACCGCGACGCGGAGCCTTGTCGATCAGCTTGCAGCCTTTTTCTTCCACTTCGTTGAGGGCGTTCTGCACGCCATCGGTGATAGCGAAAGCCATGTGCTGGATACCGCCACGACCGCCGTTGTTGGCAATAAATTTCGAGATAGCAGAAGTTTCATCGGTGCCTTCGAGCAGTTCGATTTTGGTCTGGCCTACTTTGAAGAAAGCAGTGCGCACCTTCTGGTCGGCTACTTCTTCGATAGCGAAGCATTTCAGGCCGAGCATGTTTTCGTAGAAGGGGATTGCCTCATCGAGGCTGGGAACGGCGATGCCGATGTGTTCGATATGGGAAATATCCATAATTGTGAGTTATAATTGGTTATTGTATTTTTCAGCTAAATGGTTGTTTTTAAGGTATATAAAACCGGTGAGCGGACATTCGCACGCTCCCGTGCGGACACACTCCACCCATTTCGCTACAAAATTACAAAAAAAATTAACAACTCAGCTATTTTCCCCAAAAAAAAGCATCCCGCAGCTTCGGATGTGATATTCGGATGCTGCGGGATGCGGGGGGATGTCACTGTCGGGCTTCGATGGTGAGTATCATTGTTTTTACGCCCATTCGAGGATCGCGCTTGCGCACTTTTGATAGCCAGCGGTGGAAGTCGGAGGCCGGCAGGGTGCGGGGCGTTGTGCCCATTGAACTGCTGTCGCTGGCTTTGGTGAATGGTTCGGGCGAGAATAGCACGTAGAGCTGATTGGCCTCCGAGGGGCGATTGCCTTCGAGAGTCATCACCAGCTCGTCGGGAGTGCCGAATGTGGGGTCGGCCTTCGATGTGTCGAAGAATACATAGTCGCGGTCGCGGCGCAGGCGGATCACTCCGTCGCCCGAAGCTGTGTATGGCAGCAGCGAGTAGGCTGTGTGGGCATCATCAACCAGATACACAAGCAGATAGCCATCGACCGGCACACGCACATACAGCTTAAGGTCGTCGCCCGGGAAAAAGCGAGTATCGCCATATCGCGGTTCGTTGCCGTTGCGCAGCGCTATAGCTTCAAACTCCGTGCTTTCGTTGGATATACGCCTGGCCGAGCCCTTTACGGTGCAGGTTATTACGAAGCAACCGTTGCTGTCGTGACCAATCTCGAATGTAGGTTCGCCCTCGTCGGCTATCCATTCGCCATTCACTTCGGTGTCGTTGAGTTGGTTGAAGTAGGTGGATTCAGTGCGTCCCGACACCACATCGCGTTGGTAAACGTCCTGCGTGACGGTAGTGCCGAATTCGGCAGCCAGGGCCGCTATGCGAGCCTGCTCCAGGGCATAGCGTTTGGCCTCGACAAGCGAATGCGACGGTTCGGCATAGAATGTGGATGTACCCTTGACGGTGCGGATGCTATTGGCTGATCCCCGCATCAGGCAGGGGAACAACAATGCCAATATGAGTATGGTAATAATTCTGCTCATAAGGTTCAGCGTAGTTTTAAGGAGCTGACACGGTCGGCCATCGCGCCGCTGACGTTCATTGTGGGAGTCTGCTGCTTATGGTTGACTATGTTGGATGTCTCGCGCACCTTATTTATTACATAATTACCTAATTCGTCAAGAGTTACGTTGCCTTTGGTTTCCTGGAGCTTTTTGAGCAGGAAGTAGGTGAACAGTCCGTGGTTTTTCTCGCGATAAGGCATCGCTGTCTCTTGCGGACCGGTGGCTGTGAGCACATACATATTGCCAACCGGAGCCTCGTCGCGGGCTTTCAGAGCCACACCGCGCGCCTTCACCAGAGCCCCGCCGTCGCGACTTGTGCCGCTGAAACAAGCGTCCATGAACACCATTACATTGCGGGCGTTCAGGTCGTCAAGAGTCTTGTAAAATTCTTTGAGCGACAGGCAGGTTTCTGTGACGGTGGCATCGCCGTCCACCGGAAGCAGGAAGGCATCTTTGGAGGCGTCGTCGGGCATACCGTGTCCGGCGTAATAGACAATGACATTGACATCGCGGGTGCCGTTCATACTGCCCACAAGGTTGCTAAGGTCGCGCACAGCACGGCGGATATCGCCAAGCGATGCGTCGTTGTAACGACGAATCTGGCCCTCGGGTATCCCCAGGGTCTTTTCGCAATATTCGGCGAATACGTCGGCATCGTGGTTGGCAGATTCCACATTGCCCACATATTTATAGTTTTCGTTGCCGATTATCAGGGCCACGGTGTTTTCGTTTGATGCTTTTTTCACGATGGGTATGTTCTGGTCCACATCGCTCTTGAAAGTTATAGTGGAAGCGGCGTGAGGCTTGTCGGCAGGCCGGGCGGTCGGGGAGGCCGTCGCACCGGTGCCGGCGACTATCAGGGCGTTCCAGTCGACACCCACGAGCTCGGGAGCGGCATAACCGGCGGCTGCGTCAGAATTGTAGGTGTATGTCTTGCCGTTGGGGGTTACGAAAGTGATTTCGGCCAGCGTGGGGCGGTCGTTTTTTATGATAAATCGCGGAGCGCGGAGTGTCACTTTGTTCCAAGATGATGCAAACAATTCTGCTTCGCCGCCTTTTACGGGTACCGGCAGCACTATGTCGCCGTATTCGGTTGACACCAGATAGGTCTCGTGGTCGGGGTCATAGCTGCCGAGTTTCAGGTCGTTGACACGCAGACGGTTGCCAAAACGTTTAATGTACTCAGTCTCGGCCTCGGCGGTAAATTGCTGCACCTTGCGAGCGACCTCGTCGGCCTGAATGCGTTTGGTGTAGGCTTCAAGTTTTTCAAATTTGCCGCGCGCACCCCAGTTGCCGAGCTGTTCGCTCACGTATGTCACGCCGAAGTCGTTGAACGGAGGCACCTCCTCCACGGCTGTCTGTTTTTGTGCGCCGACACCAAAGTTGGTGGTGTTATCATCATTGAAAGCTATCATTGAGGGCATAGACATCTCGCGCACCGGAGCCACGCCACGGGCGCGCAGCCTATTGTTGGCGTTTTTGAATTGCTCGGTGTCGTTGGTGCAACCATAGCACACAGCGGCGGCTTCAAGATATTTGAGGGCGGCGGGGTCGGAGTTGTAAATGGTCTCGCAGCGCAGGGCGGCTTCGTTGAAATAGCTGTTACTCTGGCGTTTGGCTCGCTTGGCCTGCTTTTCCTCGCTTTCCATTATGGCGTTGTTGTAGTAATATACGCCCAGGTTGAAGTAGCACAAAGCCAGGTGTTTATTGATACTCAGATTGTTGGGCTTGAGCTGGTCGAGCTGCTGGAAAACCTCCAGGGCCTGCTTATACTCCTGACGGTCTTCAAGCAGCTGGCCTTTGATCATCAGCAGTTGCTCATCTTCGGGTGTCTGGAGCAGGGCCTTGTCAAGAAATTCATCGAGCATATCGCCACGACCTCCGTCCACACAAGCCTTCACACCGGCCATCAGCAGGTGACGGTTGGCCGGATAGAGCGTAACAGCCTGTGAAAGCGCGTCCACGGCGTGGTCGTATTCTCCGGTAGAGATACACGCCTGAGCCAGAAACATATACACATTTTCGCGCTGCTGGCTATCGCCTGTCGAAAGGTATTCGTCGAAGTATTTTATAGCTTCGGCCGGCTCGTGGTTGTTATAAGCTGCCGATGCAGCGATATAGGTGAGGGTAGGGTAGGAGCGCGGGTCGTTGGACAGATCCATATCTGCCATGGCCGGCATCATGGCTATGTCAATATATGCTCGGGCAAAACGGCCTAAGTTATCGTTGTCTGAGTTTTTGGAGTAATGGAAGGCGCCTTCGAGCAATTCGGGGCGGATGTCGGCAAGCACGCCTTTGGCAGCCTCGGCGCCCGGGTCGTCTGGTATGGAATCCAGCACATTTCGGTTGGCCTCGAATGTCGCATATACCTGTGGGTAGAACTCAGACTCGTCGGCTCCGTCAAATCTCATCCGTCGGAGCCGAGCGTAGTTATCCTCGGCCGAAGTGCGGAAATTCAGGATGCGTTGCACCCTGAGGGCTTCGGTTATCGAATCTGCCTGGATGGAATCAAGTGAATTATCGGTATTGTATGCCTGCTGCAATGTGGTGGTATCTGCGTTGAGGTCTGCCGCAGGCTCGACAGCCTGGCTACCGGCCACCACCAGGGCCGCCGGTGCCATAAGGCTAATTAGAAAGGTTGATCGTTTACGAAACATTGATGTCTTTTAATCAGAGAGCGTCTACAAAGGTGAAGATTACTGTGATACGTCGGAACTCGCTGCCGCGATCCTGACTTACGTCGATGTTATAATCAAATTCGGGTTTCATTTCATTGAGTCGTGCGATGTTTTCGGTCAGATAATTCTGCACACCCACCGCGCGCAGGAATGCGAGTTGCGGATTTTCCTTAACGCCGTCTTTCGCGGTGACGGTGATAGTGCTCAGCTGGCCGTTTTGTCTCACGGGTTCGTCAATAAAATCACCGTATGATCCGTCGTATGCAATGGTACGGATGATAGGGGTGGCATCGGCTGTGCCATAGATGCCGGTTTTGAGCTTTTTGCCGGTTTTGAGATATTTTGCGAAATCGCCCTCGAAGGCTTCTTTTACGATACGTAGCATAGAGCTTGCCGCGCCCGATTCGTTCACGTGATATTTGCCGGGAGCGAAGTCTTCAGCTGCCGAAAATTCGGGTGCTACCTCGTAAGAGAATTTCACCTCATAATTGAGGATGCGGTCGCCGTTGGCGTTGTAATCGGGGATGATGCGCGAGTCTACGGTTATATTGGTGTTATCGGAAATCACATTGTGGCTCTTGGCTTGTTCCACCACCTCGCGGCGCAATTGTTCCAGCTTCATTTCCTGGAGCTGCTGTTCCTGGATCAGTTCGAGCGACACCACATTGTCGTCGTCTGACATAAACGATAACGGACGGCGTTCAAGGTTGTCAAACAGGTAGGTCTGGCCGTTGGCTTTGTTGTACACCTTGGCGTATATAAGTTCGAAGTTATCGTTAGGCAGTATGCCATATTTTGCATCGGTGAAGGTGAGATCGTCGCCCGAGGTGAAAGCTTGCAAATCTGTTTCAGGCACCGGCAGCAGAATCGAGGGCATATTGCTGAAATCCACTTCCAGCAGCTGATTGGCACGGTCATACTTACCCAGAGTCACGGCCGACATCGACAGCAGATTATCTGCCAGACGGGTCGAAATCTCGTCTTCAAACAGGCGCTGCTGCGCTGCGCGGGTGGTATCGTTCACACGGGCGCGATATTCTTCCATGGTTTCGCCCGGCATCATTTTGAGCCATTCGTTCATCTTATCGGCTACTTCATCAGCCATAAGTTTGCCGTAATATGGTTCCAGGCCGTGCATACGTCGTGCCTTGATACCATCGGTGACGATATATGTGAGGATGGTCTTGCGCTGTGAGTCGGGGATGAACACCACTTGGCTCACAGAGCCGTCGGGTACCTCAATGGTCTCGCGTTCGGTATCGCGCAGCAGGTTCACTACCTGAATGGTGTTGGGCGATGTGGCCACAGCTACATATTTGCCGTCGAAGTTGAAGTCGGCACTAATGGCATCGCCCAGGTCGTCCACAGTCTGTTTGAGCGAGAAACCGCGGGTGTCGTATATTTCCAGAAGACCGTCGGCGGTAAGTATGCCTAACATTGATGAATCGTCAGAAAAGAATACATCGCTGACGGGTTCGTCATATTTAAACATTTTGCGACGAGTGCCTTCCTCAAAATTCAGAATTTCGACGCTTTTGCCGTCGGTCAGTGCCAGAAAATAGGCATTGGGGCTCATTGTCATTGCCGAGGGAACTATACCGGCATCAAGCTTGCGCGTGGAGCGGAAGGTGCGAGGGTCAATCACATATATGCCCTGATCGGTGGCCAGCAGATGGTTGCGTGCATCGGGGGTGTAGCCCAATTGCGCGGGCATGCCCAGCTGCTTGCGGTCAATGGTTTTAAGTTCCTTGTTTTCATCGTAGGCGCTCATCACGCGGGCTTGCTTTCGTCCTTTTTTATCCACGGTGACCAGTGAGAAGGTATTACCGGCCGGACTGAATACCACCGCCGTGAGTGAATCACCCTGATGGGTCAGCAGAGTGCCGTTCAACGTGGTCACATCGTTGCGGAAATAGGGAAACACAGAAGCGTCGTATGTGCACATCCCTTGTGGAGTGACTTTCTGTTTGAAGTGATATTCGTGTTTCGGTGTTGCAGGAGCTTCCGGTTCACTTTTCTTCTTTGCTTCGACTGATAGGTTGCCGGTAAGAGTTGCAAGAACGAGAAATGTAGTAAAGTGTCTATTCATTAGTCTCAGGTTTTGTGAAATGTGTGGTGTGTCGACGGTGGACACACCACACACGGTTTATAGGTATTCTTTATCGATTTTCGGTGGAGTAGTTTTGAATCGGGGCATACATTGGCCTGTGCGAGCGCCTATATATGTGGGGTCGGATATATAAAATGTCTTGCCTTCGTGCTGATAGTTATCGCCCGAGATGGGTTCGTCGAGCCTTACTGCGGCGGCTTCGTGGATGGGGTAGGCTATCAGATGATTTTCAACCCCTAATACATTCCATAGCAGGTAGGTATAGAATATCGAACGGTCCTCGCAGTCGCATTTGGGGTAATACAGTGTCTCCTCAAAGAAATATGGTTTTTCAAAGCCGTGATACTCGTCGTCGGTGGCATATTTGAAGCCCGACTGAGTAAATCGGAGCAGTGCGTCAATGGCGCCTCGGCGGTCTTTGCCCGATTCGGCAAGCTGTTGCTTGAACTGATTCACCACATGGCTGCGCAACGCTGGCGATACTATCGAACTCGCAAAATCCTCGGTGGCCATCTGCGGGTAGCGGTAAAGCACCGGGATCAGGTTTTCGTTTACCTCGCCGGTGATGGTAATGCCTCCCTGGGATATGGTGAATTCCTTGGGCTTTTCGGGCAGACGCAGGTCGCTGATAATGAGGTCGAATGTATGTCCGGGATCCACATCGTCGGGCAGCTTGCAGGTGGATATGTAGCTGCGGGCGTGATTGTTGGGGTCGTCGCTGTCCATCGGGAACACGAAGTATTGGCGTCCGTTGAGCGTCAGATAATGCCGGGCATACACCTTTTGGTTGAAGGGAAGGAGCATATAGGGATTACCCGAATCGTCCAGACCCAGGCGCGCGTCATAGCCCATATTGGCCAGCACAAAGTGGATCAGAGCGGTTTGGGTGCTGGGGTGCAGGTCGGGATAGCGGTGGCGCACGTATGCTTTGAGCACATCGTAGGTCAGGTAATCGTTCAGATTGTATCGTTGAGCAGCCTCGGTCATTGCTTCGGCCAGCGCCACGGCATCAGATGATTTTAGCTCGCGCCACAGTGCGCCGAATTCTGCCGGCGACGATAGTTTGCCGTTCAGTTTAACGGGCACATCGGCAATACTCAGCTCCATGCCGCGGTATTCGAAATCATAGCTGTTTTTGGCCACATCCTCGGGTGTGAATCGCGGAATGAGCACAAATTGCGGCGCATCGGGGCGCCCGGGTTGCTGTGGTGTGGGCATACCCGGACGGTTGGCATGTGTGGGTGTTACTTCAGGGGTGTTATAGTGTCGTGGCACATCGACCTTATTGGGCGCGTCGGGGCGGTTGGCCAGAATGGGGGCTGGAAGCCCGGGCGACACAGGGTCGGTCTTGGTCACCGTGATAGGCTCGGGATCGGGAATGGTGGGCTCGGGCAGCCGGTCAATGGGTTCGGGCACGGGCAATGCTATGGGTTCATCGGCCACAACGGGCTGTGTTTCAGGCTTTGGAGCCTCGTATCTTTTGCCGGCCTTGAATTGCTCATACTGCTCCCAGATGCCTTCCAGATACTTGTCGTAATCTTCAAGCACCGATTTGCGATATTCCTGATACCCCTGCAAAAGCTGCTGGCGATAGGCATTGAAAGCATCCTGGGTGCTCTGAGCCGTTGCCAGCAGGGTCGAAAAAGCCGTGGCAAGTAGTGCTGCTTTTCGGAGCATAGCTTTTATGTTTATACACAGCGCAATAAGCAGATTTGTCTATCTGCCTATTGCGCTATGAATTAGGTGTTTACTTGCTGTTGCGATTGATGAACTCGTTGATCTTCTGAGCGTGATCAGCGGCTACTTCGCTTTCGGCCAGGGCATTTTTCAGTGCCTGGATGCGTTTTCTGGATGCTGCACTTTCGTTGATGATGAAGAACGACTGCACCTCGTAGTCGCCCTCGGGATTTACGCGCACCAGCGAGAAGCTGTGTTTAAGCTCGCCGTTGAGTTCTTTCTCAACATTGCGGCGATATGCTCCGAAAAGGTTTTCAAATTCAGCGCTTACATCCACGCCAGAGCCGGCGAAATCGGACACTACCTGCCCCTCGATGGTCGAGGCGGCTTCCTGAGCATAGTTGATTATGGCGTTGTTGGTGGCCATCTGCTGGCCAATGTTCTTGCTCTTAGAGCGGGTAGAGGTGCCCACCACTTCGCGGCCGTTTTCGCCCAGTGCGTCCAGTTCAGACCAGTGCTGCAGCAGGGCAACTTCAAGGCTGCGCGACGAGCCAATAAGTTCCCACTGGCCTTTCTTCAGGTT
>CAZHDH010000018.1:0-40367 GCA_964531245.1 uncultured Bacteroides sp. | reverse complement strand
CAGATTCGTTCAGAATACAAAGACCAGATATGCAATAATGCCGATATAGAGAGCGCAATTCAGAAGTACCCATGTGAATTGGCATACGCGCTTGCATTGATAGACACAACTGATTGTCGATCTATCACCCCGGGATGGGTTTTGCACAATTATCCGAATGTTGAGAATCTGATGCTACAGCTCCGGCATACTAAATGCAGCGAGGGTTGCTCTTATTGCAACACAGAACTTGACGTGCATATTAATCTCAATCGTTTCTTTGGTTTTGACAAGTTCAGAACTTATGATGGAGAGCCCCTTCAGGAGAATGCTGTTCGCGCATCTGTTGAGCATAAATCATTACTTGCCATTTTCCCTACCGGTGGAGGTAAATCTCTTACATTCCAGTTACCTGCCTTAATGGAAGGGCGTTCCGTGCATGGCCTTACGGTTGTCATCTCTCCATTGCAGTCTTTGATGAAAGATCAAGTGGATAATCTAGTTGAAAGAGGAATTACGGATGCTGTCACTATCAATGGATTGTTGGATCCTATCAGCCGTTCAGAAGCTATTCAGAGAGTGATGGACGGAGACGCCTCTCTGCTATACATTTCTCCTGAGATGCTGCGGTCGAAGACGATAGAGAAAATATTGCTGGCTCGCCATTTGGTTCGGATAGTTATAGATGAAGCGCATTGCTTTTCATCCTGGGGGCAGGATTTTAGGGTAGATTATCTATATATAGGTAAATTCATCAACCAATACCAGAAGAAAAAGAAGAGTTGTAAGGATATACCGATTTCTTGCTTCACAGCAACTGCAAAGCAAAAGGTAATACAAGACATCTGCGACTATTTTAAGAAAACCCTTAATATTGATCTTCATATTTTTGCATCTTCTGCTGCTCGTAAGAATTTGCGTTATTCGGTAATTCATGTAGATACTGACGATGACAAATATATTAAATTACGTTCATTGATTGAGGAATCCAACACCCCTGCTATTGTGTATGTGTCTAGGACCAAACGCACGAGGCAACTGGCTGAGAAACTAACACGAGATGGATTCAAGGCACTTCCATTCGATGGCAAAATGAACGTAGAAGATAAGATTGCCAATCAGGAAGCCTTCATGAACGGCCGTGTTCGCATCATCGTGGCAACCTCAGCTTTTGGAATGGGCGTTGATAAAAAAGATGTGGGGCTGGTCGTACACTACGATATTTCAGATTCATTAGAGAATTATGTTCAGGAAGCCGGACGTGCCGGACGTGATCCACAGCTTGAAGCCCGATGTTTTGTATTATATAGCGATGATGATCTTGATAAACATTTCATATTGCTCAACCAGACGAAACTGAGTATCAGTGAGATTCAACAGGTATGGAAGGCCGTAAAGGATTTGACCAAGCAACGTATGCGCGTGTGCTGCTCAGCCTTGGAAATTGCACGACAGGCAGGATGGGATGACTCGGTTTCTGACATAGAGACTCGCGTGCGAACGGCTTTGGCTGCCCTGGAGCAAGCCGGTTATCTGGAGAGGGGAAACAATGTTCCACACGTATATGCCACAGGTATAACTGTAAAGAACATGGAGGAAGCCCGGCGGCGCATCACTGAATCGTTGCTTTTTGAAAAAGAGGAGGTGGAGAAAGCCGTACGCATCATAAAGTCATTGATATCGCAGAAATACACTACTAAAGCTCAAGATGCAGAAGCAGAATCCCGTATAGATTATTTGGCCGACATCCTTGGGCTCAGTAAGAGCGAAGTCGTATCCAGCGTGGTGCGTATGCGGCAAGAAGGTATTCTTGCCGATTCAAAAGACATATCTGCCTATCTGCATGATACAGGAGAGTCTGAAAACAAATCGAGACGTCTGCTGGAACGTTTTTCTAAACTCGAACGATACATACTCGGACATGTGTCTTCTGAATTATGTCGTATATCCTACAAGCTGCTTAACGACAATGCTCAAAAAGAAGGCATACACACGGCAACAGAAAAAGATATACGTACATTATTATTTTTTCTGACTGTCAAAGGCTATACACATAAGAAAGAAGATGGTGCACACACTATTCAACTATGGTCTCAGGCTGATATGGCAGTTACCATGAGACGGTTTGAAAAACGGCTGGAAATATGTCAGTTTACAATTGGTTGGTTATATAAGCTTACTGCGCGTAATATTGAAGCAGACAAAGGAAATAATGATGTGCGGTTCTCTATAGTAGAGTTGCTTAATGATTTGAAAACCATGGGAAATACCCTAATGGTGACCATGAGTGATGTGCAGTTGGAAGATGTAGAGGAAGCATTGCTTTATCTGTCAAAGATTGGAGCTCTGAAACTTGAAGGTGGTTTTCTTGTGCTCTATAATGCCATGGATATCCGCCGTATCAAAGACAACAGATCGCGTTACAAACAAGACGATTACCGCATGCTCAGCGAGTTCTACAAGCAAAAGATTCAGCAGATTCATATAGTGGGCGAATATGCCAATCTGATGGTACGAGACTATAATGCAGCGCTGCAGTATGTACATGACTACTTCCAGATGGATTACAAGCGGTTCGTATCCAAATATTTTAAAGGCGATCGCATACGAGAGATAGAACGAAATGTCACCCCCGAGAAATACCGACATATTTTCGGATCACTGTCTGAGAAACAGATGGAAATTATCTCCGACAAGGAATCTCGATGTATAGTGGTAGCTGCCGGGCCCGGTAGTGGAAAGACGCGAGTATTGGTGCATAAACTCGCATCATTGCTCTTGCTCGAGGATGTCAAGCACGAACAGCTCTTGATGCTCACTTTTTCGCGGGCTGCCGCTACTGAGTTTAAACAGCGATTGTTGCAACTCATCGGCAATGCTGCCCACTTTGTGGAAATAAAGACATTCCATTCATATTGTTTCGACTTATTGGGTAGAATTGGTAGTCTTGACGATGCTAAGGGTGTTGTCTCAAGGGCAGCCCAGATGATTATGAATGGGGAAGTGGAGCCAAATCGCATAGCAAAAACGGTTTTGGTCATTGATGAAGCACAGGACATGAGCGCTGAAGAGTATGCTTTGCTACATGCCCTTATGTCATTCAACGAGGAGATGCGCGTAATAGCCGTAGGGGATGATGACCAAAATATTTATGAGTTCCGTGGTTCAGATTCGCGCTATATGACTCAGCTGCTAAAAGAATACAATGCCCGATTTATTGAAATGACTGAAAACTACCGGAGTTCAAGCCATCTGGTTGATTTTGCTAATGTGCTTGCAAATGGAATTGCGGGCAGAATGAAGACTAATCCTATCGTGTCAATGAATCGTAAAGAAGGGGCTGTCCTCATACGTAATCACGTATCCAATATGATGTATCGGCCTCTTGTCGATGATTTGTTGAGGCATCGTCACGCCGGTTCTACGTGCATATTGACTCAGACAAATGAAGAGGCTGTAATTCTGGTGGCTTTGTTACGCAAATATGGATTAAATAGCAGGCTGGTGCAGAATATGGATGGATTCCGGTTCTATAATATGGCTGAAGTACGTATGTTTCTCAAACAAGTGGATCGAGCCGGTCAAACGCCGATTATTCCTGAGGATGTGTGGGAAAAAGCGAAACAAAAGACATTCGCTGTGTATGCCAATTCGTCAAGCCTTAATTATCTGCAACGTTGCATATACTTATTTGAGCAAACAAACAAAGTAAAATATTATACCGATTTTAAGGAATTTATCTTTGAATCATCGATCGAAGATTTTTGTGATATTTCAGGTGCTGATGTAGTGGTATCTACTATTCACAAAGCCAAAGGACGTGAGTTTGATGATGTATATATGCTGATAGCTCAACCCAAAAATATCCAAAATAATGAGATGCGACGATATTATGTGGGTGCTACCAGAGCAAAAGAACGTTTGTTCATCCATACCGACTCATCACTTTTCGATCGTATGCCGGCTGATGAACGTCTTGTATGTCAGGAACATTATGGTATGCCTGACGAGATTGTCCTGCAGTTATCACATAGAGATGTAAATCTTGGATTCTTCAAAACAAGGAAAAATGAGATACTCGCTCTCAGGGCCGGGCAGATGCTACGTTTTGAAAATAACTATCTTTATGAATTGGGCAGTAATAATGCTCTTGCCCAATTGTCACAAAAGATGCGCGACGAATTGCAGGTATGGGCGGAAAAGAATTATAATGTAGTTTCAGCATCTATAAGGTTTATTGTGGCATGGCGTCCGAAAGATGCAATGCCAGAAGAAAATGAACACGCAGTATTACTTGTAGATTTAATGCTCAAAAAAGAAGAACGCCTTCCAATACAATAAACCTTATAAACTTGAATTTTGCAGTCGCGCCTTGAAAATTTCTAAATTCCAAAGCTCTTTTTTAGTTGTTAGTGGCTTTTCCAGAGGCTGCTAAAATATTATGATAATTATGCTTTAGTGATAAGAAAGCTGTAACTTTGCATCAGCAAAAAAAATGACTCGCGTCATAATCAATCTAAAATGCTTTAAGCTATGTATAATAACAATAACATCAATGTAACCCCGAAACTCATCAAGGGTGCGATCTGGGGTGTAGCAGGATTTTTCCTGTTTATAGTAGCAATGGCTTTCATCCGTCCGTGGTACAACGTTTGGTCCCAGGAGATGGAAGGTAAGGCTGAGTTTGCCAAGGCAGAACAGAACCGCAAAATCAAGATTGAGGAGGCTAAAGCCAATCTTGAAGCCGAGAAACTCAACGCGCAGGCAGAAATCGAACGTGCCAAAGGTGCTGCTGAGGCTATCCGTATCGAGAACGGAAGCCTTACCCCCACATACATCCAGTATCTCTGGGTGCGTCAGCAGTCTGACCTCAACAACAAGACCGTGATATACGTGCCGACAGAAACCAATCTGCCGATACTTGAATCAACACGTGCCTTAACCCTGCCACAAGAGTAAGTAACTCTCAAAAATTACTTAACAAAAATTATACAACCACAATATGTCGCAAAAACATAATTACGCAGGCTTGACTGATGCGGAAGTGTTGGAGAGCCGCGATAAGAATGGCGTCAATCTTCTGACGCCCCCGGAAAAGGATCCGTTGTGGAAACGATTCCTTGAAAAGTTCGGTGATCCGCTGATTATCATTCTTATGATTGCGGGTGTGCTGTCAATCGGCATTTCCTGCTACGAGTTCTGGGGGCTTGGTCAAGGTGCCGGGGTTTTCTTTGAGCCAATCGGTATCTTCATCGCAATTCTGCTTGCAACCGGTCTTGCATTTATCTTTGAGTTGAAAGCCGACAAGGAGTTCGCGCTGCTCAATCAGGTGAACGACGACGAGCCTGTGCAGGTAATCCGCAACGGTAGCGCCATGCAGATTGCCAAGAAAGATGTGGTCGTAGGCGACATCGTTATACTTAATACCGGTGAGGAAGTTCCTGCCGATGGTGAATTGCTTGAAGCCGTAATGCTCAATATAGACGAGTCAACCCTGACCGGTGAGCCCATCTGTCGCAAAACCACTGACCCCGCCGAGTTTGACAATGACGCTACATTCCCAAGTAACCACGCCATGCGTGGCACAAAGATTATGGAAGGCCATGGCATCATGCGAGTGCTTGCAGTAGGCGACAAAACAGAAAACGGCAAAGTCTTTGAGGCTGCTCAGATTGATGACAGCGTAAAAACTCCGCTTAATGAACAGCTTGACGGTCTTGGAGACCTCATCACAAAGGTTTCATACGGTTTTGCTGCGGCAATCATCGTTGGCCGCATCATCATGTACTTTATCAACGTGCCTGAATTTGACTGGGTATCGTTCCTTGCCTTCTTCCTCCAGACTCTGATGGTGGCCGTGACTCTTGTGGTGGTCGCTGTGCCCGAAGGTCTGCCTATGGCAGTTACACTCTCGCTGGCATACTCTATGCGCCGTATGCTCAAGACCAACAACCTTGTGCGCAAGATGCACGCTTGCGAGACTATGGGCGCCACAACCGTTATCTGTACCGATAAGACCGGCACGCTCACACAGAACCAGATGCAGGTGGCAGATGAAAAATTCTTTGGTAATCCGTCAGACGATGTGCTCATTGAGGGTATCGCTGTCAATTCTACCGCGCAGCTTGACCTCTCGGGCGACAAACCACAGGTGCTTGGCAATCCCACCGAGGGCGCTCTGCTCCTTTGGCTCCGGAAGAGAGGTGTCAACTATCTCGACGTTAAGGATAAGGCTCAGCGTATTGAGGAACTTCCCTTCTCCACCGAGCGCAAGTACATGGCTACTGTTGTTAAGTCAGCTACCGGCAAAAATATCCTATATGTGAAGGGCGCTCCCGAAATCATCTTCGGTATGTGCAAGACCACCGCCGGTGTTTCTAAGGCAGAGATTGATGCCCAACTCCTGGAGTATCAGAATCAGGCTATGCGCACCCTCGGTTTCGCTTATCAGGAACTCAACGAAGGCGACAAAACAATCGAGAATAGTAGGGTAGTGGCAACAAATCTTACCTTCCTCGGTATCGTGGCAATCTCTGACCCTGTTCGTTCTGACGTTCCCTACGCTGTCAAGGAAGTGATTGATGCCGGAATCAAGGTAAAGATTGTAACCGGCGACACCCCCGGAACCGCCAAAGAAATCGGTCGCCAGATCGGGCTTTGGAATGATGCAACCGACGGCGACCGCAACATCATTACAGGCACAGAGTTTGCAGCGCTTTCCGACGAGCGGCTCAAAGAGCGCGTCGGCGAGCTGAAAATCATCGCCCGTGCCCGCCCGATGGATAAGAAACGTCTCGTAGAGGCTCTTCAGGCAAATAACGAAGTGGTTGCCGTAACAGGCGATGGTACTAACGACGCCCCCGCTCTGAAAACAGCCCATGTCGGTCTCTCGATGGGCGACGGCACTTCAGTGGCCAAAGAAGCATCCGACATCACCATCATCGACAACTCATTCTCATCAATCGGTCGTGCCGTGATGTGGGGCCGTTCGCTCTTCCAGAATATCCAGCGTTTCATCCTGTTCCAGATGACCGTGAATGTGGCAGCCTGCTTCATCGTGCTTTTAGGAGCCTTTATGGGTATGCAGTCGCCGCTTACCGTAACCCAGATGCTTTGGGTAAACCTGATTATGGACACCTTCGCAGCTATGGCTCTGGCATCGCTGCCTCCGTCGCAATCTGTAATGAAAGAGAAACCCCGCTCACGCGAAGCATTTATCATCAACCGCCCTATGTGGAAATCGATCGTTGGTGTGGGTGGAGTGTTCTTCCTGCTGCTTCTCGGACTGCTCTACTACTTCGAGCACACCGACATCACCTGTCTCACAGAGGTAGGCAAGGTGGCAATGGGAGCCAACACCGGACTCAGCGGATACGAGCTTTCGCTCTTCTTCACAATATTTGTGTTCCTTCAGTTCTGGAATATGTTTAATGCCCGTGCGTTTGAGACCGGACGTTCGGCATTCCACTTCAAAGGTTGCGGAGGCTTCATACTGATTGCCCTTGTAATCCTTCTCGGTCAGATACTGATTGTAAGCGTCGGTGGTGAGTTTTTCAATGTCGAACCGCTCAGATTCATCGACTGGGTAATTATCATCGCCGGCACATCCTTTGTGCTCTGGATTGGTGAACTTATGCGCCTGTTCAAAAAATAATTGAATACACCGCTCCCTGCGACGGAAACACTCGGAAAAAAGACAATTTATAGGGTGTTTTGTGGGGGGATGAGATTATTTTTTGTAACTTTGACGTGAAATTTACCAATGTCATAAAACACTATGAAATCTGCATTTCTTATAGCCTCGGCGGTGGTCGGGGGTATGTTGTCGGCCCAGGCTGCTGCGCCGTCGCTCAAGGTTTATCGCGACGATGAGTCTACGGCCGATACTGTCTATACCGCCAAACAATATGTAATCGGTGTCACCGAACCGGGTGCGACGGCTACCATCGACGGTAAGGCCGTGCATGTTTATCGCACAGGTTCGTTCGGCGCTGAGGTAGAGCTTAAACCGGGTGTGAATACCATTACGCTCACTGCTGCGAAGGATGGCAAGACCTCCAAGGCTACCTCACGGTATGTTTATATTACTGAACGTCCTGCCAAAGCTGCGGCGGCTGCCGTGGAGCACGAGGATTTCGCTGAGCCTCACACTGTTACCACTCTGCCCGGAGCTTACCTGCAATATGGCAATGGCGGCGACCGTCTGGGTGGCTCCAAGATGGGATTCCTTGCCGAGGGGATCGACCTGGCTGCCGTTGCATCGCACGGCCGATTGTATCAGGTGCAGCTGGGGGCGGCTCGTACAGCCTACATTCCCAAGGAGTATGTGAAGGAAAGCTCGGCAAGCACTCCGGCGGTGAATACGGGGTCGGCGACTATTGCAAATATCGGTACGGCCGACCGCATCACGGTGAGCCTTCCGCGCCGTCTGGCCTACACGAGCCGTGCGGCTATTGACCCGTCGATACTTTATGTCACCCTTTATGGCGCAACCAATAATACCAACTGGCTCACCCAGCGCAACACTCCCGGAATAATTGATTTCGTTGACTTGATTCAGGAGGGCTCCGACGAGCTCACTCTGGCCATTCGACTCAAGGACAGCTATATGTGGGGCTACTCTGTGGGTTATGATGGCAATTCGCTCATCATCGACATCCGTCATCGCCCTGCATCGCTTGAATTGAGCGACCTCACCATCGGGCTTGATGCCGGCCACGGCGGTCCGTACCCCGGCGCGTGGTCGCCTTCGGGTCTCAACGAAAAGGAAGTAAATCTGGATATTGTGCTCAAAGCGGCCGAGATTTTGCGCGCCAAAGGTGCCAAGGTGGTACTCACCCGCGACGGCGACACAGGTCCGTCAATGACCGAACGCAAAGAGATATGGAAGGCCGGGAATGTTGACCTCGCCATCAGTATCCACAACAATTCGTCGGGCAATCCGCTGCAACCCATGGGCACCAGTGCCTATTACAAACACATACAGAATCGTGCCTTGGCAGCTTCGATGCACGATGCTATGCTCAGCCTGGGTGTGGCCGATTTCGGACTGACGGGTAATTTCAACTTCTCGCTCAACGCTCCCACCGAATATCCTAACGCCCTGGTGGAAGTGCTGTTTATGTCATCGTTGCCCGAGGAGGAGCTACTGGCCGATCCTGCCTACCGCAGCCGTATCGCTGAAAAGATCGTCGAGGGTATAGAAAACTACCTGAAATCTGCTCGAAATTAACCCTACAGCGCCGTAAAGCAAAGAGCCTCGGGAATTTTCCCCGAGGCTCTTTGCTGCTTTATTGAATGGCTGACCAACGCGACTGGGAGGCGAGGTCAGGGTATCAGCGATTGTGGTACATTTCTTCGTAGTAGCGTTCGTAATCGCCGGAGGTGATGTTGTCGACCCATTCGGGGTTGTCGAGATACCAGCGGACGGTGCGTTCTATGCCTTCTTCAAATTGCAGTGAGGGTTCCCAACCTAATTCAGATTGGAGTTTTCGGGAGTCGATTGCGTAGCGCAGGTCGTGGCCAAGGCGGTCGGTAACGAAGGTGATGAGGTGGTCGGAATGACCCTCGGGGTTGCCTAAGAGCCGGTCGACAGTCTTGATTATCACGCGGATAAGGTCGATGTTTTTCCACTCGTTGAAGCCGCCGATATTGTATGTTTCTGCAACGCGTCCGTTATGGAATATGAGGTCGATGGCACGGGCGTGATCCTCAACATAAAGCCAATCGCGCACGTTTTCGCCACGACCATATACGGGCAGGGGCTTGCCTTGACGTATATTGTTGATAAACAGTGGAATGAGTTTTTCGGGGAACTGATATGGGCCGTAGTTATTGGAGCAATTGGTGACGATGGTAGGCAAACCGTATGTATCGTGGTAGGCGCGCACGAAATGGTCGCTGGAAGCTTTGGAGGCGGAGTAGGGCGAATGGGGATTGTATTTTGTGGTTTCGACAAAAAATTCGGTACCGAAGGCCATTTCGTCTTTGGATGAAGCGCGTGTGGTGAAAGGAGCCGGCACACCCTGTGGGTGCGAGAGTTGGAGCGCACCGTAGACTTCGTCGGTAGAGATGTGATAGAAAAGCTTACCCTGGTAGCGTTCGGGCAGCGATTCCCAATATTCGCGGGCGGCTTGAAGCAGCGCGAGCGTACCCATCACATTTGTGCGGGCAAAGGTGAATGGGTCTTTGATCGAGCGGTCGACGTGGCTCTCGGCTGCCAGATGAATAATGCCGTCGATTTTATGTTCGCGGATGATTTGGCGCATAGCGTCAAGGTCGGCGATGTCGGCGCGCACGAAGGTGTAGTTGGGAGCATTCTCGATGTCGCGCAGGTTGGCCAGATTTCCGGCGTAGGTCAGCTTGTCGAGGTTGACGATATTGTAGTGTGGATATTTGTTGACAAACAGCCTCACCACGTGAGATCCGATGAATCCGGCACCGCCGGTTACGAGAATATTCATAATTGCAGATTAATAAAGGTCCTGGTTATAATCAAACGGCGATATAAAATCGGCCAACAAGGGGTGGCGCAGATCTTTGTCGGAAAGGATAGCTTCGGTGGGGTTGAAGCGCCAGTCGATACCTAATGAGGTATCGGCGATGGAGATGCCTCCCTCGGCCTCGGGATGATAGTAATTGTCGCATTTATACTGGAAAACGGCCACATCGCTGAGCACCGCAAAGCCGTGGGCAAACCCTCGGGGCACGAAAAACTGGCGTTGGTTTTCTTCCGAAAGCTCCACAGCCACATGATGGCCGTAGGTGGGCGAACCGCGCCGGATATCCACGGCTACATCAAGCACTGCGCCGCGCACACAACGCACCAATTTGCTCTGGGCAAATGGTGGGGCCTGGAAATGCAAGCCGCGAATCACGCCACGTGTGGACATCGACTGATTGTCCTGCACGAAATCAACGGGACGCACCTGCGAGTCGAATTCGCGTTTTGAGTAGCTTTCAAAGAAGTAGCCGCGAGAGTCCTTGAAGATGCGAGGTTCAAGGATTACAACTCCCGGTATGTCGGTTTTGATGATATTCATAGTCAGTCAATATTTTTATCGCCTGTGCGGTCCACTTCCTCAATCACCTTCATGAGGTATCGGCCATATTGGTTTTTGAGCATAGGGCGCGCGATCTCAATCATACGCTCTCGCGAGATCCACCCTTGGCGGTAAGCGATCCCTTCCAGGCAGGCTATTTTGAGGCCTTGCCGCTTTTCGAGCACTTCGACATATATCGAGGCTTCGGCCAGCGATTCGTGTGTGCCGGTGTCGAGCCACGCAAAGCCGCGGGGCAAGGTCTGCACCTTGAGCTGCCCGTCGGCCAGAAAAGTCTGGTTGACGGATGTGATTTCCAGCTCGCCGCGTGCCGAGGGACGTATGTTGTGGGCCACTTCCACCACCTTGTTGGGGTAGAAGTAAAGCCCTACAACAGCGTAATTACTCTTTGGATTTTGTGGTTTTTCCTCAATAGAGAGGCAATTGCCGTCGCGGTCAAATTCGGCCACGCCGTAGCGTTCAGGGTCGCTCACCCAATAGCCGAAGACTGTGGCTTTGCCCTCGTGCTCCACGGTGTGCACAGATTCCTGAAGCACTGTCGAGAAACCCGCACCGTGGAAAATATTATCGCCTAACACGAGGCATACCGAGTCGGAGCCGATAAAGTCCTTGCCGATGATAAAAGCCTGGGCGAGGCCGTCGGGCGACGGCTGCTCGGCATATTCAAAACGCACGCCATAATCAGAGCCGTCACCAAGCAAGCGGCGGAATCCGGGGAGGTCCTGCGGAGTGGAGATAATGAGTATGTCGCGGATTCCGGCAAGCATCAGCGTCGAGATGGGATAATAAACCATGGGTTTATCATAGATGGGCAGCAGCTGTTTGCTCACGCCCTTGGTGAGCGGATATAGCCGCGTGCCGGATCCGCCGGCAAGAACGATACCTTTCATATTGTCACTCTTTTACGAAGATGAAATATTGACCCGGAGCGATGGTGCGAGGTAGGGTGGTGGCACCGGTAAAGAGGTCCTTGGCACCGTCGAGTTTGGGTGCTTTCTTGAAGGGTTTCACCTCATCCTTGCCGAGGTTTGCCACCACGGTGATTCCGCCGCGAGTGAATGCAATTACATCGGGCGATGCTGTGGCAATGCGCTGCACGGGTGCGCCCTGATTACCCATACGCAGCTCGGGGCGTGTGTGGCGCAGGGTGTTGAGGGTGCGGTAAAATTCGGTGATTTCGGGTGCCGAGGCATAGTCGGGAGCGGTGTCTTTGTCAAAGAATTCAAATGCGCGGTTGAGTCCCACTTCCTGGCCGGTGTAGATCAGGGGCATGCCGGGCAGCGTGTACATCAACACTGCAAAAGCACCCTGAAGATTGCCAAGACGCTCAAATTCAGTGCCTTCCCACGAGTTCAGGTCGTGGTTGGTGATCATATTCATCTGATATGAGTCGCCGGGGTATGTGGCGGCTTCCTCGTCCAGACGTGTAAAGATCGCATCGGCGTGGGTTTCAGGGAATGTGCGCACATTGCCGTCCTTATCGGCAAAGGTGTATTGGCCGGCGGTGGCGGCTATTGCGCTGAAAAGGTCTTTCATCGGCCAGTTATAGTCCATATCAAAGGCGTGTTCCATAAGCTCGGGATTGGGAGCTTCGGCGAGCATGAAGATGTCGGGTTTCACGGCTTCGAGGGCGGGGCGAGCTTCATTCCAGAAATCTACGGGCACTTCGCCGGCCACGTCGCAACGGAAACCATCAATGTCGGCCTCGCGCAGCCAGTAGGCCATGGCGTCAATCATTGCGGCGCGCATAGCAGGCACGCTGTAATCGAATTTATACACGTCGGTCCAGTCGTAGGGGCCAAACATCTCGCCTTTTTCATTGCGGGCGTACCATTCGGGGTGGTTTTTTACCCACGCGTTGTCGCAACCCGAGTGGTTGGGCACCCAGTCGATGATTACTTTCATACCCAGTTTGTGGGCCTCGCGCACCAGGTCGCGCAGGTCGTCGATCGAACCAAATTCGGGATTGGTGCCCTTATAGTCACGCACAGCATAGTAGCTGCCCAGCTTGCCCTTGCGTTGGTCTTCAGAGATGGGGTGGATCGGCATCAGCCATACGATGTCGACACCCAGCTCCTTCAGGCGCGGCAGTTCGGCTTCAAAAGCCTTGAATGTGCCCGAGGGAGTGGCCTGACGCACGTTAGCTTCATAGATCACGGCGTCGCGGCTCCATTGAGGATGGTTGACGGTGGTGGGGGCCGGGGCACTCTGGCAATTGCCCATCAGGGATGCCAGTGCAGCAATCACGCCCAGGAATAATTTCTTCATTGCAGTGTGTTTTTTAAGTAAGTATGTAGATTTAAGACTTTTCGACATTTACGGCATCCCAGCGATAAAGCTTGTCGGAGGGGCGGATTTTTGATGGCACGGGAATCGAAAAAGCATCGCCCTTGACGGCTTTGGGCACGCTTTGGCAATTTACCTGAATGTCTGTGACGGTGATAGTGAGCGCGCCGGTAGTGGGGCCGGTGATCACCACCTCGTCGCCCACGCAAAGCTCGCCCGCTTCCATTATAAATTCGCCCACGCCCAGGCGCGAGAAATATTTGACACCCTTTGCCAGATAGTGCTTGACGCGTGTGGCCGATGAGCCGTATTTGTGGCTCCATTCGCCCAAACGCTGTCCCATATAGTAGCCGTCCCAGAATCCGCGGTTAAAGATTTTTTCGAGCTGCTCATCCCAGCGGGCTATCGCCTGGGAATTGTAGGTGCCGTCGCAAATGGCCTGAAGGGCCTCGGAATAGCAGCGCACGGCTGTGGCCACATATTCGGGGCCGCGTGCGCGTCCTTCGATTTTGAACACTCTCACCCCGGCATCAATCATCTTGTTGAGGAAGTGTATGGTCTTGAGGTCTTTGGGCGACATTATATATTTATTGTCTATATTGAGCTGGTCGCCCGTCTCAAGGTCGGTAACCTCGTAACCGCGGCGGCAGATTTGGGTGCATGCTCCGCGGTTGGCACTCGAATTCATCTGATGCAGGCTCAGATAACACTTGCCCGACACGGCCATGCACAGCGCGCCGTGGCAGAACATCTCGATTCCGACCGGCTTCCCGGCAGGTCCGGTTATATTCTGGCGTATGATTTCGGAATGAATGCGGCTCACCTGATCCATCGACAGCTCGCGAGCCAGTACCACAACATCGGCCCAGCGGGAATAGAATTTCACCGCCTCGATGTTTGATATATTGCATTGTGTGGAGATATGCACCTCCACACCGCGGGTGCGGCAATATTCAATCACGGCGATGTCGGATGCGATGATGGCCGACACGCCTGCCTCGGCAGCGGCATCCACGATAGAGTGCATGCGCGGCAGGTCGTCGTCATACATTATGGTGTTGACGGTGAGGTATGTACGCACCCCGGCTGCGCGACACAGACGCACTATGTGACGGAGGTCGTCCAGGGTGAAGTTGGCGCTGGAGCGCGAGCGCATATTCAGCCCCTCAACGCCGAAATAGACGGCATCGGTGCCGGCTTTGATAGCGGCGGCGAGCGATTCGTAGCTGCCCACCGGGGCCATTATTTCAAAATCCTTACGATTCATCAGCAAATGAGTATAAACACCAAAACCCGACAACGCAATGCGCTTCCGGGAAGGTGAGATTGAAAGCCTCCAGAGGGGCTGATATTATTCGGCTTCCGGAGCGGCAGCGGGTGCGGGAGCTTCGGTAGCAGGAGCGGCGGGAGCTTCAGTAGCATCCGGTGTAGCAAAATCGTTGCCACCGGGCAGGGCGGGAGCAGCAGGAGCTACGGTGCGGATTTGTACGCCGTCGCTGGCCTTGGGCAGTGTGTAGGCCGAAGCAACAGAGAACACGAGGATGAGAGAGGCCAGAGTCCAGGTAGTCTTCTCAAGGAAGTCGTTGGTCTGACGCACACCCATTACTGATGAAGCGTTGCCGAACTGCGACGAAAGGCCGCCGCCTTTAGATTTCTGAATGAGCACGATGCCAATCAGCATGATTGACACAATTACTGTAAGAACGATAAATACGATATACATATCTGTCTGAATATGCACGCCACCGGGCGTGCGGTTTTGGTTTGATTTCTGTTTTTTCTCCTATAAGGGAGCGTTTTTTTATGTTAATCGCGCTTGGGTGCGTGACGCTGATTTATGATCAGTTTCTCCAAAAAACGCAATTGGTCTGCAAAGTAACGACTTTTTTCCGGATAATTCAAATTTAAATTGCTAATAATTTCGTATGCACGCTCAAAACGGCCCTGTTTTATGAAAATTTTAGCAAGACTCTCGCTCAGAAGGCCTCCCGGCGGTGGCGTATCGGCCGCAGGAGGTGCCGGCGGGGTGAGCGGTCGGCTCGGAGTTGACGATGCGGAGGGAGCGGTGCGCCCGGCCAGAAAGTTATCAATCAGGGCATCGTGGCTATCGGGTGCGGCCGCCGGTGTGTCGGTCTGCTCATCGCGTGCGAGCTGCTCGGCGTAATCCGGTACGGGATTGAAAATCATACGTTCGAGCAGTGCATCTTCTCGAGCCGACCGATGACCGTAGGTCTGAAGGAAAGTGTCGATGGCGCTCTCGGTGGTAGGGCGCTCCAGGCCGGCTTGTGGCGGATAAAATCCTGCGAATGCCTCGACAGCCGGGTCGATGTTGCGCACTACATCGGCGGGGTCGCCGCCCCCCAGGGCCACGCGGGCACGAAAGTCGGCCGCCTCCTCGGGCGTTAGGGTTTCGGGCGCGAGGCGCAGCAGCAGGGCCGGAGCCACCACGGATGCGGGCCATTGACGCGCGGCGCGACGCAAAAGGCGTACGTCGTCGGCACTAAGCATCGCGCCCGGTTCGGCACATCGTTCTATTATATTTCGGAATGATTCGGTCATTACCAGTTTCCTAATGTAGCGTTGAATATGAGGTCGACAAGTTCCTTGCATATTTGCTGACACAGCTCATCCTGCACATCGGTGAGCATCAGCGAGGCGTCGAAATCTCGGTAGGCCGTGAAGGTCTGGTCGATGTCGTTGGCCTCGTTGCGGTTGTCGATATATTTTACGCGCACACCAATAGTAAGGCGTGTTTGTGAGGCGTAGGCGTTTTCTGTAACAGCCTGCGGGGTGAGGTTATAAGTGGTGATTTCGCCCTCGATTTGCAGGTCGGAAGCACCGTCGGTGGTCTGCAGGCGCGTATTGCGTGAAATATAGTCGAGCAATTCGTTTTCAAAAGTCTGCTGCAGCGGTGGGTAGACCAACGCCGCGCGGATGGGAAACTCGCTGACGTGTACGGTCTTATACACGTTGTAATCAAGCGATGCGCCGTTGAGTTTATACGACGGCACGCAACCGGTGACAATACCGATGGCTACGGCTACCAATATGGCCGACAGGCGGTGTGTGAGTCTATTCAAGATCATATTCCTTGATTCTGCGGTAAAGGGTACGTTGCGAAATTTTGAGTTCGTCGGCGGTAGCTTTTCTATTTCCGCCGTTGCGGGCCAGGGCTGCCACTATCATTTCGCGCTCGGCGTCGCGGATGGTCTGTGGTGAAGCGTCATCGGCCGCCACACGGGTACCGGGCGCTTCTACGGGTTCCTCGCGATAGGTCACGAAATCATCGAAATCAGTGTGTTCCGGTTCGATATGCAGCGACGGCGACGTCACCAGCGACGCGGGCACGTGGGAATGGTGAACCTGCGAGGTGTGTTCGGCCGATGCGGGAGCGTTGGCCTCCAGGCGATCGAGTCGTGCTTGAAGCTGCATGATCATGCTCATAAGCATCTCGCGCTCTGCCTCGTAGGTGTGAGTGGTTCTCACGGCCGGGGTGACCGGAGTGGCTGCCTGGGGCAGATAGTGCCGGAGGGTGTCAGGGTTGATGGTGTTTCCTGCCTCGAAAAGAGCCATTTGTTCCACGACATTTTTGAGCTGTCGCACATTGCCGGGCCATGAATATCGCGTCATGGCTATGCGGGCAATATCGTCGATGGTGATGGGGGGCACACGCCATCGCTCGGCAAAATCAGAGGCAAACTTGCGCGTGAGCAATCCTATATCGTTACCGCGCTCGCGCAATGGCGGAATCTGAATCTGCACCGACGACAGGCGGTAATAGAGGTCCTCGCGGAAGCGGCCTTCCTCCACGGCCTTAAGTAGATCGACATTGGTGGCGGCAACCACCCGGATGTTGGTTTTCTGCACCTCGGACGACCCTACTTTGAGAAATTCGCCCGTTTCGAGCACACGCAGCAGTCGGGCCTGAGTGGTGAGCGGAAGCTCAGCCACCTCGTCCAGAAAAATCGTGCCCCCGTCGGCCTCCTCGAAATAACCCTTACGCGAGGCTACCGCGCCGGTGAAGGCACCCTTTTCGTGGCCAAACAGCTCGGAGTCGATTGTACCCTCGGGGATAGCGCCACAGTTCACGGCAATATATTTGGCGTGTTTGCGGGGCGAGAAAGCGTGGATAATCTTCGGAAAAAATTCCTTACCGGTGCCGCTTTCGCCCGTGATGAGCACCGACAGGTCAATCGGCGCCACACGCAGCGAACGCTCCACAGCCGCAATGAGGCCGGGAGCCGTGCCGACGATACCAAACCGCTGCTTGGCGGCAATGACCTCGTCGGAGGGTCGCTGAGGGAGTGTGTCGTTTGCCATCTCGGGAGATTACTTATATTGGTCGCGCAGGGCGTAGGTCTGAGCTTTGAGCCACTCGCCGAATTCCTCGGTGGAGCCGCGGTGTTTCTTCTGTTCCTCTACTGAAATGGGTTCGCCCACGCTGATGTGTAGCGTGGTACCGCATTTGCGCCACACCTCGGATGGCAGACGCAGAGTGCGCAGTTGCCAGCACACGATGCCCAGGAAATTGAAGAGGAACGAATTGGTGCCGTGGAAGAAAATAGGTATCACTGGCACGTTCAGCTGCTCGATGAGGCGGATGATATTCGGCTGCCAGGGGCGGTCGATAAGCTGTCCGCGCATATTCACCTTAGATACAGCCCCGGCGGGGAAGAATCCGATTGGCTCGCCGCGGCGCACCTGCATGATAGCCTGTTTGATACCTCGGATCGACACAGCCTTCTTCTCGGGGTCGTCGCTTGCGCTTTGGTCAACGGCAATGAAATTGGGGCGCATAGCCTTGATGTGGTTCAGGATCATATTCACCATCACCTTGTATTGCGGGCGTCGCGAAGCTATCAGTTGTATGAGGGTGATACCGTCAAGCGCGCCAAAGGGATGATTGCTCACGGTGATAAACGCACCCTCGGGCAGGTTATCAAGCACGTGTTCGTTGTCTATGCGCAGATCAATACGGAAATCGTCGAGCAGGAATTTTACAAATTCCGGTCCGGGCAGGCCGTATCCGCGCGAATGAACTTCGTTGACCTTATCAACCTGAAGCCAGTGGAGGACGCGGTCAACCAGCTTGCGATGCCCCTTGAGTCGAGGCACCATTTCGATGACATCATCAGCATCCAGCACCGTAGTTTTCTCGGCAAGAGCCGTTCCAGCCGCCGCAACCTGTATGTTTTCAGTATCTTTTGTCATAACAAAATAAATCAGAACTACAAAGTTACAAAAAAATCCTCACTCGGTAAAGTAAAAATCCGAAAAGGGGGAATTGCTCATTTATAACGCCTTTTGAGTAAAGGTGGATAGTTGCAATCCGATATCCTGAAGCGCTTGGATAAATGTGGCTTCCTCAGCATCGGTGAATGAAGCCGGCTTGCCGTTTACCATCTGTCCTTTGAGGCGCTGATAAAGCCATTGGCGTGTTTTTCCGAAATAGTGACGCGCAATATATGCCAGATTTACGACTTCTGTCAGAGCGCCCATACGCTCGTGCATAGTGAATTTCTCAAGTGAGGTTTCGATATTATCAAGGTGCTGATTGGCTGACGAAATGAGATATAGTAGAGCTTCATTCATCTCATCTATCTTTCCCTCGGCTTTGGCTTGAGCGGTAATTTCTTTCAAATATTCAGAAGCGGCCGGATCTCCGGCAGCTTCCATTTGTTTCCATTTGGTTATTCTTGATTCCATAGTTTTATTGTCAATTTGAATTTTTGACTTCTTCAATGAGTTTCTCTAATAGCTTCTTTCTATCGAGCATATTATCTAAGTGCTTCTCAATTTCTTTGGGTGGCTTGCAGCCGGCTTCTAAAATAAAAGATATTTTCTCTAATTCCATTTTGACGGCAAGTAGCTCGCCAGCCCAATACTTCAACAAGTCGTTTTTGTTAATCATATTATGAATGTTATAAAAATTTACGCTCTACAAAGGTAATACACTTTTGTGAATTATACAAGATTAATCCCCTTAAAACTTGAAAAAATCCCGTTGAGAGTAAAACGTCGCCGGGTGTTAATAACTTTTTAGGATTATGTGGTGGATTTTTCACTATTTACATTTGTAAATTCTTGCGGTTTTGAGTAACTTTACATCCGAATTTTGCACATTTCTTCGACAGTCTGTTAATATGTTATGAATCAGGAAGTTTACCATATTCCGGCACTTTTACCGCAATGCCTTGATGCCCTGGATATCAAGCCGGGGGGCGTGTATGTCGATGCTACATTTGGTGGCGGTGGACATTCGCGTGCCATCCTTGATTGTCTCGGGCCCGACGGTCGTCTTTTAGGCTTTGATCAGGACGAGGACGCGCTGCCGGGTGCGCCGGACGATGCGCGCTTCACTATGGTGTATGGCAACTTCCGTTTTCTTAGCAACTTCCTGCGGTTTTACGGCGTTGATGCAGTGGATGGCATTTTAGCCGACTTGGGCGTATCGTTCCATCATTTCGATGATGCTTCACGCGGCTTCTCGTTCCGTGCCGACGCTCCACTGGATATGCGCATGAACCGCCATGCCGCAACCACCGCTGCCGCGCTGCTCAATGACATCACCGAGGAACGTCTGGCCGACATCCTGCACCTTTACGGCGAGGTGCCCAATGCCCGCCGTATGGCCCGTGCCATTGTGAGCGCGCGCTCGCAGTCTCCGATTCACACAATCAGCCGGCTGCTTGAAGTGATAAATCCGCTCATCGACCGGCGTAAGGAGAAAAAAGAGCTGGCCTGCGTGTTTCAGGCTCTGCGAATCGAGGTCAACGGTGAGCTTGATGCCCTGCGCTCATTCCTGACACAAGCCGCCGATGCCTTGCGCCCCGGTGGACGTCTGGCTATCATCACCTACCATTCGCTTGAAGACCGCCTGGTAAAAAACTTCATGCGATCCGGCAACTTCGAGGGACGGTTAGAAACCGACATCTATGGGCGAGCAAACCGCTCCCTGAAACCACTCGGTTCAAAACCCATCGTGGCCGATGAAGCCGAAGTGGAAGCAAATCCACGCAGCCGTAGCGCAAAACTTCGCGTAGCAGTAAAAATCTGAACCATTACACCATCACATACTTACTCTCACCTCATCACAATGTCAATTCTAAAAAAAATAAACCTTTCGGGCATCAAACCCAGCACCGATGTCGTGCAGGGGTTGTCGGCCAAGCTGTTTCTGAAACACTTCCCGCTGATTGTCCTGTTTGTATTCCTCTCGATGGCATACATTTCTGTGCGGTACGATTGCATCACGGCTATGGAAACCGTCGCACACCTGAAGACCCGTCTGGCCGTGACCCGCACCGAAGCCCAGCGCGAACGTTCGGAATACATGTCGTCTACCTGCGAGAGTGCGATGCAGCAGCGCGTAGACACCATGCACCTGGGCCTGCGCATCCAGGAACGCCCCCCTTATCGTATCTCTCTGGCCGAATCCTCCTCCCGTTAACCACCCATGACATTCTCTGATTTGCTCAATAAACTCCCATGGCGCCGCAAAAAGAGCGGCCACGTAACGCTGCGAAACTATCTGCGCGGACGTTATATCTTTATGTCCGTGGTGGTGCTCCTGGTTGCGGGGGTATGTGTGCTCTTCCTGCTCAACACCACCCTTGTGCACGCCAGGGAATGGAATGCCAAGGGCGATGCCACGCTCTCCGACTCCATCTTCATCAAACCACTGCGCGGCGACATTCTGGCAAGCGACGGCTCTGTGCTTGCCACCAACCTCAACTACTACAACATACGCCTCGACTTCCACGCCTCGCGCATCAACGAACTTGCATATAAGGACAGCCTGCCCGCGCTGTCTGACTCCCTTGCCAAATATTATCCTCAGCGCACCGCCGCCGAATGGCACGACTACCTTTACGCTCCCCTGCGCAAACCCAAGGCCGACCGCTCGCGCAGCTTCCTTGTGCTGAAAAATATACCGTTTGCCGAGGTGGAACGCCTCAAGAAATTTCCCTATTTCAACCGTTCCTCCAATCCCAACCGCACCGGTCTGATCACCGAGCGAGTGCTCCTGCGCCGGTATCCTTACGGCAAGATGGCTCACCTGAGCATCGGCCGCGTGGGACAGACCCGAGAAAATCCGGAAATACGCGGTATCAGCGGCCTTGAACAAGCCCTTGACACATTGCTCTACGGCACTCCAGGTGTGGCAAAAAAGGTAATGTTCACGCGTGGTGCGGCTTATTGGACCACACGTCCTCCTCAGAACGGCGTGACAATCACCACCACCATCGACATCACCCTGCAAGACCTCCTGGAACACGAGCTGGGCGAAATGCTCGTGGAATGTAACGCCCAATGGGGCAGCGCCATGATCATGGAAGTGGGCACCGGCGACATCAAAGCTATATCGAACCTTGACCGCGACCCCGAGGGCGAAAACGGCTATATCGAAGCGATGAACCACATCGTTCAGGCTTACGAGCCAGGGTCGGTAATCAAAGTGATCTCGATGCTCACAGCTTTGGAAGACGGTTACGTTGACCTCAACCGCGTGTACCCTATCGGCAGCAGCTATGCCTACGCCGGCGGCAAACCAATCCGCGACACACACTCGCCGGGTGCCCTTGCCGTGAGCCAATTTATGGAATACTCCTCAAACATCGGTATGACCAAACTCATCGCACCCCATTACAGCGACAACCTGAACGGATTGCGCGACCGCCTGCGCGAGCTTGGTTTCTTCGATCGTTTCAACACCGGTATGGCTATGGAGCGTCCGCCATACTATCCCACCCTCGATCCCCGCGCCGGCGGCCACGTATCGCTATCGCGTATGATTTTCGGTTACGCCACACAGGTGCCACCGCTATACACATGCGCCGTGTATAACGCCATTGCCAATAACGGCAAATTCGTGCGCCCGCGTTTGGTCAAGGCCATGCGCCTGCCCGACGGTCGCGACTCGGTGATTCCCGTAAGCTACGTGCGCGACAGCATCTGTTCGAGCAAAAACGCCGCCATCCTGCGCAAGATGATGCACGACGTGGTGTGGGGACAGGGCGGCACCGCCAAGGCTCTCAAAAACGATATTGTGGAGATCGCCGGAAAGACCGGCACCGCAGGTATTGCCAAGGAACGCCCCCGCGACAAGGACGGCAAACTCATACTCACCTCCATACCCTTCAAGGGCGGATACCTGGAAGGCAAACACAATCGCGTGGCCTTCTGCGGATTCTTCCCCTACGAAAATCCCAAATACACAATGATAGTGGTGGTGAGCGACCCTCAGGGTCCTTACGGCCCGGCTGCCACCAGTGGACAGGTGCTTAAAAACATCGCCCTGAAAATGTATTCGCGCGGCATGCTTGACAATACCAGCGAGATCGACGACAAAGCCGTAACCAATACTCATCCCACCCTTTACGCCACAACGCGCCCCGAGCGAGCCTCGACCATGAGCAACGACCTCAACTTCTCAAAGGCCACGCGCATGCACACCCCGCCGGCCGCCCCCACCGGTACAGTGCCCGATGTCCGCGGCCTGGGCATACGTGAGGCCCTGGTGCGTCTTGAGGAAGCCGGCCTCACCGTGGGCTTTACCGGCACCGGCTATGTCACCGCCCTCGACCCGCCCGCAGGCACAAAAGTAAAAGCCGGCGCGAAGGTACACGCAACACTCAGTCAGAATTAAGACTTACTCATTCGGAAATGAACACCTCAGAATATCCAATGCCACGGCTTGCCGAGCTGCTTGCCGATGTCAAATATAAACAGCTGCTTAACCCGCAGCCCGATCTGATTCCCACCGGGCTTACGGCAGATTCGCGCCGTGTGGTGCCCGGAGCGGTCTTCGTGGCCGTGCGCGGCACACAAAGCGATGGTCATACCTTTATCCCGTCGGCAGTGGATGCCGGAGCCGCCGTTGTGGTGTGCGAGCAGCTGCCCGAGCTGCCCGCCCCCGGTGTCACATGGGTGGTGGTCGACGATACATCAGTAGCTCTGGGCTTGATGGCCTCGGCGCGTTATGGTCGCCCATCGCGCAGCCTTACATTGGTGGGCGTGACCGGCACCAACGGCAAAACTACCATAGCCACCCTGCTCTACGATCTGGCCCGTCTCACCGGCCACCGTGCAGGATTGCTCTCCACAGTGGTTAATAAAATCGAGGATACCGAGGTACCCGCCACACACACCACACCCGATCCGTTGGAGCTAAACCGCCTGCTGCGCCAAATGGTGGATGCCGGATGCACATTTGCAGCTATGGAGGTGAGCAGCCATGCCGCCGCACAGCATCGCATCGCCGGGCTTGACTTCGACGGTGGTGTATTCACCAACCTCACCCGCGATCATCTTGACTACCACGGCTCAGTAGCCAATTATCTCGCTGCCAAAAAAAGCTTCTTCGACTCGCTAAAACCCGAAGCCTTTGCCATCACAAATCTTGACGACCGCAACGGCCTGGTGATGCTCCAGAACACCGATGCCCGGCGCATCACATACTCGCTGCGCTCCGAGGCCGATCATCGTGGCCGTCTGATCGAGGATCGCATTGACGGAATGACCATCAGTTTTGACGGTCGCGAGGCCGAGATGATATTCATTGGTCGTTTCAATGCCTCAAATCTTATGGCGGTATATGCCACCGGGCGCGCTTTGGGGCTCGACCGCGACACCTTGCTCACCGCTATGAGTCGCCTGACCCCCGTAGCCGGGCGGTTTCAGCCTTTCCGTAGTCCCTCGGGAGTGGTGGGTATCGTGGATTATGCCCACACCCCGGATGCGATTATCAACGTGCTCGACACTATCAACGAAATCAAGCACCCCGGTGCCGCAGTGACAGCCGTGGTGGGGTGCGGTGGCGATCGCGACAAGGGCAAACGTCCCATAATGGCTCACGAAGCTGCCTCCCGTGTCGCACGTCTGATAATCACCTCAGATAATCCGCGCACCGAGGATCCGATGGATATCATTGCCGATATGCGAGCCGGACTCACCGATGAGCAGGCCGCTGCCACCCTCACCATACCCGACCGCGCCGAAGCCATCCGCCTGGCTGTGCAGCTCGCTGCCCCCGGCGATGTGATTCTGGTGGCCGGAAAGGGGCACGAGACATATCAGATAATCGGCACCGAGCGGCTTCCGTTCGACGACCGCGCCATTCTCTCCCAAGCCCTACAGTCAAAGTAACATATACACATTATTATATATAGTAACATATCTCAGCCGTGCTTTACTATCTATTCGACTATCTCACCAATATGGACGTGCCCGGCGCACGCCTCATCACCTATCTGACATTCCGTTCAGGGGTAGCATTCGTTATGGCTCTCCTGCTGGCAATTTTTCTTGGACGCTATATCATCGACCGCCTGCAGCTGATGCAGGTAGGCGAAATCGTGCGTAATCTGGACCTCGAAGGCCAGACCAAAAAGACCGGAACTCCCACTATGGGCGGTGTCATCATAATTCTGAGCATAGTGTTGCCTTGCCTGTTTATCGGACAGCTTGGCAATCCCTATATGATTCTAATGCTCGTGGCCACACTGTGGCTTGGGCTTATCGGTTTTCTTGATGATTACCAAAAGATTAAGAAACGAAACAAAGACGGCATCAAGGGTAAATACAAGATTGTGGGGCAGGTAGGCATAGCCCTCATCCTGGCATCCGCCATGTATTACAACAACTCGATGGTGACAGTGCATAATACCGAGGTGATCAACGAAGACACCGGCCGTGTCGAGGAGGTTATCTATACTTCAGCACCCACAAAGAGTCCCGAAACCACGCTGCCGTTTATCAAGGATAATAATTTCAACTATGCGTGGCTCACATCGTGGATGGGTTCGGCAGCCGAGGTGGGCGGTTGGATTGTGTTTTTCCTTGTCGTCGTATTCCTGGTGACAGCCACCTCCAATGGTGCCAATCTGAACGACGGCCTCGACGGTATGTGTGCCGGGTTGAGTGCCATTTCCGGTGTGGCTCTGGCAATTATGGCATATTTGGGTGGTAACGTGGTGTATAGCGCCTACCTTAATATAATGTATATCCCCGGCAGCGGCGAGCTGATGGTGTATATGGCCGCCTTTGTGGGCGCGCTGATCGGCTTCCTGTGGTATAATGCTTATCCCGCTCAGGTGTTTATGGGCGATACCGGATCGCTCACCCTCGGCGGCATAATTGCCGTATTTGCCATCCTCATCCATAAAGAGCTGCTGCTTCCCATCCTGTGCGCGCTCTTCTATATTGAAGACCTTTCGGTGATGCTTCAGGTAGCATACTTTAAGAAAACTGGCGGTCGCCGTATTTTCAAGATGGCTCCGCTCCACCACCATTTCCAGAAACCCGGTAACGCCGGTATCGACGCGCTGATACAACGCCCCATCGGTGTAATTCCCGAGGCCAAACTCGTCACCCGTTTCTGGATTATCGGCACTATTCTGGCCGTTATAACTTTTGTTACACTTAAGATTCGCTAATTCAATGACAGATAATAATTTATTAGTAATATTAGGCGCAGGTGAGAGCGGCGTGGGTGCCGCTATCCTGGCCAAAGATCGCGGCTTCGACGTGCTTGTTAGCGATGCCGGCAAGATTGCTCCCCACTACCGTGATATGTTGCTCGACGAGGGTATCGAATTTGAGGAAGGATCACACTCAATGGAGCGTATCCTGTCGGCTCGTGAGGTGATTAAAAGCCCCGGTATTCCCTTTGAGGCTCCCGTGATGCGCAGCATCCTGCAAGCCGGAATTCCGGTGATTAGCGAAATTGAATTTGCCGGCCGGTACACCCACTCCAAAATGGTGTGCATCACAGGCTCTAACGGCAAGACCACCACTACATCGCTCATCTATCACATACTGCGGCGCGCCGGTATCGACGCCGGACTCGCTGGCAATATAGGCAATAGTCTGGCCTATCAGGTGGCACGCGATCCTCATCCCGTATATGTGATTGAGCTGAGCAGCTTCCAGCTCGACAATATGTACGACTTCAAGGCCAACATCGCCGTGCTGATGAATATCACACCCGACCACCTCGACCGCTACGACCATAAATTTGAAAACTATGTGAGCGCCAAATTCCGCATCCTGCAAAATCAGACCCCGCAGGACGCATTTATCTACTGGAACGACGACCCCGTAATCAAAGCGCAGCTCGAACGCCTTACCGTCGAAGCGCGTCGCTTCCCCTTTGCCGAAAACCGCGAGGAGGATACGGCAGCATACATTGATGCCGAGGATCAGATGGTGATCAACACCCCCGGTGAGCAATGGTCGATGCCTCGCGCGGATCTGGCCCTGCACGGTCTGCATAACATATTCAACTCAATGGCCGCCGCGCTCAGCGCATCGTTGCTCGACATACGCCGCAGCGATATCCGCGAGGCTCTGTCGGATTTCGCCGGAGTGGAACACCGCCTGGAACCCGTCGCTACCATCCGGGGCGTGGAATGGATCAACGACTCCAAAGCCACCAATGTCAATTCCTGCTGGTATGCCCTGGAAGCCATGACGCGCCCCACTGTGCTGATCCTCGGTGGCAAGGACAAAGGCAACGATTATTCTGAAATCCTGCCGTTGGTGAAAGAAAAAGTAAAAGCTATTGTGGCTATGGGGCTGCACAACGAGAAAATCGTTGATTTTTTCTCGGCCAACACCTCGCTGCCCGTTGTAAGCACCGATAATCTGGCTGATGCTGTCAAAGCCTGTCGTGATCTGTCTGCCGCCGGCGATACCGTGCTCCTCTCGCCCTGCTGTGCCAGCTTCGACCTTTTCAAAAGCTACGAGGACCGCGGCCGTCAGTTCAAGGACGCTGTCCGTTCACTTTCATAATTCCGCTCTCCTGATATGGCTGCTAACTCTTCTCCTGCAAACACCCCGTCCGGTGCCGTGTCCCACGGACGCGATGTGTATATCTGGGGCACATTCTGTTTTCTGCTGATTGTTTCGATCATTGAGCTATTCAGTGCATCGAGTCAGGAGGTGCACGTGGGCGACATCTACGGCCCTATCATCCGCCACGGCCGTTTCCTGCTCATGGGCGTGCTGATAATGCTCGGCATTGAGCGTGTGCATTTCCGTGTGCTCTACCACGCCATCCCTATATTTGTGATTGTCAGTATATTGATGATGATATGGGTGCTCATTGGCGGTGTTAGGGTCAACGGTGTCAAGCGTGCTTTTATGCTGGGCAGCATTATGGTGCTCCCGGCCGAATTTCTGAAACTCTCGGTGGCTCTGGGTATCGCCTGGATTCTGAGCCGAACGCAAATCAAGGTCAACGGTACCAACGACGTGAGCTGGCTGGGCGTGATTCTGTCAAGTGTGCTGGTGCTCGTGGGCTCGTTGTTGCTGTTCAATCAGGGCCTTACAAACACTCTGCTGCTTATGAGCATCGCCTTGAGTATGATGATAATCGGCGGCATATCGTGGCGCAAGATCGGCATAACATTCGGTGTATATTTTATCCTGGGTCTGTGCGCTATGGGTATAAAAGCCGCTGCATCGTCTGATGTTCCGCCCACACGGCAGGATACACTGCTGGCGCAAATCAACCAGGAACCCATACGTTCCACGGCTGATAAGGATAACCGTATGCACACGTGGTCGGCCCGAATCGAGCGTCACTTCCGGCTCAATAAAAGCGGCGACCCTATCGACGACGAAAACAAGCAGGAACAGCTGTCGTTCATCGCTCAGGCGCGTGGCGGCCTGTCGGGGGTGGGGCTTGGCAACTCCCGCGAGACTTCACGCCTGCCCTTGGCATTCTCCGACTATATTTTCGCTATTATTGTCGAGGAACTCGGCTCGATAATAGCCATCGGCATTCTGTGTCTGTACCTGTTCCTGCTGGGGCGTGCCGGGCGTTTGGCTCAGGTGTTCAACAGCACATTCGCAACATTTCTTGTCACCGGTTGTTCGTTGGTTATATGTTTACAGGCATTGTTCCATGTGGCCATTGTCGTGGGTGTGTTCCCCGTGTCCGGCCAGCCTCTGCCGCTCATATCCAAGGGGGGCACCTCAATCATAGCCACATCAATAGCTCTGGGCGTGATGCTTTCGTGCTCGCGCTGGGCGGCGCGCCGCCACGACAGCTCCGACATTCAGCGTCAGGAACTCAATGCCCTCAACAAAAATATCGCAAGTAAGAACCCTAACGTAAGCAAATGAGCAAAAAGAAATTCCTAATAAGCGGAGGCGGCACGGGCGGTCATATCTTCCCGGCTCTCTCGATTGCCGAGGCGCTGCGTCGCCGTTGGCCCGACTGTGAAATTATGTTTGTCGGTGCCGAGGGGCGCATGGAGATGGAACGTGTCCCCGCGGCCGGTTTCGATATAATCGGTCTGCCTGTGGCAGGCTTCGACCGCAAGCGTCTGTGGCGCAACCTGGGGGTATTGGCCAAGCTATGGCGTTCGTTGCGGCGTGCCCGGCGTATCGTGCGCGATTTTAAGCCTGACATTGCCATCGGGGTGGGAGGATATGCCTCGGGGCCTACTCTTAAAGCTGCTCAACGGGCCGGAGTGCCCACGCTTTTGCAGGAACAGAACTCATACGCCGGTGTCACCAATAAACTTCTGGCCAAGAACGCACGACGCATCTGTGTGGCTTATCCCGATATGGAGCGTTTCTTCCCGGCCGAAGCTGTGGTGCTCACGGGTAATCCCGTGCGCAAGGCATTGTTTGAATGTCAACTTACGCAGGCCGAGGCTAAAAAGGCTCTGGGCTTCGACCCCGACCGGCCTTTGGTACTGGTGGTGGGTGGTAGCCTGGGCGCGCGCACAATCAACCTCGCTATGGCCCGGGCCGTTAAAAACGACCTCGCCGACGGTAAACTCCAGATTCTCTGGCAAACCGGACGCACAGGCGAGCAAATTGGCCTTGATGCCACCGCCGGACTTAAAGATGTGAAAGCCACGGCTTTTATATCAGATATGGCTACTGCATATCGTGCAGCAGACTTGGTGGTGAGCCGTGCCGGTGCCGGCACTATCAGCGAATTGCAGCTGCTTGGCAAGCCGGTGATTCTGGTGCCGTCGCCCAACGTGGCCGAAGACCACCAGCGCAAAAACGCACTCGCTCTGGCCGACCGCCACGCTGCGGTTATGATTACCGATGACGAGGCTCCCGGCAAACTCGCCCCTGAAATTCTCTCGCTCGTTTACAACCAATCAGCTCTCAAACAACTCTCCGACAATATCCTGCGTATGGCGTTACCCGATTCAGACAATAAGATTGCCGACGCCGTAGCTCAAATAATCGAAAAACGATGACCAATCCTGAAAATATATATTTCGTAGGTGCAGGCGGCATTGGTATGGCTGCTCTGGAACGCTACTTCCTGTCGCGCGGCATGCGTGTGGCCGGTTACGACCGCACTCCTTCGGCCCTCACAGCCGCCCTGGAAAAAGAGGGTGTTAACATCACATACACCGATTCCGTCGACCAAATCCCTGCCGAATTTCGCAATCCGGATACCACTATGGTGGTGTACACCCCGGCAATACCCGCCGACAGCCCCATCCTCAATTACTTCCGCGACGGTGGATTTGAGGTGATAAAGCGAGCCAAGGCTCTGGGGCACATCTCGCGTGGCAGTCGCGCGATATGTTTCAGCGGCACACACGGCAAAACCACCACTTCGGGTATGTGTGCCCACATCATGCACTCGCTCCCCATCGGTTGTAATGCCTTTTTGGGTGGCGTGCTCCTGCGTTATAACAGCAATCTTATGCTTTCGGCTACATCGCCATATACTGTAGTCGAGGCCGACGAATACGACCGCTCCTTTCATCAACTCCGCCCATATATTGCCGTAGTGACTGCCACCGACCCCGATCATCTGGATATTTACGGCACTGAGGAAGCATATCTGGAATCGTTCGCTCACTTCACCGAGCTGATCGACCCCGCCGGCGCCCTGCTCGTTCACACCGGCCTGAAGCTCGTGCCCCGTCCCCCTCAGGGCGTGCGTGTCTACACCTACAGTCGCGACAGTGGTGATTTCCACGCCGAAAATATCCGTCATCAGGATGGCGATATAATCTACGATCTGGTTTATCCCGGCGGAGTGGTGCGTGATGTGCGCCCCGGTGTGCCCGTCGAGGTCAATATCGAAAATTCCATTGCAGCCCTGGCAGCCGCGTGGCTCACCGGCGATGTGGATATGGCGCAGGCCGCCAGTGCCGTGGGTTCATATCCCGGGGTGGAACGCCGCTTCCAGCCGCATCTGCGCCAGCCCGGGCCCCGGGGCAAAGTGATTATCGACGACTATGCCCACCATCCCGAGGAGGTGCGTGCATCCGTGAGCGGCATCCGCGCCCTGTATCCCGGCCGTCATCTTACCGTGGCATTCCAGCCCCACCTTTACTCGCGCACCCGCGATTTCGCACCTGAATTTGCCGATGCACTCTCACTTGCCGATGCTGTGGTGCTCGCCGATATTTATCCGGCCCGTGAGCTTCCCATTCCCGGTGTCACCTCAAAAATCATCTTCGACCGCATAAAATCACCCGATAAGGTAATGATTTCCAAAGATGATTTTGTAAATACGATGAAAAATCGTAACTTTGACATTCTATTAACCCTCGGTGCCGGCGACCTCAGTTTCGAGGTTCCGGCTCTGGCCGCGCAAATCGACCCCGATGGTGCTATAAAATATTGATTTTCAAACATCTGATATACGTCCGGTTGCTATATGATTAACCGCTATCCCATACTTGCCTGCGCCCTGGTAGTCGTTCTCACGGCCTACCTGTGTTTCGCATTGCCTGCTGCCGGACGCCTTGCCCGTGCCGATAGGTTTGAAAATTGCAAAATCACCGTGGCCGATTCAGCACATACCGGTTTTGTTACCGCAGGCGAGCTTGCCAACGAATGCGACGGACTCACCTCGCGAATCAATACCCTTACCCGCGCTGATGTGGATCTTAACAATCTGGAAACACGCCTGCGCGCCTCGGATAAAATCGAGCATGTCAATGTAGCTGTGCTCAACGATGGCACTCTGGCTATAAATGTCGTGCCTATGGTGCCCGTGGCGCGTGTGTTCGATGCTCACGGATCTTACTACATCAATGCCGAGGGCAAACGCATTTCGGCCGACCCTCGCTATCACGTGGATGTGCCCGTGGTGGTGGGACGGTTTACCGACAAATATCCCGCCACCCGCCTGCTCCCGATGTTGCGCTACATTGCTGCCCGCCCTGAACTTGATGCGCTGGTGAGCACCCTGCGCCAGCAGCCCGACGGCGATATAATCGTGGTGCCCTCGATACGCGGACATGTGGTGAATTTCGGCGATACCTCCCTGGTTGAAAATAAATTCGACCGCCTGCGCGCCTTCTACCGTTCGGTGATGCCGGTGCGCGGCTGGGAGACTTACGACACTCTGTCGGTGAAATGGCGCGGACAGGTTGTCGCCACTCATCGCATCAAGGCGCTGCCCCCATCGGCCGTGGCTGCTTCTGTCGAGGAATTTGACGAAGCCGACGATCTGGGCACAATCCTTACTCCTCTCCATACTTCCACTGATCCTCTACCAGAATTCCCTGATACCATCTGACCCTCTAATGGATACGAAAACCAAACATATAGCCGCCATTGACCTCGGATCTTCTACTATCCGCGGCATCGTCGCCCAGTCTGACCCCGTGGCCGGTATTTCCGTGCTGGCCGTCGAGGAAGTCGACGCGGCTGATGCTGTGCGCCACGGCCGTGTAATCAACGCCCGTGAAACATCCGAACGCGTCAACGAAATCATTCGTCGCCTTGAAAATAATGCGGCCGTGGCCCCCGGACGCTTATCGGCCATTTATGTGGCCAATGGTGGTCGCTCGCTTATTTCTACACCGGCAAACGCCACTATCAAGCAGGGCGCCGAAGCCGAGATTACTCCCGACACACTTGCTCAGCTGCATCGCGAGGCTCGATACAATCTGGCTTCCGACCGCGATGTGCTCGTGATCGCGCCGCGACGTTATTTCGTGGATCAGGCGCAGGTAAAGAAGGTTGTGGGAGCTTTCGGTAATACGGTGCGTGGCGAGTTCACTGTGCTCACATGCTCGCCCGAAAACCGTCGCGCCCTTGATCGTGTCAATTTCCTTTCGGCCGATAACCCCGTGCCCCGCGAATATGTGACACGTATCCTGGCACAGACCGAAATGGCCCTTACGGATTCCGACCGTCAGCGCGGTGTGGCTTTCGTGGATTTCGGTGCCGAAACCACCACTTTGGCCGTGTTCCGCGAGGGCGCCCTGCAGATGGTGGCCACACTGCCTATGGGTTCTGCTAACATCACTCGCGACCTCTGCACCGTGTTAGGTATCACCACCGACCAAGCCGACAATATAAAACACACTCGCGGCCGTGCGGTGGCTGCTCGTGTGGGTATTGACGCACCCGATGCAGAATCGCGCGAAATCATAAGCCTGATTTCGGCGCGCACCGCTGAAATCATCGCGAATATCAATCATCTGCTCAGCGAGGGCGGCTTCAAGAGTGCCGACCTCCCGGCCGGTATCGTAATTGCCGGCGGTGGATCGCGCCTTAATGGTTTTGCCGAGCTGCTCGAAGCACAGACCAAGCTGAAGGTGCGCCCCGCCGCAGTGGATGCTTCAATCGTATCGAAATGCGACGCGCAGCCGGCCGATTATTTCGACCTTATCGCCCTGGCACGCTATGCCGCCGCTCATTCCGATATTGATTGTCTCGACATTCCCGAGCCCGAACCAGAACCGGAACCCGAGCAACCCCTGCACATTTCCGATACCGCTCAAGGTGGTTTCCGTCGTCAGATGATTAATGATGACGACCCCAACCTGCTCGCCGATGACCCCGACGATTATAACGGCTCGCGCGGCTACAATGAGGACACTCCCATTGATGATATTCCCAGAGGCAGTTCTCCCGAAAAGATTCGTAAAACCTTCCGCGAACGCCTGCGCAGCCTGCGCGACTGGATGGCCCCGCAGGACGAGCAGAACAACGACCTCGACAGTTGACCCTCACCCCATCCATTCTTCCCTTTAACATCTGACATCTCTTAAAATGGCTCCAGAAGACTCTCAATATCTCGACAAATATAACACCCCGATGGATGAGGAACCCAACCGCATCATCGTCATTGGCGTAGGTGGCGGCGGCAATAACGCTGTCGATCACATGTATCGCAAGACCACCGACCATATTTCGTTCGTCGTGGCTAATACCGACCGCCAGGCGTTGCGCAAGTCATCCGTTCCCACCAAGGTGCTCCTCGGCCCTACAATTACCAAAGGCCGTGGCGCAGGTAATGTGCCCGACCGCGCGCGTCAGGCCGCCGAGGAAAGCGCAGCCGAGATCGAAGCACTGTTCAACGACGACACCGATATGGTATTCGTCACTGCCGGTATGGGTGGCGGCACGGGCACCGGAGCCGCCCCCGTCGTGGCACGTATCGCCAAGGAACGCGGCCTGCTCACCATCGGTATTGTAACCATTCCCTTTATGTTTGAGGGTATGCGCAAGATTCAGAAGGCTATCAATGGTGCCGACGAAATGAGCAAGTATGTGGATGCCATTATGATCGTGACCAACGAACGCCTCATCGAGATATATCCCGACTTCGAGTTTGAATCGGCATTCGCCAAGGCCGACGATATTCTGGCCACAGCCGCAAGCTCTATCGCCGAAATCGTCACCCGCGAGGGTTATATCAACCTTGACTTCAACGACGTGGACACCACCCTGCGCGAGGGTCGCACCGCTATAATTTCGGTGGGATATGGCGAGGGCGAACACCGCGTCACCAAAGCTATTCAGGATGCTCTCCACTCGCCGCTGCTGCGCAACACCGACGTGTTCACATCCAAAAAAATACTCTTCAACCTTTACTATTCGCGTAATGCCGAGAATAAATTCAAGGCCTCGGAGGTCAAGGAGCTTAACGACTTCATCGCGCGTGTCGAGGAGCAAGTGGATGTTATCTGGGGTATCACATACGACGAATCGCTTGGCGACAAGGTGAAATTTGCCATCCTTGCCTCGGGATTCGATGTCACCATCGACGATAAGGGCAACGTAATTTCACCGCAGAAGAATCAGGAGACTGAAGAGCCCGCCAAGAGCGACGATACCATCGACACAGGCCGAATCAGCACTCTTTATGGCACTGAGCGCGTCGAAGAGGTGGTGCGCACCAAGGAGACCATGAACTATGTGCTGCTATCTCTCGATCAGCTCGACGACGATGCCGCCATTGAACAGTTTGAAAAACAACCCACGCTCAGCCGTAACAAGCGGCTCAACCAGCCGGCCGCCGCTCCCGCTCCGGCCGCTCGTACCGATGTCCGCCAGGACGACCGCCCCCAGCCCCCGGCGGATAGCGACGGATTTGCAATCACTTTCGGTTTAGACGATTGATGCTTGATATGAAACAGAAACTCGTAATATCGACAGGTGCCGGAATGAGTGCCGAAAGCGGCATTCGCACATTTCGCGATGCCGGCGGCATGTGGGAGGAATATCCCGTGATGCAGGTGGCAAGTGCTGATGGCTTCCGCGAAAATCCGGCTTTGGTTCACGAATTTTATAACAAACGCCGTCGCGAGCTTGTGCATGCTCAACCCAATGACGGTCACCGTATACTTGCCGACCTCGAACGCGCCTTCGACGTGGAAATCATCACACAGAATGTCGACGACCTGCACGAACGCGCCGGATCGCACCACGTGCTGCACCTGCACGGCGAGCTTATGAAGGTGCGCGCAATGGATAATCCCGACCTCCTGTTCACTCTGGGCGGCGAGAGCCTCGATACCACTCCCGAAACCCTGATTGACGGACACCGTGTGCGCCCGCAAATCGTTTTCTTTAAGGAGGATGTGCCCAACTTCACCCGCGCCACCGAGCTTGTTTCCGAAGCAGATATTTTTGTAATCATCGGCACATCGCTTTCGGTATATCCCGCTGCCGCGCTCGTCAATTATGTGCGCCCCGGGGTGCCTGTCTATTATATCGATCCAAATCCTGCCGCCGTGCCTGCCGGAATCAATGTGATTCGCGCCGGTGCGTCGCAGGGGTTGCGTATCCTGGCTGAGCGTCTGGGCGTGAAGCCTTGAACCTTATACGCTTCAAGTTGGTTAGATAGATAGAAACAACATAAAACACTTATTATTATGGAATCAACACGTCAAGCCAAAATAGCACGACTCTTTCAGAAAGAACTCAGCGAAATTTTCCGTCAGCAGACAGCCAAGACTCACGGCACTATCGTATCTGTGAGCACTGTCCGCGTGTCTCCCGATCTATCGGTAGCCAAGGCATACCTCTCAATTTTCCCCTCGGAAAAAGCTGCCGAGGTTATGGATTCAATCAACGCTTCGGCCAAAACGATTCGCTACGAACTGGCCCAGCGCGTGCGCTTTCAGGTGCGTAAGACTCCCGAGCTGCACTTCTATCTGGACGACTCGCTCGATTATCTCGAAAAAATCGATTCGCTGCTCGAAAACAAGTGAATCTGCCTCTGGCCATAGCATCGCGCTATCTGTTGGCGCGCAAATCGCATTCAGCGGTCAACGTAATTTCGGCTATTTCTGTGGCCGGTGTAGCGGTGGCCGTTGCTGCTATGGTCGTGGTGCTATCGGTGTTCAATGGCTTTTCTGACCTCGCCAGAGCGCATCTATCTGTCCTTGACCCCGATGTGATTGTAGCCCCGGCTCGCGGTAATTCCATCGCCGCGGCCGATTCGTTAGCCTCAGTAATTGCTCACCGTGATGATGTCGAAGCAGCCTCGGCAGTGCTCCAGCAGCGTGGTTTGCTCGTGGGGGGTGACCGACAGGCGGCCGTGATCTTCAAGGGCGTGCCTGAAGGCTACTCGTCAGTGGTGAATATAGACACCGCCACGGTTGCCTCGTCTGCCTTCACCGGACAATTTGCTCCGGATGGCTCGGGCATAACGGATGTGGCCGTGGGTGTGGCTAATTATCTTGAACTCATCCCTGGCACTTCGGGCCTCACCCTGTATGTTCCGCGCCGACTCGGGCGTATTAATCCGGCTAATCCCGCTGCGGCCTTTATGTCGCAGCAACTCACAGCCGGCCGTGTATTTCAAGTGGATCAGATGGAAATTGACGCCGATCATATTTATGTACCGCTTGATGCAGCACGCGAAGCATTGCAGTTTTATGACGGCGAGGCCTCGGCTATCGAGGTGCGCGCCCGCGGTGTCAGCCCCGAACATCTTGCACGAGATTTGCAGACCTCGTTGGGCGACGATTTTACTGTCACCCCCAGATCGGCCCTTCATTCGGCATCGCTTATGTTGGTGTCGGTTGAGAAATGGGTAACATTTGCTATGTTAGGATTTATCCTGCTCGTGGCATCATTCAACATCATCAGTACCCTTTCACTCATGGTGATAGAAAAGCGCGGCAATATGGCCACACTCATTTTTCTGGGGGCGTCGCGGCGCATGGCACGCTCGGTGTTTATGTGGATGGGCGCGCTCATCACCATGGCCGGTGGCGTGTGCGGCATTGTGCTGGGTGTGACGCTCTCGTTGGCGCAGCAGTTGGGCGGCTTTATACGGCTGTCCGGTGATCCGTCGCAGCTCACTGTTGACGTGTATCCCGTTCGTGTTGCCATAGGCGATGTAGGTGCCGTGTTGCTAATAACATTGGGCGTGGCCATGCTTGCGGCCCTTGTAACACGCCTTTTCACTCGAAAATTTGACTAAAAAACTATGCAAACGGTAATGTTCACCGACACTATATTCGGTCCTATTCACTCGCGTCGACTGGGCACATCACTGGGAGTAAATCTCAATCCCACCGACGGCAAAATTTGTTCGTTTGACTGTCTGTATTGCGAGGCAGGTTTTAACGCACAGGGTCGCGGCACATCCGGCCAGCCCGACACAGCTACAGTGAGCCGGTTGCTTGAACAGAGGCTGGCTGCAATGGCCGCCGAGGGTGCCCCGCTTGATGTGATTACATTCTCAGGCAACGGCGAACCCACCGTCAACCCGCACTTCCCCGAAATTATCGACGAGACACTGCGCCTGCGCGATAAATATTACCCCGACGTGAAAGTGAGCGTGCTCACCAATAGCACAATGCTCCACTCACCACGCATTGTGGAAGCTTTGCACAAGGTGGATAACGCCATTCTGAAACTCGACTCGGCCATAGATTCATCCATTCGTTACCTTGATCGTCCCGTAAATCCCGACTTCAACGCCGACACTGTAATCAACCAGATAGCCGGATTCGGGTCAAAAGCCATCGTGCAGACCATGATATGCCGCAGCCCCGGCTTCGACAACTCCACAGAAGCCGAGATCAATGCCCTCATCGAAGCCTACCGCCGCATAAATCCACGCCTGGTGATGCTCTACTCAATTGACCGCCCTACACCCGACACCACCCTGCGACGCGTCGACCCCGACACCCTGCGCGCCATAGCCGCCCGCATCACCGCCACCACCGGCATCCCCGTCCAAACCGCCTGACCTCCCCCTAAGCACTTATATCGCCATAAAAATGTATCCTGAGCGCACTTATTCTTCAATAATAGTGTGCTCAGGATACATTTATTCCCCCATAACAGTGTGGCTGATTTCATTCAGGGTTGGTGGGGTGGGAGAGCCAGTCTGCGGTGGCGGGGTCGAGTTGGCGCAGGGGGAGCATCACGAATGGGCGCAGCGTGGCGCGGGGGTGGGGTAGGGTAAGCTCAGGGGTGTGCATGATGGTGCGATCCAGGGCTATGATGTCAATATCCAGAGCGCGGTCGGTGTAAGAGCCGTCGGCGTTGCGATGGGCGATACCGAGGCCGAGCCGGCGCTCAATGCATTGTGTGATGTGTAGCAATTGTTCTGGGTCGATATCGGTGTGTGTTTTGATCATCACACCGCAGTTAAGGAAAGTATTTGAAGAATCAAAGCCCCACGGCTCTGATTCGACGATGGTCGAAATCAGAAACGTGGAGCTTTTAAATTCGGCTCTGAGAGCCTCAACCGCGTCAGATATATGACGGTGGCGAGGCGAGATGTTGGAGCCTATATTTAGGTGAATTACAGACATCAGCGGCCTCCGCCCATAGCCTGATAAAGGTTGATGACGGCCAGGTTGGCGTTGTGCGATGTCGAGATACGCGCAATCTGAGCCTGCAGAAGTCCCTGCTGTGCGGTGAGCACATTGAGGTAATCAACAGAGCCGGTGGAGTATTTGAACAGATCCTCGGTATCCTTTACAGTAGATTCGAGGCTTTCTACCTGCTTATCAAGGAGGGCTGCCTTGGCGGTGCATTTTTCGTAGGCTGTGAGGGCGTTGGACACCTCGGATGCTGCGCTGAGCAGGGTGTATTCAAAGGTGTTCATTGCTGCCTGCTGCTGGGCTTTGGCGGCTTTGAGGGTGGCGATGTTGCGGCCGCGTGAGAAGAGCGGTGCTGCGAGCGAACCTGCAAGCTGGAAGAACCAGTCGCCGGGATTCTTGATCATCGAGCCGAGCAGATTGGTAAATCCGCCATTGGCTGTGATGGTCAGACCGGGATAGAAGGCAGCGCGAGCCGAGTTGGTGGCATAGTAGGCCACGGCGAGGCTTTGTTCGGCGGCAGCCACATCGGGGCGTGAGGCCAGAACACTCATCGGCACACCCTTGGATGCGAATGCCGGAATTTTAAGAGCTTCCTCGCGACCGATGTTCCATTCTTGCGGCATTACATTGAGCAGCAGCGACATAGCATTGTTGAGCTGCACAACGCTTGATTCCAGATCGGTGATTGAAGCCAGGATGCTGTAATAATTGGCCTGCGCCTGGGTCACAGCGGGCTTGTTAGTGCGGCCGGCTTCAAAGAGGTCCTGCATGGAGCGGACAGTCTCGGCCCACAATTCCGATGTATGACGGCTGATGGCGAGCTGTTCGTTTACGGCGAGCATCGAATAATATGTGGTGGCCACACCGCAGATGATTCCGGCGCGTACAGCCTGAGCGTAAGCTTCGGTCTGCATCAGCTGAGCCTGGGCGCCACGCTTGCTGTTGAGCAATTTGCCGAAGATGTCGATTTCCCACGATGCCTGAGCGGGGATGGTGTAGGTCCAGTTGAAGGGAGCCTGCGCATATTTGGCACCGGCGCCGTTGGGAGCTATGGCCAGCGAGGGCAGGTAAGCCAGTTTTGCGCCGAGCACCTGGGCACGGGCGGCCTCGACGTTGAGCTGCGCATTGCGCAGGTTAGTGTTTGACACCAGAGCGCGGTCAATCAGATCCACCAGCACAGGATCAGTGAACACCTGACGCCAGTCAAGGTTGCCGAATGCAGTGGAGTCGGGTTGTTGTTTTACGGCCTCGGCATACTCGCGGGTAAGGTCGGTAGTGGTCGGGGTCTCGTATTTTTTATAAATGTGACAGCCTGTCATTGAAGCGGCGAGCACCACTCCCAAAGCTGCTTTTACTATGAATTTCATTTCAGAATATGATTGTTTTCTGCAGCGCGACACCCGCGGGGCGGCACGCTGCAGAAAATTGGTTAACGTGCATACTGTTCAATCTCGTTCTCGATGTTGCCGCTTTCCTCCTCGTCCTTCCAGCGGATGGGGCGGAATTTTTCCTGCACGGCCTGGAAGATGCAGAACAGGGCGGGCACCACGAATATCTGGCAGATCATACCGATGAGCATACCGAACACAGAGCCGGTGCCCAGAGCGCGGTTACCATTTGCACCTACACCGGTTGAGAGCATCATAGGCAGCAGACCGATAACCATAGCCAGCGAGGTCATAAGAATCGGGCGCAGACGTGCGGCGGAGCCGGCCACTGCGGCATTGAAGATGCTCATGCCGGTCATACGGCGTTCGAGCGCAAATTCGATAATAAGGATGGCATTCTTGGCCAGCAGACCTATGAGCATAATCAGCGCGATCTGCAGATAGATGTTGTTGGTGATACTGAAGATGTCAGCACCGATGAACGCACCCATCAGACCGAAGGGTATCGAGAGAATCACCGCCCAGGGGAGCAGGTAAGATTCATACTGAGCCGAAAGCAGCAGGTAAACGAATAGCAGACACAGCCCGAAGATGATAGCTGTGGAGCTGCTGGAATCAGAGCC
>CAZHDH010000017.1:0-40427 GCA_964531245.1 uncultured Bacteroides sp. | reverse complement strand
GCACCACACCTCATAACCACACCATACCGTGCTCCGTCGCACAAGTGCAATACTTGTACGACGGAGTGCTGTATAAATGGTAATGCCAAAGCCGACCGATTTATCGCTATAGGTTATAACATTAAGCACGTCCTGCCATTACATTACGGACACACCGACAATACGAAAAAAATCTGCTAAAAAAACCTCTAATCATTTGGTTATTAAAACAAAAGTTTGTAACTTTGCATCGCAGTTAAACCGCCAAGGGGAGATTGTGCATTGTTCACAATGGCAATGCTTTTAATTAACCATATTTATTAACTTTTTTAATGGCAGAATTAACCAATAGCCCTATCGAAGATTTCGATTGGGATGCCTATGAAAACGGCGAAACCGCAGGTGAGAAAAGCCGCGAAGAACTCACCCGCACTTATGACGAATCGCTTAACACCGTTAAGGATCAGGAAGTAATCGAAGGTACCATCATCGCTCTCAACAAGCGCGAAGCTGTGGTTAACATCGGTTATAAGAGCGACGGCATAATCCCCATGAGCGAATTCCGCTACAACCCCGAAATCAAAGTAGGCGACAAAGTAGAGGTATTCATCGAAAACCAGGAAGACAAGAAAGGTCAGCTCATCCTCTCGCACAAAAAAGCACGCGCTTCACGTTCTTGGGAACGCATCAACGCTGCTCTCGAAAACGACGAAATCATCAAGGGTTTCATCAAATGTCGTACCAAAGGCGGTATGATCGTAGACGTTTTCGGTATCGAAGCCTTCCTCCCCGGTTCGCAGATCGATGTTAAGCCCATCCGCGACTACGACATGTATGTTGGCAAAACCATGGAATTCAAAGTGGTTAAGATCAACGAAGAATTCAAAAACGTCGTTATCTCGCACAAAGCTCTCATCGAAGCTGAACTCGAACAGCAGAAACGCGAAATCATCTCTAAACTCGAAAAAGGCCAGGTTCTCGAAGGCACCGTTAAGAATATCACCTCTTACGGCGTATTCATCGACCTCGGCGGTGTTGACGGTCTTATCCACATCACTGACCTCTCTTGGGGCCGCGTATCCAAGCCCAGCGAAGTGGTTGAACTCGACCAGAAGCTCAACGTCGTTATCCTCGACTTCGACGACGAAAAGAAGCGTATCGCCCTTGGCCTCAAGCAGCTCCAGCCCCATCCCTGGGATGCCCTCGATCCCAACCTCAATGTTGGCGACCACGTTAAGGGCCGCGTAGTGGTTATGGCCGATTACGGCGCATTCCTCGAAGTTGCTCCCGGTGTTGAAGGCCTCATCCACGTAAGCGAAATGTCTTGGAGCCAGCACCTCCGCTCTGCTCAGGACTTCATGAAAGTGGGCGACGAAGTTGAAGCTGTTATCCTTACCCTCGACCGCGAAGACCGCAAGATGTCGCTCGGCATCAAGCAGCTCAAAAACGATCCCTGGGAAAATATCGAAGATAAATATCCCGTTGGCAGCCGCCACACCGCTCGTGTGCGCAACTTCACCAACTTCGGCGTATTCGTTGAAATCGAAGAAGGCGTTGACGGTCTTATCCACATCTCCGACCTTTCTTGGACCAAGAAAATCAAACACCCCAGCGAATTTACTCAGGTTGGCAACGACATCGAAGTTGAAGTTCTCGCTATCGACAAAGACAACCGTCGTCTCTCGCTCGGTCACAAACAGCTCGAAGAAAACCCCTGGGATGTATTTGAAACCATCTTCACCGTTGGTTCTGTACACGAAGGCACAATCGTTGAACTCCTTGAAAAAGGCGCAGTTGTCGCTCTCCCCTACGGCGTAGAAGGCTTCGCTACTCCCAAACACCTCGTTAAGGAAGACGGAACTCAGGCCAAGGTTGACGAAAAACTCAACTTCAAGGTTATCGAATTCAACAAAGAAGCTAAGCGCATCATCCTTTCTCACAGCCGCATCTTCGAAGACGAAGTTCGCTCTGAAAAAGCTGCTGAACGCAAAGCTAAACGCGCACCCCGCAAGGCTCAGGAAGAAGCTACCGCAGCAGCTCCCGCTATCGAAAAAGCCACTCTCGGCGATCTCGAAGCCCTTGCAGCCCTCAAAGAAAAACTCGCTGGCAAATAATTATACGCCTCATATCACCAAAAAGCCATCCTCACAGGATGGCTTTTTTTGTACCCATCCGAAACCCACATTATTATACAGCTATCAATTGCATAACACCGCCCGAGTGAGCACCGCTCCAATGCACATTTTCATCGTCTCCCCCCTATCGTTACCCGACGTTGAACGACTATACCACCGGGAGGCCCGCCGCTCTGAGGTGTGGGGTTCGCACCGGATGGGGTGTGCGCGCGTTGAGCCATCCGGACGCGGACGCAGTTCAATTTTTCCATACAAATCAATAGCAATAAATGTGTTGTATTGAAATGTGTTGCCGGATGGACCGGGAGCCACGCCGCTCTGCGGTGTGGGATACGCGCCGGAGGGGAAACCTCTGATTCGTCAATCAGGACGTTTACGGCACAGGTGAACCTGCCGGATGGCACAAGTCGTCACATCCGGCAGGAACGCACGCCTAACCCCGCGGAGTAGCGTGACACGCGATACGATTATGCTGCTCCAATTTTGCTAATAGGTTTACATTTTTAAGCAATCCTGATATTGACGATTAAGATGTAAAAAAAGCGCAGCGTGGATTTTACGCTGCGCTTTTTTGAAAATATCGTGGCTGATTAATTCACACCGCGGGGGATTGCAGGTACACCGGCACGACGGAGACGTTTAACGGCAGGAACCTTGCCGGGCGCGTGTTTGGGGTCGTAAACAGACCATTCGGTGTCGCTGTCGGGATAGAAGTTGATGCGAAGGGTTGTTTCGCCTCCTTCTTTGCCCTGGGCGTAGATAAGCAGAGCATTCCATTCTTCGGGCACCTCATTGTTGGTATAGGTATATTCGCCCAGACGGTTAATTTCATTTGTGATGTCGATTGCATCGCCACCCTTGGCAAGCTCAGGATAGGTGTATCCCATATTCAGGCGATCGTCAACTGTATTTTCGCTCAGAAGACGCACATAAGCTTCCTCGACATTGCTCGGTATGATCTCGAAGTTTACACTTACTCGACCATCTCCCTTGTCACGGTTCAGAACGGTAATGGTGGGAGCATCGCCTACAGAGGCATCTTCATATTCAAAGATGTATTTGGCACGCTGCACGTTACCTTTCTTGCTGTAAGCATCCACATACATCACATATTCACCGCTGTCATATACAGGCCATGTAGCATTGGCCACTCCAGGCTGCAGATCGCCGGTACCGGCGAGGAACTCAAGCGACCAGTTCTGGCCGAAAGTTCCCATAAGGAAATCGCGGCCATATACGGTTTCGTATGATTCCATCGCTGATTTCATACCCCAGGCGGTGCGCACATACAGCACATCATCATTGCCGGTGAAGTTGAGAGCCATACCATAGATGGTCACTTCGTCCATTGTCACGTCCAGACCCAGGTTTACCTCGTCGGGGGCTTCAGTGGTCAGGGTGTCATATACGAAAGTTTCAAGGGGTTCAGAGGTCACGGGATCAGCTTCCCAAACGCAAAGGAAATATTTTGTGCCGGGCTGTACGCTGAAACGGTTTGCTTCAGAATAGTTTGAATACTGTTCAAAGTCGTTCTGAGTGTATTTTGCAGTACCTACACCTAAGAATGCGTTCATCGAAAGAGTGTATTGCAGGATGGAAACTTTAGCGTCCTCGTCAAGGTCGTCATACATTTCGCCTAACATATCCAGCGAGTTATAGTTCACATCCCAGTAGGAGAGGAGGTTGTGACCATAGCCGATGTCACTACCGGAGGTATTCACGGTGTAGGTTACAGTGTTTTTACCCACATTATCAATAGTGAGCCAAACGTTGTCGCGCGATACATTGTCGGGCAGCTCGAAGGCGATATAGTCGACAGCGTCAACAGCATACTTGGCCACCACGCGGTCGTTCTTTACAAGATACATTGTCTGATCCTGTGCGGCTGCGGTGAGTGCCACTGCCAATGAAGCACAGATGAGAGTATGTTTGAACATAGCTTAATTTTTTACGATTTTTACAGACTGGTTGTGTACTGTGAGAATGTAGATACCGGCCGGTTGTGCGCTGATATCTATTGTAGTGAGACCATCGGCGGCTTCAGTTGCTATTACTGCGGCACCGTCAAGGTTAAATACCTTGATAGGATCGCCTGCAGAAGCGCCTGAGATATTAACGGTGGTAGTGGTCATAGTGGGCCATACGGCCAATTCACCGGGGGCAGTAATATCCTGCACCGCTTTCCACTCTTCACCGATAAGCACCCGGTCAATGTCAGAGTAGTTAATGGTTGTAGTTTGGTTGTCGGTGGAAACAATAGTAAGCGCCGAATTACCGATATTGATGCGATCAATATCACTGATCATTTCAGCTCGTTGTGTTCCGTCTACACCTACTACCACCACAGCCTTCTCTGCCCACACTGTACCCGTGGCCATAACGAGCCCGAATACTGCGCTGCAAATCTGCGTGTTGAGATGTTTCATGAATTTAGTTGATTACCTTTAATTATCACAAAATTATATACGCTATAAAACAGGTTTCCGGGCAGTGTAGCCTCGAAAACCTGTTTTAAGAATGCTATCTGATTAGAACAGCCAAGCTGCTGTAATGGTCCAGTAACGGTTTTTACCTTCGATACCGGCAGCTTCTACACCCGATCCGGGGATAGCCTGCACTGCTTTGGTGAGACCCAGACCATACGAAGCACCTACCTGAAGATGGTTGATGAGCTGAACGCCCAGACCAAAATTCCATGCAATATCGGTTTTCTTATTCTGGAGGAAGTCGTTAACAGCCTTCTTGGAGGTGAGGAATGAGAAGCTGGGACCTGTGAACACGTAGGGAGCGATGATGTGGCTCACCATCGGGAGGCTAAGTTTATACTTCAGGTTGATGGGGATTTCGATATAATCGCTGTGAATTTTATTTACTGTGGATTGAGTTTGAGCCTGCTGTTCAAGCCACTGCGAGGTGCGTTTTACGTACATCACCGATGCGTCCATACCTACACCGATGATGGGCACCGTAAACTCACACATCAAACCACCGGTAAAGCCTGCACGATTATCTTCGTCGAGCACTTTTTCATTAAAGTGCAGCGAGTTGACATTGACACCCACACGTGGGCCGAATTTGAATTGAGCCATGGCAGGCATCACCACAGCCAGGGCAAGGGCAACTGCCCAGAAACGTTTCAAAATGTTCATAGCGTATGTAAGAGGGTTAATTTTTCGCAAAGTTAGAAAAAAATCGGGAAAAACAAGTACGTGAGGTGTTATTTTTTATATCTTTGCAAAAAAATAGACTTATGACAGCTGACGAAAAACTCAAAATAGAGGAGAAGATCATCGAATATCTCCGTACTGTTTACGACCCCGAAATACCCGTTGACATTTATTCGCTGGGGTTGGTTTATAAAATTGATCTTTCGGATTCCGGTGATCTTGTGATAGATATGACGCTAACTGCGCCCAATTGCCCTATGGCCGATTTCATTTTTGAGGACGTAAACCAGAAAATGGCAAGCATCCCCGGCGTGAAATCCGTTCAGGTCAATATCGTATTTGAACCGGAATGGACAAAGGATATGATGAGCGAGGAAGCCAAATTGGAATTAGGTTTTCTGTAAGTGGTAATTTTTCTTAGCGACACTCACCTCGGATCGCGTTACAGCGATCACGGACACGCTGCCGAGCGCCGTGTGGCACACTTCCTGCGCTCGCTGCCCGACGATGTCAAACACATATATTTATTAGGAGATATACTCGACTATTGGTTTGAATACCGCACCGTAGCCCCCCGCGGTTTCATCCGCTTTTTCGGTGAACTGGCTCGTTTGGCCGATTCGGGTGTGAAGATCACCTGGCTCACAGGTAACCATGATATATGGATGAACGGCTATCTGGCTGATGAACTTGGAATCGAAGTGGTAGATGCCCCATATATCATCCGTAAAATCGGTAATAAGACATTCTTGCTGGCTCACGGCGACCGCATAGGCCATCGATCTCGCTCATTCCGTTTCATCAGTCGCGTATTTCGTAATCGTATATGCCGCAGATTGTTTGCCGCCATCCACCCCGGGCTTACAGTGGGTTTCGCCCATAGATGGAGCTCGCACAGCCGCGCCTCAGGCTACGCCCCATCGGATAGTGACATACGGCGTATCCTGACCGATGCCGCGACAGTGGCTTCTGAGCACCCCGAGGTGAATTATATAATTGAAGGGCACCACCATATCCCCCTGCAAGAGCAGATAGGCCGTGCCCGACTGATTGTGCTTGGCGATTGGGCCTCAGATGGTTATTATGCTTCATACGACGGGCACGATGTCGCCCTCAATCGTTTGAACCTTACATAATGCCGCGACGTTGAATTACTATAACTGACTAAAACAAAAAGCAACTATGATAATCGCTTCACAAAAACGTAAAGAAAATATAGCCGAATACCTGCTTTATATGTGGCAGGTGGAGGATATTATTCGTGCCAACGACCTCGATATTGATAAAATCACCAAAAACGTGATTGATAAATACTCGCTGGACACCGACCAGCGCACCCAAATGATCGAATGGTATGAATCGCTCATCGATATGATGCGGCGCGAGGATGTGACAAAATCCGGACACCTCCAACTTAATAAAAATGTGATTATTCAGCTCGTGCAGCTGCACGATGCATTGCTCAAAGAACCGCGGTTCCCTGAATACACCAAAGCCTTCTATGCCGCCCTACCCTCAATTGTGGAACTTCGCGCCAAGGCCGGCAGCGATCCAAAGGGCGAAATCGAAACATGCTTCAACGCACTATACGGAATGTTGATGCTGCGTCTGAAAAGCACCGAAATCACTCCCGAAACCAAAGAAGCCGTTTCGCGTATATCGCGATTCATCGCGTTGCTATCACACTACTTTCACCTCGACGAGAAAGATCAACTCTTCAAGGACGACGAGGAATAATGGAAATACGCTCCCTGGCCGGGTGCGATTTCGACACCCTGTTCCGCGCATTTGAACGCGCCTTTTCCGACTACGCCATCAGCTTCGATAAAGCAGAGGTGCGCTCTATGCTCACCCGCCGCGGCTATGTGCCTCACCTTTCTTTCGGAGCTTTTGATGGCGATGATCTCGTTGCTTTTACCCTCAACGGCATCGGGGAATATGACGGCATACTCACCGCATACGATACCGGCACCGGTACAGCGGCGGAATATCGCGGACTTCATCTCGCGTCTGAAATTTTTCAGCGTTCGTTGCCCGTTCTTCGCGCCGCAGGTATCCGCCAATACCTTTTGGAAGTACTGCAGGAAAATGCAAAAGCAATCTCGGTATATACCAAGTTGGGGTTTGAAGTCACTCGCGAATTCGAATGTTTCAGACAATCGTTGAGTGAAATACGCAACTCAAACACCAATGCTGCCGATATCGAGATAAAGTCTATCGACATTGAAACAGTCAGACGTGCTCAAACTTTCTGTGACTTCACCCCTTCGTGGCAAAACAGTATGGAATCCATTAAGCGCGGGAGCGCACAACTCAGCTGCATCGGAGCTTTTCAACAAGGAGAATTGGCCGGCTTTTGCGTGTTTGACCCTTCTACCGGAGATCTGACTCAGATAGCGGTCGATAGAAAATATCGTAGAAAAGGAATCGCCTCGCAACTTCTAAGCCACATAATACCATTATTCCACACCGAACATATCAAAGTGCTGAATATCTGCGCACACTACACCGCCTTAATTGCCTTTCTTGAAAGTAAAAACATTGCGCGGGCTGCCGCTCAATACGAAATGAGGAAAAGTTTATCGAACTTTTAAACATATCAAATGTTGTAATGTCATAATATTCATCAACTTTTTGACTATTCTGACATTATGATTAAAGCAATGTTGATCGCCGGAGCCGGCGGATTCGTAGGCACATGTGGCCGTTACCTCGTGGGAAAATGGGCAGCAGGAATGTGGCATGGCGCTTTCCCTATGGGCACATTTTTGGTTAACATTATAGGCTGTTTTATCATCGGGCTTTTCTTCGGTCTTCTTGAGAAAGCACACGTTATGACCCCCGGTGAAAACGTACTCCTAATCACCGGCTTCTGCGGCGGTTTCACCACCTTCTCATCATTTGCCGACGATATGTGGGTATTAGGCAACAAGGGCGATTGGGCAACCTTCGCGTTGTATCTGGCAGCCAGCGTTATCCTCGGTGTCCTTATGGTATGGGCCGGACGCGCTATCATCCGTTAATTCACATCCATTAAAAACGAATCCGCGCACGAAAAAAAATCGTGCGCGGATTCGTTTTATACCACTCGCGATAAAAATTCGACCTTAAGCTATAATAATTCAGAGTAAATTTGTACCTTTGCACAAGTAAAATCCCGTGCTTGATTGTTATATAACTAAATGAACACCCTTACTCAGACTATAGCAATAAGTAAAGACACTGTTTCAGAGCTTCCCGTTGTGAACTATCCCGGCGGTATCACCCTGGTTGATACTCCCGAGAAGGCGCGTGACGCTATCCGCGAACTTACGCTGGCTCGGGTGGTTGGATTTGATACCGAAACGCGCCCATCCTTTCAGCGTGGCAAGACTCATAATGTAGCTTTGTTGCAGCTCTCCACCGAGGATCATTGCTATCTGTTCCGCCTCAATAAGCTGGGCATTTCTGAGCCTTTGAAAGAATTTCTTGAAGATCCACGTATAATTAAGGTAGGCCTTTCGGTTCACGACGATTTTTCGGTGATGCGCAGGATGGCTCCCAATCTTGACCCCGCCGGGTTCATAGACCTGCAGGAATATGTGAAGTATTTTCATATTAATGACATCTCCCTGCAAAAGATATACGCGATAGTTTTCAGCGAGAAGATTTCCAAACAGCAGCGCCTCACCAATTGGGAAGCCGAAACCCTCACAGAAAATCAGCAGAAATACGCTGCGCTTGATGCCTGGGCTTGTCTGCGCCTTTATCGCACCCTGCGCTCCGGACAATTCCACCCCGACGAATCGCCCTACGTAGTTGACCGTTGCCAATTGTGCGCCTCGCAAAATAATCAGCTTATAGGCCCCAAGCAGGCTGCCGAACACGCTGCCGCCCTAAAACGTGCCGAGGAAAAACAAGCAGCCCAGCAAGCACAAGCCCAAGCCGCCAAGGACGCTCAGGATGCAAAAGAAGCACAACAGGCCAAAAAGAAATCCAAAAGCAAAAAATCGACCTCTGAGACCCCACGACGCCGGGCAGCATCCACCCACCGCTCACGTAAAAGCAGCTCCTCTAAAAAATGAAAATCAACCGCCCCGTATTCATTCCTGCTGTGCTTGCCGTCTATCTGGTGATAATGTCGATTATCGGCCTGCAAGGACTCAAAACCGGTGAAACATCTTTGGCTCAGTACATTGGAACCATAGTGATCACTGCCGGAATAATAGTGTTGCTGCACTTCCACCTTAAAAAACGCGAACGACTCCGCCGCGAGCGTCACGCAGACATTCAAAAAAATTCAGAAAACAAATAAAAACTCCACATATTATGGCTAAGAAAGCACTCCTCATCATCCTTGACGGATGGGGCATCGGTGATAAAAAACACGACGATGTCATCTATTCAACCGCAACTCCCTACTGGGACTACCTGCTCAAAACATATCCCCACTCACAGCTCTCGGCCGGCGGCGAAAGCGTTGGTTTACCCGACGGACAGATGGGCAACTCGGAAGTAGGTCACCTGAACATCGGCGCAGGCCGCATCGTATATCAGGACCTCGTGAAGATCAATAAAGCCATTGAATCAGGCGAAATCCTCAACAATCCCGAAATCAAGGCTGCTTACGAATATGCCCAGCGCACCGGTAAGGGTCTTCACCTCATGGGGCTGACCTCAAACGGCGGCGTTCACTCATCGCTTGACCACGTATTTGCCCTGTGCGACATCGCCAAGAGATACGACCTCAAGAACGTATATCTCCACTGCTTTATGGACGGCCGCGACACCGATCCCCGCAGCGGTAAAGGTTTCATCGAACAGCTTCAGGACCATTGCAAACAATCGGCCGGTGAGATTGCCTCAATCGTTGGTCGTTACTACGCAATGGACCGCGACAAACGCTGGGATCGCGTGAAGGTAGCTTACGATCTGCTCGTAAACGGCACAGGCGAACAAGCCACCGATATGGTTGCCGCCATGCAGCAAAGCTATGACAACGACGTGACCGACGAATTCATCAAGCCCATCAACAATGCCACAATCGACGGCACCATCAAGGAAGGCGACGTGGTGATCTTCTTCAACTACCGCAACGACCGCGCCAAGGAACTCACCTCTGTGCTCACCCAGCACGATATGCCCGAGGAAGGCATGCACACCATCCCCGGCCTGCAATACTATTGCATGACTCCTTACGATTCATCGTTCAAGGGCGTACACATCCTTTTCGACAAACAGGATGTAAGCAACACTTTGGCCGAACTGCTTTCGTCGATGGGTAAAAAACAGCTCCACATCGCCGAGACTGAAAAATATGCTCACGTGACCTTCTTCTTCAACGGCGGCCGCGAAAATCCCTTTGACGGCGAAGACCGCATTCTGGTGCCTTCGCCCAAGGTTGCCACTTACGACCTCAAGCCCGAAATGAGCGCTTACGAAGTGAAGGACAAACTTGTAGATGCCATCAAGCAAGATAAATACGACTTTATCGTGGTAAACTTTGCCAATGGCGATATGGTGGGCCACACAGGTGTTTATGAAGCTATCCAAAAAGCTGTGGAAACCCTTGACAACTGCCTTAAGGATGTAGTAGAAGCAGCCAAATCTACCGGCGACTACGAGGTGATCATCATTGCCGACCACGGTAATGCCGACCATGCTGTGAACCCCGACGGCACACCCAACACCGCCCACTCGCTCAACCCCGTTCCCTTTGTCTACGTAACCGAAAACAAAGACGCCAAGACCGAGAACGGTATCCTGGCCGATGTAGCTCCCTCGATTCTGCACATAATGGGTATCCAACAACCCGCTGAAATGACCGGCAAGGATCTCATAAAGTGATAAGATCATAATCAGAACCAGACACATAGCGGTGCCGGATTTATATCCGACACCGCTATGTCCACAATTATTTACAGAATGTCACGTAAACGCAAACCATATCCTCTTGTCACCGGACTAAAAATTACAGATGTGGCTGCCGAGGGCAATGCCATAGGTCGCATCGACGATCTGGTAGTCTTCATTCCCTATGGCGCACCGGGCGATGTGGCAGATGTCCAGATCACCAAAAAGAAAAAATCGTATGCCGAGGGGCGCATAGTGCGCCTGGACAAACCCGGCGAGTGTCGTGTAGAGCCACGTTGCTCTCATTTCGGCACCTGCGGCGGTTGTCGCTGGCAACACCTGCCGTACCAGATGCAACTCGCATGCAAACAACAGCAAGTGGTGGATGCACTCACGCGCATCGCTAAAGTTGAGCTCCCGGAAATATCGCCTATCAAGGGCAGCGAAAATATCTGGGAATACCGCAACAAGCTCGAATACACATTCTCTAATCGCCGCTGGCTCACTCCCGAGCAGATGGCTTCCGGACGCGTATATGACGACCGCGACGGCGCAGGATTCCACATCCCGGGTGCCTTTGACAAGGTGCTCGACATCGACCGCTGTTATCTGCAAGACGACCTGTCGAACCAAATGCGGCGTTTTGTCAAGGATTTCGGCAAAGCAAACGGTTTGACATTCTACGACCTCAAGGCGCAGCAAGGACTCTTGCGCACTATGATGGTGCGTATGGCATCAACGGGCGAAATTATGGTTGTGATGTGCTTCGGCGAGGATAATCCCGAAGCTATTGCCAAGGTAATGGACGCCCTGCGAGCACACTATCCGCAGATTACATCGTTGATGTATGTCATAAATCTGAAGGTAAACGACACAATCACCGATCAGGAAATTCTGCTTCACAGCGGCCGGGATTATATCGAGGAAGAAATGGAAGGCCTGCGCTTCCGCATAGGCCCGAAATCATTCTATCAGACAAACTCACGGCAGGCTTACGAGCTGTATAAGGTGACACGCGACTTTGCCGGACTCACCGGCAACGAACTGGTGTATGACCTCTACACCGGCACCGGCACCATAGCCAACTTCGTGAGCCGCCGCGCGCGTCATGTCATAGGTATAGAATATGTGCCTGAAGCAATCGAGGATGCCAAGCTAAACTCGAAAGTCAACGGCATCGAAAACACCGAATTCTATGCAGGTGATATGAAAGACGTGCTTACCGATGATTTCATAGCCGCCCACGGCCGGCCTGATGTGATGATTGTTGATCCTCCACGTGCCGGTATGCACACCGATGTGGTTGAGGTGATCATGAATGCCGAGCCAGAACGCATAGTGTATGTGAGCTGCAATCCTGCTACCCAGGCGCGCGACCTCGCGCTGCTTGATTCAAAATATATCGTATCAGCAGTGCAACCCGTGGATATGTTCCCGCACACTCACCATGTTGAAAATGTGGTGCGTCTCGAACGTCGTCACACTCCCAAATTAGAGTTATAATACCGCGAGTCGCCCGTTACATCCTCGCCCACCCACGTGGGGCAGATGTAGCGGGCATCCTCGGTGGGGAGTTCTACCTCGGCAATTGTAGGCACCTTAGGGTGCAGAAACTCGTCCACCTCCCACACCCGCGAGTCGTCGCCCCTCACCAGATAACGATTCTTGACAATCACCCCCGTGCAGGCCACCTCCAGCATACGGCGCGCATCGTCTGCAGGAATTTCATATTCCCATTCATCGCGCACACATCCGCGGGTGCGGGTCTTGACGGTAATGAAAGCCGATGAATCGGCAATGCGCACGCGCACAGTGCGGTCGGGGTCGCGGTTCAGGTATCCCTGCTCTATCCTTATCACTTTATGTGCCTGTAGGCGATAAGCATCTGAAGTCACCAAAAATTTACGTTCTATTTCTTTGGCCATAGCATTACGGTTTGAAAATCGTTGCAAATATACATATTCGTTTTCAATTAGCACTCGTAATCACGCTTATTTTGTCGAGTGTCCTTATGGCACGTGGAGTCGACGGCTACTTCATCCGCGGCATTGTGCGCGATTCCATCACTGATGAACCGCTGCCCTACGCCTCGGTGATAATCGGTGATGCAGGCCGTGGCACAGTGGCCGACGACGATGGTGTGTTTGAATTCACTATGCCGGCCGATGCATCGTCATTCCAAGTGAGCTATATGGGATACGACAAAAAGACCGTGCCGGTGAAACGCGGCAGGCTTAATATGTATGCCGTCTACCTTTCGCCATCGGCTACCGACCTCAAGGAAGTGGTGGTGCATCGTTCCAAATATTCAAAAAAGAATAATCCGGCAATTGACTTCCTTGAAAAACTAAAGGTGAAAAGTCGGGAGGCAGATCCTATGAACCGCCCCTTCTACAGCTTTGATAAATACGAAAAAATAAACCTTGGACTCAATGATTTCACTATTGAAGACAAAAATTTCGTAGCTTCAAAGTTCCCGTTTCTCACAGAATATGTAGACACCTCGGAAGTGTCAGGCAAACCATATCTCACGCTTTTGGTGAAGGAAAAGGCATCGGAAGTGTTTCACCGCAACGATCCCGAAAAGTATCAGGAAATTATTGAGGGAATGCGCAGCGCAGGGGTCGACGAGATGCTGGATGCCGACGCCACACGCACAATGTTTGAAGACATTATGCGCGAGGTGAATCTGGAAGATAACGACATCAATCTGATGCAGAATAGATTCGTGAGTCCGCTGGGCCGGCTTGCTCCTGATTTCTACAAATTTTACCTTACCGACACCGTGGCTGTGGGCGATGAACAATGCGCCGTGCTGTCGTTCTACCCGCACAATCGGGCTTCGTTCGGCTTCATCGGCCATATATACGTGCCGGTCAACGACCCTAAAATGCCTGTGCGCAAGGTGGATATGCATGTGCCTAAGGAAATAAACCTCAACTATGTAGATAATCTATACATCACGCAGACATATACCGACGCTCCCGATGGCGCACGCCTCAAAAATTCTGATGATATGACTGTGGAGTTGAGCATAGCAGGTAAGGGCAAGATGTACGCCTCGCGACGCACAGCCCTGCGCAACCATTCGTTCGACTCTATTCCCGACACTATCTTTGTGGCACGTACACGGCCCCTTACAGAATCGTTGGAACGCGATTCAGCTTTCTGGGAGAAAGCCCGTACAATCAAGGTGGGCAAAGGCGACCGCGAACTTGAGCAACTGATGGCTCGCCTGCGCAAGGTGCCTCTGTATTATTGGAGCGAAAAGGTATTGAAACTGGCTTTTACCGGATATGTCAATACATCTAAAATATCGCGTTTTGATGTTGGCCCGCTCAATTCCACCCTAAGTTTCAATAACCTTGAAAAGCTTAGGTTGCGCATCGGCGGTATGACCACCGCCAATCTGTCGCGCCACTGGTTCGGACGTTTCTATGTAGCATACGGATTTTGGGACCACCGTTGGAAATATATGGGTGAAGCAGAATATTCGTTCATCCCAAAACAATACCACTCCCGCGAATTTCCGGTGCGCGCCCTGCGGTTCACCACCTCTTACGACTTTGAACATCCCGGTGAAAACTATATGTTCACATCCCCCGACAATATAGTGCTGTCGCTCAAACGCAAGCGCGACGACCGCGCCACATATCGGCGCACCAACAGCCTTGCGTTCATCTGGGAAACAGCTTCACACTTTGCCGCACACCTCACTGTTGAAAATATCCACCGCACTTCGGCTCACACTATGCCATTGGTGACGGGCGAGGGTATGGCGATGCATTGCCTGAACACCAATGCCGCCTCAATCATGCTGCGGTATGCGCCGGGCGAAAAGTTTTTCCAGACTCGCTCCTATCGCATACCCGTGAATATCGATGCCCCGGCTGTCACCCTGCGTCACACATTCGCCCCCTCGGGTTGTATCGGGAACCGATATGGCATAAACCGCACCGAAGCTGAAATAACCAAACGCTGGTGGTTCTCGGCATTCGGTTATCTTGACACCTTTGCCGGCGGCGGCCACGTGTGGGGGCGCACTTCATTTTTAGATCTTTATACTCCCGAAGTGAATCTGTCATACATTATCCAGCCCGGCAGCTTTGCATTGATGAATCCTATGGAATTTGTATCATCATCATGGGCGTGGTGGGATTTTACCTATTGGGCCAACGGCGCGCTGCTCAACTATATACCATACGTAAAGAAACTCAAACTGCGGGAAGTTTTCGGCTTCCGAGGCTATTGGGGCGATTTGAACCGCGACAACGACCCCGCAGCCCATCCGGAATTATTGCAACTCCCCGACGGTACCGATGCAATACGCCTTGACCGCGGCCCGTATATGGAAGCCTCCGTTGGTCTTGACAATATATTGACATTCTTAAGAATCGATTATGTATGGCGCGTGAATTATCGAAAGCCTCCCTACCCCGTGGACCACTCCGGTGTGAGAATCGCGATGCACTTCACATTCTGATTTGCATAATCTGATAAAATGCAGTAACTTTGCCCCAAACGAATCTAATCAAATGAATCACTTCTTTAAATCAATCATAGCAATAGCCTTATGCACGTGCGGCTTCTGGTGCCATGCCGCAAATCCCAGTATTCATAAGGACGACCTGATAAGGAATATCAACAGACACCTTACCACTCTGAACGAATCATCTGATTCACTGCCGCCGCTACTCAATCTTTTCGATATCGAGCAGGCATACGGTAAACGCGCTACATACGATTCTCTGGCGCGTGTAATATATGGCGTGTCGGTGCGCAGCGGTAAATCGTCCACGGCATTGGAAATGCTTCGTCATATCACCAACTCGGCCTCATGTACCCCGGTGCAGATGCGAAATGCTTTAAAAGAGACCAAGCGTTTTCAGGGACACCAGGATCATAAAGCCACTGAAGCATTCATCAAGATGCGTCTCAACCGTTATTATGCCAATAACGTCAATCCCGACTCTACTCAGGCTCAATTCCAACGGTTGTTGAAACAGCTTACGGTGAATCCCTCAACCGACATTTACGAAAATATCGTGATGCTGCACGCCGTGTGTATGTATCTGTCAAACGAGCACTCTCGCGAGCTGCTCCCCAAATATTTTGATAAGTTATATAATCTCGTCGATTCAGTTGACGACCGTACCCTTAGCCTCAAAAGCACCGTACTTTTGCAATCGTCGCTGGCTTATTCGGCCCCCGAAGCTGCTTTATACAATCTGTCGATTGCCGCCGACCGCAAACTCGTGGCATTGATGGACACAATGGACAAACAATATGAAGCCGCCGGTCGACCTTTCCGCGATTATGGCAATTCCAAATTCATGGCTTACCGCCGTATGCTCAGCAACTGGCGCGACCTTTCGCCTTTTGAACTTGAATCCATATATAAAAAGGTGCAGGATATTCTTGAAACCGCACCTGTGGCCAAGGAGGTGAACGACAGCAATCCGCTCACCGATATATTCTACCTGATGGGAACGGGCAATTATGCCACCGCAAAACCACTCATCGAAAAAGCTCTGCAACGTAATGATAATCAGAACCGACACAGCGAACTGGTGCGTGATATGATGCTTGCCGCCAAGGAAACCGGCGACAAGGATACCTATATGCGCCTGTCTGAAGAATATATCGACGATATGAACAAACTGATGCAGACTCGCCTTCAGGAACGCTATAAAGAACTTCAGGCCGCATACGATATCAACTCATATAAATCAGAGATTTCAACCCTGATGTCTGAGAAAAAATCGAGCCACAGCAATTTCCAGCGCATCGTCATAGCCATTTCAATCGGTGCCCTTCTGGTGCTGTTGATTCTGCTTTTCTTCCTGGTGCGTCAATATGCCCACACGCGCAAGCTATCGGCCAACCTCGCCGATAGCAACAAAGCTCTGGTAAAGGAAAGTGAAACACTGCGCGCATCAAAAGACGAAATTACAAAAATGCGCGACGAGGCTCAGCAAGCCAACCAATTCAAAACATCTTTCCTGCGCAACCTCGGACGTGAAATTTCAGTACCTCTCAACTCCATCGTTGAACATTCACGTCTGATTGCCGACTGCGCCGACGCTGCCAATAAACCTTATCTGGCTACATACGCCGAAATGATACAATTCAACGGCGACTATATCACAACCATTCTCAACGATGTGCTACACCTGGCGCAGCTCGACGCCAATTCGCTCGACACCGCACGCACTCTGGTCGACCTGCGCAAGATTGCCGAATTGGTGTGCGAGACCATCAGCACACATCTGAATACCAATGTCAAGATCAGATTCGACGAAGATTCGGTTAATCCCCTCACTTACACCGATCCCCGCCGTGTGCAGCAGATTTTGATGAATGTGATGTCGAATGCCGTCAAGTTCACCTCATCCGGCACGATTACTCTGCAATGCAATTTTGTAAACCAAGGCAAAACTATCGCTATATCCGTTACAGACACCGGTATAGGTATCGATCCCAAATACCGCGACCAGATTTTCGAACGCTTCGTTAAACTCAATCCCAATTCAACCGGTGCAGGCCTCGGACTTCCCATCGCCCGTATGTTGGCACGCCTGCTCGGTGGGGATCTCAGTCTTGACACCAATTATAATAAAGGCGCTCGATTCGTGTTCACCATTCCATATACCACAAAGTAACAGCTGACCAATGGCTGAAAAATTTCTGGAACAGATCGCGCGGTATTATACCGCGCCCGAACGCATCGACTCCCTGGCCGAGACGCTTTTCATCATGCCTAACAAGCGATCGGGAATGTTTCTGAAACATTATATTCAGAAACACGCCGGCGAACACCCGATGTTCATGCCCCGTTTCGCTACATTCCAGCATCTCGCCTCCACGATGCTCCGCGTGCCACAGGCGGACAAAAACGAGTTGCTTTTCATGCTCTACAATGCGTATCTGGAAGAGGTTACAAAAGCCCTGCATCAGGAAAAGCCCACCGAATTCGACCGCTTCATTTTCTGGGGAGATATGATCCTGTCGGATTTCGATATGATTGACAAATCTCTTGCCGACCCCGTCAAGCTATACGCCAACCTCAGCGACTTGCACGATCTGCAGGCCGATTACCTTACCGACGAGCAAAAAGAGGTGATAACACACATCTGGGGCCCCACGGCCATGACCGGCGAAAACGATTCGTTTTGGTTCCCATCTGGCAAAGCTCTGGCAAAAACCGATATCGTGCGTAAATTTGTAAGCCTGTGGGAAATCCTCGGACCTATATATCTTAACCTCCAACACCGACTGGAAGCCGCCGGACTTTCCACCGCCGGTTCAATGATTCGCAAGGCCGCCGAAACTCTCCGCGACAACATTCCGCAAAGCCTTAAACGACGCAAATTCGTTTTTGTGGGCCATAGCGACCTTTCCACTGCCGAGCTTTCAATCATGGACTCGTTGACCAAAGCCGGCCAAGCAGAATTTTTCTGGGACACGGACCTGCCGCTTTACAGCAGCGCTGACAGTGACCTACCCGGTGGCGATGCCCTCCAAATTATTCGCCGGCTTGAACGCACTTTCCCAATGCCCGCTGATTTCAAACCAACAACCGCACACCATACACCGGAAATCAACGTATATGGCATACCGTCGGCTGTCGGTATGGCCAAAGGCGCCGCTGCCACAATCCGCGAGGTCATGAAGCTCAACGGCGACCGCCTACCCAACCCTATCGAGACCTCGATCGTACTCCCCGACGCATCGTTGCTTATGCCTCTGCTGCTGGCGTTACCCGATAATCTCAAGACGCTCAATGTCACGATGTCGATGCCTTACGCCGACACCACATTTGCCACACTGCTGCGTTCGATTATTATGCTTCAGAGTAGTGTACGCCGAAATTCCGACGGCCACGCCTTCTACCCCTACGAGCAGGTAATGGAGATTTTGCTTCATCCTCACATTAATCTGCTTTTCCCCTCGGACATCGACTTATTCCGCCAGAAAGTGATTGATGCCGGCAAGAAGATGATTGACGGGCATTGGTTGACCGATGAAATTCCTCAGCTTGATTTCATTTTTCAGCCCATCGAGAATCCGGATAGCCTGAACGATACCTGCACATACCTGGATAATCTGTTCAGCAATCTCAAATCAGGTCTCGAAAAAGTGTCGGCCGGATATTCTTCGGCCTCGGCAAGCGAAATTCAAGCCATCGACTACTTTGCCGCTCAGATTGCTTCGCTTCGTGCCCTTATTGATAAATATGGTGTGGCAATGAAGGAAGCTACATTCCTGCATCTGTTTGAACGCATCCTGAACGCTCGCCCCATTAATCTCGAAGGCACTCCGCTCAGTGGCATGCAGATTATGGGCGTACTGGAAACCCGTTGCCTCGACTTCGACAACATTATATATCTGTCGATGAACGAAAAGGTATTTCCACGCCACGACTACGTGCGCACCATGATACCCAACACCCTGCGCCGCGGCTACGGGCTGCCCACCATTCAGCAATCGGAAAGTTTCTATTCCTATTACTTCTTCCGGTCGCTCTCAAGGGCACGCAATATCACCCTATTCTACGATTCCCGCACCCCGGGATCTGCCACCGGCGAGATGTCTCGATTCCTTACTCGGCTGCTTTATCTGCCGGGAAACGCACGAGTCAATCTCTTCCGCACAAATCTCGACAATAAGACACCGCAGGCCGAATCTATCATAATCGAAAAGACTCCGGCTATCCGCAAGCAGCTTAGCCAGTATCTGGCCGGAGGCTCGCGCTCGCTGTCGGCCTCTACTCTTAAGAATCTGTTCCATTGTCCGTTGAGGTTTTATCTGCAAAACGTCAATAGTATGAATTACGATGACGAACCGCACGATTACCTCACCGCCGCTCAGATTGGCAGCATTTTCCACGACACGATGCAATTTCTGTTCCGCGATTACGAGGGGCAGTTGATTACCCATGAGATTCTGGACTTCCTGGCCACCGACACTCCTTTGAAAAAGGCTTTCTATGAGAGTCTGGCCAAACACACCGATTACAAGCCGGGTGCGCCCGATGATAAGATGCAATATGAACATATCGTGGTGAGATCGGCGGTATTGCATCAGGTGCGCTGTGTCCTTGAAGCCGAAAAAAAACGTATTGCCCAGCAGGGGGACTTCACTTATATTAAAGGTGAAGACGCCATTCCGGTGAAATGGGAGGTGATTCCCGGTCGCCTCGCGGTCAACTTCCTTATGATCATCGACCGTATCGACCGCATTTCAGCCAACCACTATCGGTTTGTAGATTACAAAACCGGCTCCGATAAGACTTCCATCGGCGAAAATATCGACAATGTATTTAAAAGTTCCCGACTCGCCGGCATACTCCAGCTTATGATATATGCCGAGGCATATCAGGACACCGTGAATCCCAACGCCTCAATTGATATATCCCTTATGAATATTGGCGATATTGTGCGCACCGGAAACATCGAAGCCGTGAAATTCAACCGCAAACAGCTGCCTGCTTGCCCCGACTTTCCACCGGAATTCCGACAGCACTTCAATACTGTGCTCGAAGATTTCTTTCTTGGCGATTCGCCAATCGTGCAGACAGATGACACCGACAACTGCCAATATTGCAACTTTAACAACATCTGCAACCGCCGCACATCCTCTAACGATTTCGACAACGATACGAGCCATACCCTATGACCACACGCGGGTTGTATATTCACATTCCGTTCTGCAAGTCGAAATGTATCTATTGCGACTTCTATTCCGTACCGTCGCTGCAACGTCGCCGACAGGTAATTGATGGACTCGTGCAGGAATGGAACCTACGCAAGGGCGAGCTATGCGGCTTGCCCGAAACAGTGTATATCGGGGGCGGTACCCCTTCGGTTTTAGATCCCGATCAGATAGAGCGTTTGCTCTGCGCCATACCTTTGGATGCCGCCCGCGAGGTTACCTTTGAAGCCAACCCCGATGATGTTACGCCCTCTCTGATCGAAACTCTACGGGCGTGTGGAGTCAACCGTCTGAGTCTGGGAGTGCAGTCGCTCGACGATTCGCTGCTGAAATGGATGCGTCGTCGCCACGATGCCGCAACTGCGATTTATGCCATAGAGACCGCCCGACGCGGCGGAATCTCAAACATATCTGCCGATCTGATTTACGGATTGCCCGGAATGACCATAGAGCAATGGGAGCAGTCTGTCGACGGGCTTATTTCCACCGGGATTACTCACCTTTCAGCATATTGTCTCACATACGCCGAGGGCACCCCGCTGATGCGGTCGCTCGACCGAGGTGAAATACACCCGGCCGACGATGACGATATTCAGGCTCAATTCCTTACGCTGCGGCGCATAGCTGCACAAGCCGGAATGACTCACTACGAAATATCAAACTTCGCACTTCCGGAGTTTCAGTCGCAGCACAACTCGTCATATTGGCGCTCGGATTCGCGATGGCTTGGTATCGGACCCGGAGCACATTCGTTTGATTCCAGACTGCGACGCGTGAATCCATCGGATATTTCACTTTGGTCAGCACTCGGCGGAGCACCTCCCGAGGCCGAAGATGAAACATCGCTCGACCTTCTCAACGACTTCCTCGTGGCTGCTTTGCGCACATCGCAAGGCATTGACATCCATACTGTTCCCGAACGTTACCGCCACACTATTCTGTCCACAATGCAAAAGCATATCAACTCGGGAGATATGACATTCGACGGCCGATTCTTGGCCATACGCCCCGATAAGTGGCTAATATCCAACATCTTCATGCGCGATATAATACTCGAATAGCTCCACATATTCTGCGGAGCTATTCGGGTAATATAACGGGATGTTATTATTTATATACTTCGTGGTGACGGCTGGGCTGAAGGGCCTCTTCTGCTGCGCGGGTCGAGTAGTCGCCTTCGGTTGAGATATACACCCAGTCGATATCGTCACGGCGGCGCAGATCGGTTACAAAGAAAGCTTCCGAATTATATCCGCCTACCACAATCAGACGCGAAGCTCCGGCTTCGCGCACGGCGTTGACAAGTTCGTTATAGTATTTGAGAGTGAAGTCGTTAGCTTCCTTATCTGTCTGGTCGTCACCAAACGCAAGAATCACGGTGTTATAACCCTCAAACCCTTCGGTCAGGGTTTCCTTAGTCTGGGTATTGAGGTGTGAGATGGTCAGAGCTGTATTCTCGATCATCAGATGTTCAGGATTGGTAACGATAGCGTTGACAGCTGCACCACGGTGGAGCAGACCGCTGAGTACATCAGAGAGTACATGGCCGTTGATACCGGCAAGAGCTATTTCTTTCATAATTCAGTGTTATAGGTTAGTTATGCATTTTATCTATAAAACAATTCAACGCGCAAGTTGTTCTGTCGCTACACTAAACCCCGCAGCCGTCTGAGCCGCGCCAAGCGGTTTTTTCATCATAAATTTTGGCTGTTAGTTTTGTAATGGTTAACTTTGTAGTGAAAACTTTATGACGTATGGAAAACTTACCGAAAGATCCCTATATTTTGCTCAGCATGGTGAATATGAAGCTGCGCGACCAATTTTCTAACCTCGACGATTTGTGCGATGATTTAGGCGTGTCTCCCACCGAGCTTCAGGACACTCTTGCCCGTGCCGGATTTGAATACGACCCCGACAACAACCGGTTTGCATGAATCAATCGGAATCATATCTCGACGAGCTGAACGAGCAGCAACGGCTGGCGGTGCAATATATCACCGGGCCTCAGCTGGTGATTGCCGGTGCGGGGTCGGGCAAGACCCGCGTGCTCACATATAAAATTATGCATTTGTTGGTGAAGGGATACTCCCCCGGGCGCATCCTTGCGCTCACCTTTACCAACAAAGCCGCACGCGAAATGAAGGAGCGCATCACGGCCCAGGTGGGCCAGCAAGCCGCCTCGCGATTGTGGATGGGAACATTTCACAGCATTTTCTCGCGTATCCTGCGCCGCAATGCCGAGACCATCGGTTTTTCATCGAATTTCACCATTTACGACCAGGCCGACGGACGTAACCTCGTGAAACTCATCATCAAGGATATGGGCCTTGATGAAAAGGTGTATAAACCCACCACGATTCACAACGAAATTTCAGATGCGAAAAACAATCTGATTTCGCCCGCGCAATTTGCCAAAGATAAGGATTTGATGGCAGCACTGCGCAAAAGCAAACGTGACGCCCTCCCTGCCATTTACGCCGAATATGTGAGGCGCTGCAGAATAAGCGACGCTATGGATTTCGACGACCTGCTGTATTACACCGCCGTGCTCCTGCGGGATAATGAAGAAATTTGTCGACATTACCGCGAATATTTCCAATATGTGCTGGTGGATGAGTTTCAGGATACCAACTTCGCTCAGAATTACATCCTGATGGCCCTCACGACCGGCATAGGTAATCTGTGCGTGGTGGGCGATGATGCTCAGAGCATCTACTCGTTCCGCGGGGCAAATATCCGAAACATCCTGGACCTGAAACGCGCGTATCCCAACCTTGAAATTTTCAAGCTCGAACAAAATTATCGTTCCACCCAAAACATAATCAACGCCGCCAATTCGCTAATCGAAAAAAACCGCGACCAGATAGCAAAACGCATTTTTTCAGTGAACGATGCCGGCGATCGCGTCGAGGTGCAGACCGGTGCGTCAGATTATGATGAAGCCGGACTCGTGGCTTCCAAGATCGTAACCCGTCAGGCCATGACGGGCGATCCTTTCAGCGAGTTTGCCATTCTTTACCGCACCAACGCGCAATCGCGTGTGCTCGAGGAAGCATTGCGACGTCGCAATATCGTTTATCGCATCTACGGCGGACTTGCTTTCTATCAGCGCAAGGAGGTCAAGGATGCTCTGAGCTATTTCAGAATGGCCGTCAATCCTCACGACGACGAAGCCCTGCGCCGTATTATTAATGTACCCGCGCGAGGCATCGGCGACACCACCGTAGGCAAACTCACCACCTGTGCAATGCAGGCCGGTGTCAGCATCTGGGAGGTTTTGACCAACCCGAGCAAGTATGATCTGAATGTTAACCGCGGTACGATGTCAAAACTCAACGGCTTCGTATCGCTCATTCAAAAATACCGCACTTTCGGTGAAAAAGCAGATGCCGAGCTGCATGCCAGATTTATTATCAAGGACACCGGGCTTCTCAGCCAATACCTGAGCGAGAATACTCCCGAGAACATTTCTAAAATCGAGAACCTGGAGGAATTGATTCGCGGTGCTCACGAATTTGTGGAAGAACGCCGGGGCGAGGACGACAACAACGACCTCTCACTCGCATCATTCCTGACCACCGTATCGCTACAGACTGATCAGGATCAGGACGACCCCGCGCTGGCCAATTCGGTGACACTCATGACCATTCACGCCGCCAAAGGTCTCGAATTTTCTAATGTCTTTATCGTTGGTGTCGAAGCCGACCTGCTTCCGTCATCAATGTCGCACGGCAGTGCGGCAGCTATCGAGGAGGAACGCCGCCTGCTCTATGTGGCCATCACCCGCGCCAAGCGATACTGTATGATGACATTTGCCAAAAACCGATACCTCAACGGCCAGACGATGGATTGCCGCCCCTCGCCGTTCATTCAGGACATCAACCCGCAGTATCTGAAATTCTCGCTGGGCGCACACGCTGCCATTCCGGCTGCAAAAAGGCCGCCGGAACGTCCCGAAATTCGCCCTCGCCAGTTCATTAATCCCAGTGTGGCACAGCGTATTCAAAACCCAAAACCAACAAATGCGTCACAGCATCGGGCCGCGGAATTGCAGGTGAATATGCGCATCGAACATCCACAATTCGGACGCGGTGTGATTCAGGATATCGTTATCTCGGAACTCGGTGAATCCATAATCGTAAAATTTGATAATCAGCCAAACGTGCGTAAACTCCTGCTTAAGTACGCAAAGTTCAATATAATTACAGAATAACCGACCAATGGAAAAGACAATTCTCGCTCCCGGCGTACCCGTGCCCACCCCGTCGTTCGTAGTAAATGAAAACGCCCTTCGCGCCAATCTGGAACTTATCGACCGTGTGAAGCGCGAGGCTGGCGTTAATATCATTATGGCTTTCAAAGCCAATGCGTTATGGCGCACTTTTGACATTATAAGCGAATATTGCCGCGACTCAACGGCCAGTTCGCTCAACGAATTGCGTCTCGGTCGCGAGTTCCTCGGCGGCAATGTTCACAGCTATTGTCCTGCATACACATCAGAAACTATTGACGAATATCTTGACGGTAGCTCGCACATCACGTTCAATTCTGTAAGTCAGTATAATAAATTTGCCGAAAAACTCAAGGAATATGAAGCCGCTACGGGGCGCCACGTTTCGCCTGGGCTGCGCGTCAACCCCAAATGCTCGGTGATAGAAACCGATCTGTATAATCCGGCCCTGCCGGGGTCGCGTTTCGGAGCAAATGCCGATGAGCTTGCAAATGGGTTGCCTGAGGGTATCGAGGGGCTGCATTTCCACGCCTTGTGCGAATCATCAAGTTATGATCTGGAAAAGGTTCTGGCTGCCTTCGAGGCTCAATTCGGACACCTGCTGCCGGCCCTGAAATGGGTGAACATGGGTGGCGGACATCTTATGACCAAAAAAGGGTATGACGTCGACCACCTCATCCGCCTGCTCAAAGACTTCCGCTCGCGCTACCCCTGGCTTCAGGTGATTCTGGAACCCGGCAGTGCTTTCACCTGGCGCACCGGCAATCTTGAAACATCCGTGGTGGATATTATCACCAACGATGGTATCTCAACGGCTATAATCGATGCCTCTTTCGCCTGCCACATGCCCGACACCCTGGAGATGCCTTACAAGCCCCTCATCACCGAAAGCCTTGGTGAAGAACCCGTTGATGGTAAACCGACCTACCGGCTCGGTGGTAATTCATGTCTCAGCGGCGACTATAAGGGCGATTGGAGCTTTGACAATCCCCTGCGCGAGGGCGACCGCCTCACTTTGGAGGATATGAACCATTACACCACCGTCAAGACCACGATGTTCAACGGCATTCAGCATCCCGACATCTGGTTGCGCCGCTCCGACGGCTCTTCTGAACTTCTGCGCCGGTTTACTTACGACGATTACCGCTCCCGAATGTCCTGATTGTAAAGAGTCGATTATGAAATACTCAGTTATAGTCCCTGTTTACAATCGGATAGATGAGGTGCGGGAGCTGCTCGACAGCCTCCGCGCCCAGACTGCCACTAATTTCGAAGTTATCATCGTTGAGGACGGCTCCACAGCACCCTGCGCGTCTGAAGTGGAAAAAGCCCGCGCTGCCGGCCTGGATGTCAAGTATTTTTTCAAGGAGAATGAAGGACGCTCAATTGCACGCAACTATGGAATGGATCGCGCCACAGGCGACTATTTCATTTTCTTTGATTCCGATTGTGTGATTCCACCGGATTATTTCGAAAAACTTAACGAAATGATGCGCACCAATCCCACCGACTGCTTCGGCGGACCCGATGCCGCTCACGATTCTTTCTCAGACACCCAGAAGGCTATCAACTATTCAATGACGTCGTTCCTCACCACCGGTGGAATCCGTGGCGGAAAAATCCAACTTGAAAAATTTGTACCACGTACATTCAATATGGGTTTCAGCCGACAGGTGTATAATGTCGTGGGAGGCTTCCGCGAAATGTTCTCAGAGGATATTGATATGAGCACCCGAATCCGCAACGCCGGATTCTCGATCGCACTGTTCCGCAATCCTGTGTGGCACAAACGCCGCGTGGATTTCAAAAAATTTTTCCGTCAGGTGTATGTTTTCGGAAAATCCCGCGTTACACTTCAGTTGCTATATCCCGGTTCGCTCAAAGCCGTGCATCTGCTTCCGGCGGTGTTCGTGCTCGGGGTTGTGTTCATGCTTGTGATGGCAATATTTGTAAGCCCCTGGTGGCTGCTTCCGCTCGGATTGTATCTTGTGGCAATATTCGTGGGTGCGTTAATCGTGACACATCGCATAAAGATTGCAGCCATGGCTGTGCCGGCCGCTATAATTCAGCTCGGGGGATACGGTATTGGATTCATCCGCGACTATACATTAAAAATACTGCTGGGACGCGGCCGCAATGAAGCCGAGGAAATCGCATTAAGAAAAGGCAAATAAATGGAACCCATAAAACCCCTTATCAAAGATCTGGCAGCCGAGGATCGCCCCCGCGAAAAGGCCATGGCAAACGGCATCAAAAGCCTTTCTGATGCCGAACTCCTGGCCATTCTTTTCGGCACAGGCCTGCGCGGTAAAAGCGTCATTGAGCTCAGTCGCGAGATTCTGGACGATTACGAAGGCCATCTGTCGCGCCTGGCACGCGTTTCAATCAAGGATTTTGTCAACCGATACAAAGGCATAGGCACCGCCAAGGCCATCGCCGTGCTTTCGGCTCTGGAGCTGGGCGCTCGTGCGGCCGCCGACGCGGCTTTAACTCAAGATAGTAAGATTACCAATTCCAATACCGCAGCTGCCTTAATGCGCACACACATCGGCGGGTTGCCTCACGAGGAATTCTGGATTATACTTCTAAATCAGGCCAACCGTATGATTAAACGCGTGTGCGTGGCTCGCGGTGGCATTGCGGCTACAGTGGTTGATATAAAGATTCTGCTCAAGGCTGCTATTGAAAATTATGCCTGCGCCATGATTCTGGTGCACAATCACCCCTCGGGCAATTTACATCCGTCACCGCAGGACGATAATCTTACAAAAAAAATATGCACCGGCGCCGCAGCTGTGGATATTCGAGTATTCGATCATATCATAATCACAGATTCCGGCCATTATTCCTATCAGGATAACGGCCGATTACCAACTCCGTCCTCTACCGCGTATTAAAGCTGCAACAATTTGTCTGCCATCAACGTTTTAGTTGCAAAGATAACGCGTGAGTGTGCGAATCAAAAAATCTTAAAGATTCGATATAAAACCCAAATTAGACCACTTCGCACGCAAAACGTTGGTACGATTGAAAAAAAAGTATTATCTTTGCAAACAATTTGCGCACCCAGGTGCTCAACAACACAAAACGAAATATATAACAACAACATAAAGAAATCCTAACACCAAAATGGAAATTAAATTTGACAAGACCGGTGAAACCCGCGGTGTGATCACCGTTAACGTCACTGAAGCTGACTATGAGGGCAAAGTAACCGAAAAGCTCAAAGAAATTGGCAAAAAACACACTATCCCCGGCTTCCGTAAGGGCCACATCAGCCTCCCCGAACTCCGCAAACGCTTCGGCCGCGAAGTGAAAAGCGACGCTATCAACGATGTGGTGATCAACGCCGTGTTCGATTATATCCGCGATAACAACATCCAGATCCTCGGCCAGCCCATGCCCGCCGAAGCTAAGCAAATCGACCTCAAGCAGACCGACTACGAATTCAAATACGACGTAGCCCTCTGGCCTGAACTCAATATCAAGCTCGACAAGGAAGTTTCAATCCCCTTCTACAAGATCGAAGTATCGAAAGAAATGATCGACGAGCAGGATAAAAACCTCTGCGAACGTTTCGGCACTCAGGAACCAGGCGACACCGTGGATGCCAAGGCTGTGGTTAAGGGCGCTATCATGCAGCTTGATGCCGAAGGCAATGTAATGACCGGTGAAGATGCCGTGATGGTTGAAAACGGCATCGTGGCTCCCTTCCTCTTCAAGGATAAAGATCAGGAAGCCCTCTTTATGGACAAACACGTGGGCGACAAAGTGGTTTACAACCCCACCAAGGCTGCCGGCGGACAGGTAGCAGAAGTGGCTTCAATGCTCAATATCGACAAGGAAAAAGCAGCTCAGACCACCGGCGACTTCCAGTTTGTTATCTCTGAAATCATCGTCCTCAAACCCGCCGAACACAATCAGGAATTCTTTGACAACGTATTCGGCAAGGATCAGGTGCACAACGAAGAAGAATATCAGACCGCTCTGACCAACATGATCCAGAACGCTCTGATGCCCAATAGCTTCCAGCTCTTCAACCGCGACGCCCACGAATATCTGATGAAGACCTACGGTGACATGAACATCGACACCGAGCTTCTCAAGAAATTCATCCTCATGTCTGACCGCAACCTCACCGCCGAACAGCTCGACGCCGACTACGACAAGATGCTCCCCTCTATCAAATGGGACATCATCTCAGGCGAAGTTTCCAAGCTGCTCAATGTTGAAGTTACAGAAGACGACCTGCTCGCCCGCGCTAAATTCATCGCCGGCCAGCAGCTCCAGCAGTACGGTATGATGAACCTTGACGAAGACACAATCACCGACTTCGGCAAGCGTATACTCAGCGACAAGAACTACCGCAAGCAGATCGCCGACGAAGTTGAAGATCTCAAGATGTTCGACGCCGTGCGCAACGCCATCAACGCTGAAGAAAAAACCGTTACTATCGAAGAATTCCGCAAGCTCGCCAACCCCGAAGCTGCTGAATAATAAGATAATACTCCAACATAAAAATCCCGCGACCATTGAATTGTGTCGCGGGATTTTTATTCCGGTCGTGTCGCCGTTATTAATTTTTCTTAAAGAGCTTATCTAAAAATTCAGAAAGCTTTGGAGCAAACATTGAGGATAACACGGCTGCGATAACAATTACCACATATTTGCTCCGCCCCTGCCACCAGTCCTGATGAAACAGACCCCCGATAACATCGGATGCACATGCTACAAGAAACCAGATAACGGCAAAGGAACAGAAATATAATATCTGTTTTTTCATAAGTAACTCTTAAAAATTAGGCGATATAGATTTGCGTAGGATTGACGATTCTTACTTAATCACGGAAACGTCTGAGCAGGTCGCCGTAGGCGTCTATTCGACGGTCGCGCAGGAAGGGCCACCAGCGACGCACCTGCTCCGAGCGTTTGAGGTCAACCTCTACGATACAGGTTACTTCTTCCTCTGAGGTGGCCCGGAAAATCAACTCGCCCTGCGGACCGGCCACAAAGCTGTTACCCCAGAATGTTATGCCTCCGGTGGAGCCGGATGGGTCGGGTTCATACCCTACCCGGTTTACCGTAATTACGGGCAAGCCGTTTGCCACCGCGTGTCCGCGTTGCACAGTTATCCAAGCCTCAAGCTGGCGTGCCTTTTCATCCTGCGTATCACTGCTTTCCCAACCTATCGCCGTAGGATAAATGAGCATTTCGGCCCCGGCAAGAGCCATAAGACGCGCGGCTTCGGGATACCATTGATCCCAGCACACCAGTACTCCGAGTCGGCCTACCGAGGTCTGAATCGGGTGAAATCCCAGATCTCCGGGTGTGAAATAGAATTTTTCATAATAGGCCGGATCGTCGGGAATGTGCATTTTGCGGTAACGGCCGGCCTCGCTGCCATCTTTCTCAAACACTAACGAAGTATTGTGATAAAGCCCGGCGGCTCGACGTTCAAACATACTCGTAACCAAAACTATGCCGTTTTCGCGGGCAAGCGCAGCATAATGCGCTGTGGCTTCCGACGGGAAATCCACGGCCTGATCGAAATTGTCCACTGCCTCGACCTGACAGAAGTAAAGGCCGTCGTGGAGTTCCTGTAACACTATAAGCTCGGCACCTTCGGCAGCCAAAGCAGACACTTTTTCGCTCAGACGCTTCACATTGTCGCAGCGATCGGCTGTGTTATGTTGTTGTATAATTCCTACTTTCATTATCTTAAGTAACTCTTAAATATTCAGGACATCAAAGGGTATTTGCATCGTGGCACAGTGCAGCGAACCGTGCTGGCGGATAAGCGCACGGCAATCCACTCGCTCGATTATATGCTCCGGAAATGCCACGCGCAATGCCATCTCGGCATGTAGATCCCTGTCGGGCTGACCATATACCGGCATCAGCACCGCATCATTCACTATCAGGAAATTGGCGTATGTGGCAGGCAGACGGTGGCCGTCCTCGGGGTCGTAAACAGCTGCCGGCAGGGGAAGCTGGATTAGATTGAAGGGTTCGCCCGCAGCGGTGGTCATACGGCTCAGGCTCTCCTGCATACCGGAAAGAATTTGCGACTGCTCATCATCGGCATTATTCCAGTCGGATCCGCAATACAGAATTGTATTATTTGGAGCGAGGCGCGCTATCGTGTCGATATGGCCGTCGGTATCGTCGCCTATCATATCGCCGCAATCGAGCCACAGCACTTTTTCAGCTCCCAGACTTTGCTTTAGCCGCAACTCTATTTCATCGCGGGTAAGCTTTGAATTTCGTGTGGGCGTAAGCAGGCACGACTCGGTGGTGAGCACTGTGCCGCGGCCGTCGCTTTCTATCGAGCCGCCTTCCAGTATGAAATCGTTATGATCCTCATAATTACCACGAAGCAAGCCCGAGGCGTGCATGCGCCGGGTGACGCCGTTATCCAGCTCGTGTTCAAACTTTCCGCCCCAGGCATTGAATCCGAAATCGCACACCGTGTATTCGCCCGCGGCATTTTGCACCGTTATAGGGCCATAATCACGTGTCCATGTATCATTTGTGGGCGATTGAAAAAAGAAAATACGATCGCGCGGTATGTCGGCAAACCTTTGCTTCAGCGGCTCAACATCGGGTGCCACAACGATAGCTGCCGAATGACGGCATATAGCTCTGATAAGCGAATCGTAGCACTCCTGGGCTTCTTCGAGCATATAATTCCAATCCGTATCGGCGTGGGGCCATGCTACCATAACGGCGCGTCCCGTTTCCCATTCAGCGGGCATTCGCCGGGGGTTATTCTTCATCGTCATAATCTGTAAGATAATTCCAAATTTCGTTTTTGCCGTCGAGATATTCCAGACCATATTCACGAAAACCGTTGCGCTCCGTATATCCCATTTCATGACACCATTCACGATAATTGCGACGCAGATCTGAGTCTTCCCCGATCATACGCTTGAATTCCGCCTCGGCATCGGCCAGCATTGGTGACTCGTTCAATAAATTCTCGATAATTTCGGTTATTTCTTCTTTCATGGTATTATTCTGTGACTGTGGGGGATGTGTCGCGGCGTGAATTTATCACGTTGATGTCACCCGACAACTTATATACAGTGCCATCGGATCCGCGTGCTGTTATCACATAGAAATACACGCCCGACCCTACGGTCTTGCCTCCCACCTTGCCGTCCCAGCCTTGGGATGGATCGGTGAGGTGTGCCAGCGTCTTACCCCATCGGTTAAAAATATGACAGTCAAATTCTACTATAGATTTATAGCTCACTTTCCATTCATCGTTTACCCCCTCGGATGCTCCGGGTGTAAAGATGTTGGGACATTCCAGGCGCGATTCTCCTATCGTAATGGTGTACACCTCGCTTTGCTGTTCGCAAGCACCCGCGGCATTGTCGGCCGTAAACCGCACATAGAAGCTGCCTGCGTCCTCAAAAGTATAGGTAAATTCAAGATCGTTGAACGAAAGGAACGAGTCAAGAAAATCAGGAGTCGTAGCCACTTCCCACCGGCGGAAAATGGCTGCATCCGTTACGGCTGCCTTGAAGGTTATCTCGCACGGTGCCGATCCACCCAAGGCTTCGGTTTCGGCCTTCTGTTCATTGTCGGCTTCGCGGGCTGTCTGCGTAGCCGAGGTCTGACATTCCACCGCGTATGCCTTCACCGTAGGCGAAACCACCTCGCGCGCCGAATCCCATACGGATGCAAACCTATCGGGATGTATCGTGAAATCGGTATCGCACAAGGAGGCCGGCAGATACAGACCACCCGTTGCATATTCAAATGCTTTCGTGGCCACTATCTGGTCGTATGAAAACGTTTCGTCATTAAATGAGAGGTTAAGGAAACTTACATTTATCTGACGGTCAACACTCAGATGACGGCCGTTCACGCTGTAATACGGCATCTCCGGGGCATCGCCCTGCAATGCAAGTCGCACCGATGAGCAATCGCTTTCGTCGGCCGTCGCGCCGGTGATCGTGTAAGGATAAGCCTCGTAATTTATCACCCAGATACAAGTACGGGTGCCACCGTCATCTATTATGTAGCCCAAACCTTCTGATGGCGCGTTTATGCTATATTCTCCGCCGGAATTAACCGGGGTAATCTCGCGCGCATAACCGCCGCCGAGCGATGAGAATTCGCTCCACTCCACCGCACCACTCGCACCGGTATATACGATGCGTGCCATTGAAGCATCGCGCACAACATATACGGCACTCAGCCCGGATGAAGCATCGGGCTGGATTATCTGGTAGTCGGTGCCCGCGATATCAACACCGGCGTGCGCCGTAAGTGCCACTATGACAGATAAAAGGGCTATTTTTCTCATAATTTTACTTTGTCTGGATTTTTGGCTATGAAATCTTTCCACGATGTAGCCTTGGCTACCACGGGTTTTGCACTTTCGTAAAAATGACATACCGCCGCTGCTAAAGCGTCGGTTGAGTCCAACTCGGGCAAGAGATTCTCCTGTGGGATGGACAGCATACGCCGCAGCATCTCGCGGACCTGCTCCTTTGAAGCGGCACCATTGCCGGTGATGGCCTGCTTGATTTTTCGCGGCTCGTATTCCGTAATGGGGATGTCGCGCATCAATGCCGCGGCCATAGCCACGCCCTGTGCGCGCCCCAGTTTCAGCATCGACTGAACGTTTTTGCCAAAGAAGGGTGCTTCGATGGCAAGCTCGTCGGGCAAATATTGGCTGCACAGATCTGTGACTCGCTCGTGAATGCGACGCAGCCGCAGGTAATGGCTGTCAAACTTATTCAGGTGTATTACTCCCATGGTCACAACAGTAAGCTTTTTACCGTTGACACCCAGCACGCCGTAACCCATCACATTGGTGCCGGGGTCGATTCCGAGAATCACACGCTGAAAATCGCGTACCGCTTCGCAAACTGCCGTCATTGAGCTTCGAGAGTTGTGGTGAAATATACAACGCGACCACCCCAACGCTGCATGATGTAATCAAACAGGCGCGCACCGTGGTCGGCATACCAGCGATTGATATCGTCGGTAGCGGCGGCGCGCATGTGCAGCGCAAAGGCATTGTTTTCAGGATCATTGGTAATGACCTTGAAAAGTTCCGGTGCCGTGAAATATTCGCCATCGGCAACCGATGCGGGAATAAACTCGGCATTGAGCCAATTGAAAAACTCGGTTTCCAGAGCCGGATCGACTCCAAATGTTGTATTATATATGTACATTAGTGTTTCTCAGTTTTTAGAAAACGGAACGCAAAGCCTATATGACGCAGGGTTGTGGATGCGTAGCCGTAATATTTACACATTATTTTATAGCGTTCGATTAGCGAGCTCTTGCGGTTGGCGGTGGTGAGCCCTTCGTATAGGTAATCTATCAGGGTGGCACCGGTATATACATTCGCCGACGAATTACGCAGGCAACGCAGACACCATTCGTAATCGGCCGAGTACCGCCATTGCAGGTTGTATTCGGGTGCAATATCGCGTCGCACCACAAATGCCTGATGACACACGAGCATTCCGCGCGCGAAATCGCTGAACGTAAGTTGGGCGGGTGCGGTCAGATGACGGGGACCCAAATAGCGTCCTTCATCATCCACCAGATCAGTCTGACCATACACTATGCCGGGATGATTGCAGCGTGTGATACAATCGGCGATTATACCGAGAGTATCTGCTGCGTGGAATTTATCTCCGGCATTAAGGAATATCAGATATTCACCGCGAGCCATACGCACCCCCTTGTTCATGGCATCGTAAAGCCCCTTGTCCGGTTCAGACACCAGTCTGCGCTGCCCGGCCCCGGGCGAGTGGGCAATGATATCAAGCGTATCATCAGATGATGCGCCGTCAATTATCAGGTGCTCGAAATCGCGGCAAGTCTGGGAGTCAATGCTGGCCAGAGTACGCCCGACGGTGTGCCCGGCGTTATAGGTGATTGTTATTATCGAAAACAGCGGCCGTGTGCTCATACCTGCGTACTGCAATGTTTCACATCATCTTCAAATATCTCGCGGGCTTTCTGGGAGCCGGCTCCTGTGCGCAGGGTGTAACCTATCTGACGGCCCGATAGGTCGCGCACCAACGAGCCACGGAAATAATCAAAACAATTTTCCTGTACCAATTCGGCTGCCACAACATCACCGGTGCCGTTCACGTCAGATATATTTTCGGGAGCCGATGTGAGGTGCGACGATGGAATATCCGCCATAGTCATCACTCGACGGCTAACATTATTTTTGGAATCGGTGAGATGCACCAGGATGCCATCGCCGGGCAGTGCTATGGTGGCAAACACCACGGGGGCTTCGCGATAATATGGCACTGCTGTCTGTATGCCCTTTTCGAGCACCTCGCTCATAGGCACTTTGAGAATCTGCTGCGGAGCGAAGATAAGTATCAGGAAACCTTGACGTGCTTCTTTGGATTTGAACGCGAGGGCGGCCAGGCAGTCGTCATCGTAATCCAGGTTGCCGTCGTCAACGGTGCGTTTCAGCGTGCCGTTTCCAAATATATATATGTAACCTTCGGGTTGCACATAATCCGGTTCCCAATTATGCAAAGCATTCGGACGCCACGACGACATCATCGGCATTGTACCGGTTGGCTCGGTCACTTGGGTTTCTTCCACAGGCTCCGGAGCCGATACCACTGCGACAGGAGCTGCTGGCTGCTCAATCACGGCGGGTTCCTGCGGCTGCCGGACATCCTCATCCATAACATCTGCTACGGTGACCGATGCTTTTTCGCGTTCGTGAATCAACTGACGTTCGGCCATGAATTCTTCGCGTTCGTCGTCGCGCAGGCGGAAGGTGTTGTTGCTTCGGCGCACATAGATGTCGCCGTCCAGCTCCACGGGTATATTTCTGGGACGCACCTTTACCACGATAACGTCCTTGGTGGCCTCGGGGTCGCGGTCCACCTCTACATATCCCGACACATTGCGTCCCCAGCGGTCGGTAACCAGATTGGTCAGGAACACACACACGTTGTCGGCATCTTTCATATCGTAGTAAAAATTACCGATCGATGCTTTTTTGTGGGCGTAGTATTGGTAATCTTCAAACAGACCGGCTTCCATGCGTGTCTTGTCGTTGACACCTATATAAAGCGTACCGCCGCCCGAATTGAGGAAGGCTGCTATCTGACGCAGGATTTCAAGCTGCTGCATCTCGGGATTGGCCTTGGGGGTATCCTTGTCTTTGGCTTTACGTGCCGGGTAAACCAGGCTTGATTTGAATTCAACATACTGGGTTTCGCGACCGTATGATTTGAGCTGGCGTGTCTCGAAGTTTACGCCAAGCATCTGTGCGATTTTGGTTTTGAGACCTTCGGCCACGGTGCCTTCGTCGCGTGCCGCGTCGGGAAGCAAGTTGTATGAAAGCACGAGCTGCGCCAATGAGGTTTCAAGCAGGCTGCGGCGTTTGTTGATAGTATCCCACAGCTCATCGTTGTGTTCGTTATCACCGAGCCACGACACGATTTCAAGGCGGTGGAACACCATTTCAAGCATAGGGTAGCCTTTGAGCTGCGGACGGAATTTATTGAGTTCGTCTACATCAATACGGCGATTGACGGCATAGAACTGGTGCAGGCGCAACATCTCGGCATGGATACCAAGGCGCATCGACAGCACGTCGTCCTCGATCAGACGCGCGAGCAGGCGCGCGAAGCTCAGATAGTCGTATGCCACCAACAGCTCCTTGGTCGAAATGGCCTTGAAACGTATTATCTCGATAATTTCTGCCACGGCATCACGGGTCAGGGTTTCATCGATATTGATGCTCGACTGGTTTTCATCGCTATCTTCACGCACCAGACAGATGTCGGTGAGCAGATTATTGAATGCCTGCACCTTGTCGATAACACAATCGTCGGCATCGTCCACTATGGTACCTACTATGCGGTTGACGTTCTGACGCTCGATTACGCGGAAGCGCACACAGTTGCCACCGGAATACGGGGGAAGCGAGGGATCGCTTTTGAGGAATACGCCATAGCCGGTCTCGCATATCGCGCTGTATTCGTGATCCAGCACTTTGGCAATCACCGCCAGATAGTCGCGCTGATAGGTCATAATGGAATCTACCTGCTCGGCAATATCTTCCAAGAGCGAGAACTGATAGAACTCGTGGTCGCCAACCTCGATTATATCCTTGACCATAGCATTGAAGAGGCGCGGCATACCGTTTTCGTCAACAAACGCGCTTTCCACCAGGGCGCGATTGCGGTCGAGGTCGCTGCTGGTGAGTTTGAACGATACGATATCGTCGCGCATGATATAGCCTCCGGCGGTTTCATATTCGTCATCATCGATGATTGCCATCCACTTGGGATTATCACCGCGCTGACTTTCCTGGGCGGAAATGGCTATGCGCACAAAATCTCCTATTTCGGCCTTGCGCTTCTTGAGTGTGACGGGAACAGCCTCGGTGCGCTTATCGAAAAGTGCGCCCTCGATACTGATCCACATCCTGCGGTGGGCATCTATATTTTTGAGCTGCGCTCCGCTGAGGCTCTGCACGCGGTTGACAAACACGCGCGGCTGCAACCATTCCATCATACCGTTTGGAATCACACGTGCGGGATTTTCCTCATCGGTGCGAGTCAGCGACACCCCGTCGGCATCCACCGTAAGGCGTATCGGGCCGTTTTGGAATGTGAACATTGAGTTGAGTTGCTTGGAATCCTCGGGTGCATCGACAGATGAGCGGGTAAGCAACATCAATGGTTCCTTGATGGTATCGTAAGAGAAATCGAGCGGCAACTTGGCTCCCATTAACGTCAAAAAAGCCTTATCGAGCAACTCATCGCTCTTTACAGGACGTAACAGCGATACGTAGCGGTAAAATAGCGAGCGGTTGCGGCGATAGTTGTCATCGTCGGTGTGGCCGCTGATAAACATCTGGAGCGCGATGGCAGTCACCACTTTTTCTATCCGGTCGGCTTCTTCCTCGTTATCGGCCTGAGGCATGAGGTCAATCTCGCGGCTGGTCTGCGAAATGTACATCTGCAATGCGCTCACCATAGCGCTGCGGAATGGTTCGGCGGTCCAGGTATCCAGATCCCAGGCCATAATGGTCTCGAACAGCTTACCTAAGTATTCATGCACCAATTCGGGACGAGTACGGAATACCATCATAAGCATTGCGAGCTTGCGCGAGGGGTGGTAAAGGTAGCCGCTCTCACGCAATTTGCGCAGGATGTCTTCCACTATGCCGCGCTCGCCCTCGTTGCACACCAGGCGCAGGGTATCGCGGTATGGCTGGAGATTTTCGACACATTCGGTAATGATGGCCTGGAGATTGCGACGGCGTTCACCCGAGAGGCTGCGCAGGAATCGTGATTCCTCAAGCAGATAAAGGCCCGTATCGCGCAGGGTATCCACCACATCGAGCAGGAACAGACGATGTTTGCGGGCGTGGGAGCTTACGATCCAGTCGGTGAGGTTTGCAATCGACAATCTTAGAGCCGACACAACCCACAGGGGGTTGCCCTCAGCAATCTCCTTGGCAACCTCGGGCAGATAGCGTTCAAGAGCCGAGATGATTGCCTTGGCCTGCAGGGGACGCACTCCCACCCGACTGAAAAATTCTTCGGGCGTGAAGAATTGCAGTCGCATATCGCTATTGGCAAGGGTGATTGTAAAAAACGCCTGGGTGAGTTTGGTGAATTTACACAGCACCTTCTGGCCCAGGGCAAGCATCGCATTCTCATCGGTGAGATTATAACGGATGCCGTATTTGTCTTCAAGAGTAAAATGATCGCCACGATGGTTGGGAAGCCCCATCACCATAAACTCATATTCGTATGCACGATCGGGGAGCGAAACGCGATAGAAACGATGCACATACTGTGGCAGATAGTGTCCCAGCACGGGGACTCCGTCTCTATTGAAAAATTTAACGCGAACCGTAAGCGAATCGGGCAATGGCTCTTCTTTCTGGAATTTAAGTTTGTTAAGATGCTGCTCGCCGTAGCCCGGAACTTCGAGTCGGAAAAAATCTTCTTGCTCGCCAAAATCTTTATTTACAATTAAGTCTACAATATCACCTTGGTTCAATTTCATAGAAAGTATTTTTAGGTTAATATTAAAGGTGATACAAAAGTACAAAAAATAATGATACCCCGTGGTGCCATTACGTTTTTTTCACATAATTAATAATAGCCGGAAAGATATACCCGATATTTCAGGAGGCAATTTTTTCAGCTATAACAGCGTGTATAAGAGCCATTCGGCAATTTTTCAAATGCCAAATTTTGAAATTGGACGCAATAAATTACTCGTTTTTAGTTTTTTTTTGTACCTTTGTCCGGAATTACTCTTTAACCCTAAGATCCGATACAAACCAAATCACAATCAAATAAGTATAACTTTCATAGTTATGGCAGAAAAGACCGAAAAATTGTTTGACCAGTTTCCAGGCGTGACCACCGACGAGTGGAAGGCCAAAGTCGTTGCCGACCTCAAAGGTGCCGACTTCGATAAAAAACTGGTATGGCGCACTAACGAAGGCTTCAACGTTCAGCCTATGTATCGCGCCGAAGACATCGCAGACTTCACCACCACCGACTCGCTCCCCGGCGAATTTCCATACGTGCGTGGTATCAAAACTACCAACGACTGGCTCACCCGTCAGGAAATCATCGAAACCGAACCCGCTAAGGCCAACGAAAAGGCTCGCGAGGTGCTCACACGCGGTGTGACTTCGCTCGGCTTCACAGTTGAAGATCCCTCCTACGACACCGTAGCCGCTCTGCTCAAGGATATCAACATTAAAACTGTTGAAGTAAACTTTACCTGCTGCCCCCGTAAGGCTGTGGAACTTACCGAAAACCTTGCCAAATATATCAAGGAAGCCGGTGCTGAAAAGGATTTCCACGGATCGGTGGACTACAATCCCCTGCGCCCCGCTTTCCGCCACGGTAAAAAGCTTGACCTCGGTGCTATCCTCGAAAACGCCAAGAAAATTCTTGCCGCTGTCAAGGGTATCGACAATATCAAGGTGCTCGCCGTAGATTCATTCACTCTGAGCGATGCCGGCGCTTACATCTTCCAGGAACTCGGCTACGCTCTGGCATGGGGCGCAGCTTGGATGACCCTGCTCACCGATGCCGACCTCACCGCCGACGAAGTGGCCGCACGCATCAAATTCAACATGGGCATTTCGTCCAACTATTTCATGGAACTTGCAAAATTCCGCGCCGGCCGTATGCTTTGGGCTCAGATCGTGGAACAGTACAAGCCTGAAAATGTTGACGTTGCCAAGATGCACGTTCACGCTGCCACGTCAAAGTTCAACCAGACTATCTACGACGCTCACGTAAATCTGCTCCGCAGCCAGACCGAAACAATGTCGGCAGCCCTTGCCGGTGTTGATTCAATCACCACCCGTCC
>CAZHDH010000016.1:0-40446 GCA_964531245.1 uncultured Bacteroides sp. | reverse complement strand
GCCTGTGAAGTTAGTCATCAGGTGTTTTATAGCCCCGTATGTAATGGTGCGTGGACCAGATTCTTTGAAATCAAGCCCCATACGCGTCAGGGTATCCTTGATGAAATCAGCTACCATCTGCTGTTCATCGTAGTTTTTGCGATTCCATGGCACATCAACCGGAAGAGTTCCGGCGAGAGCACAGGTGGTGAAGCTGCACGGGCTGAATGTGAAAAGCAACTTTTCAGGAGTAGCCCCTACCCAACCACCGGTTGAAGCGGTATAGAAAAGGTAGCCGAATGTATCGGGATAGGCCTGCCACAATCGGTCGGCAATATCGAGCCAATCGGCTTCGGGGGTGTGTCCGGCTATGATTCGTGAAATCACTGTCTTAGCCCTTCCACGCTCTCGCAACCTTTCAATTACGGCATTCACACGGTCGATATAGTATCGCCGGGGAGTAGAATGAGGTATCTGAAAAGTCGGAGCGGCGGTGGCACCGGGCTTAATTGCATCTGCCAGGTGTGTGTTCCACGGCACTATTCTGACATCAACCTTAGGCTTGATGGCCGTGACGAGCTTGACCGTACGCCCCGGGAGGCGATACAGCACAAATTCGTCGCCGCGACTTAGCATCGCGCGCACTTTTTCTTTGGTTTTATCGTTGATCAACATAGCTCGGCCACGAGTTCAAACGGCGTGGCATCAGTAATACGGACATTGTAGAATTGTCCTTTTTCAAGCGATTTATCAGTATAAACGAACACTTCGGGGTCTACCTCGGGTGAATCAAATTCGGTGCGACCAATGTAAGTACCATCCTCTTCAGAGTCGATTATTACACGCAGGATTTGCCCAATCTTTGCCTGGTTGTGTTCCAGCGAGATTTGTTCCTGAAGAGCCATCACGCGGTTGAGTCGATCCTCCTTGACCTCATCAGAAATGCTGTCCGAGAAATTACGTGCGGCAGCGGTATCCTCCTCCTCACAGTAGGCAAACGCTCCCATCCGCTCGAATCGTTGCTCAGATACAAAATCCATCAGGCGGGAGAAAGCCTGGTGGGTTTCTCCGGGGAAACCCACCATCAGCGTGGTACGGATGTGGATGCCGGGAACCTCGCGACGGATGCGTTCTAAAAGTCGGCGCGTATCCTCGGCTGTAATATGGCGTTGCATATTGGCAAGCACCGTATCGTCAATATGCTGCAATGCAATGTCAAGATATTTGCAGATATTGGACCTTGAAGCCATTACTGGCAGAATCTCGTAAGGGAAATCTGACGGATACGCATAATGCAGGCGTATCCATTCCACACCCTCAATATCGGCCATACGTTCCAGAAGATCAGCGAAATGCGAGGCACCGGCGGGAACTCCGGGCAGATCGCGACCATAGCTCGACAAGTCCTGAGCAATGATGTTAAACTCGTGGACACCTCGACTCACCAGTTCGCGTACTTCTTCAAGAACTTCGTCTACCGGACGCGAGTGGAAGCGGCCGGTTATCAAAGGAATGGCACAAAATGCACAGAAGCGATTGCATCCTTCGGCTATCTTCAGGTACGCGTGATGCGAGGGGGTGGTGATAGTGCGGTCCCATTGGGGGGATTTACGCTGCGGGGTGGGAGCAGCGGGCAGATAGTCAGATTTCAGACGGCCTACGACGCCATCCCAATCAAACTTGCCAAACCACGCATCAACATCGGGGATAAGCCCTGGCATATCGTCGGCATAACGCTGTGAGAGGCACCCCATAACATACACACGATCTATTACGCCGTCTTTTTTCAACTCGCAGGCTTCAAGAATCGTATCAATGGATTCCTGCTTGGCATCGCTTATAAATCCGCAAGTATTGATAATGACGGCACCATCGGTAAACGAATCGGCTTCGTGCACGGCATTGAAACCTGCATCCTGCAGGCGTCGCAATACACGCTCGGAATCTACCAGATTTTTGGAACATCCGAGCGAGATAATATTAACCTTTGGCATCAGCGTTTTCCGAAAAGACTCTCTACAAACTCACGTTTATTGAACACCTGGAGGTCTTCGATACCCTCACCCAGACCAATATATTTCACCGGAATCTGGAATTGATCGCTAATGCCGATCACGACACCACCCTTGGCAGTGCCATCGAGCTTGGTGACAGCCAGATCTGTGACCTGCGTGGCAGCTGAAAACTGGCGAGCCTGTTCAAAAGCATTCTGTCCCGTAGAGCCGTCGAGCACCAGCAGGACCTCGTGAGGAGCATCGGGCACCACGCGCTGCATGACGCGCTTAATCTTCGATAGCTCATCCATCAGTCCCTTTTTATTGTGCAGACGACCGGCGGTGTCGATTATCACGACATCGACATCATTGGCTACGGCAGACGATAGAGTATCGTAAGCCACGGCAGCAGCATCGCTACCAAGCTGCTGCTTGATAACGGGAACATCGGCGCGACGGCCCCATTCGTCGATCTGCTCGACGGCGGCGGCGCGGAACGTATCAGCGGCACCGATCATCACCTTATAACCGGCTTTCTTATACTGATAAGCCATCTTACCTATTGTGGTAGTCTTACCTACCCCGTTGACACCCACAACCATAATCACGTAAGGTTTCTTGCCCTCCGGCACGGTAAATTTGCCGTCGGCCGACACATCGTTGGGGTTTTCAGCAAGCAGTGCGGTGATTTCTTCAACGAGCATATCGTTGAGCTCGTCTTCATTAACATATTTATCGCGAGCGGCACGAGCCTGGATGCGTTCAATTATGCGCAGGGTGGTTTCGGCACCGACATCGCCGGTAATAAAGATTTCTTCGAGTTCGTCCAGAAAGTCGTCGTCAATGGTCTTACGACCCACAAAAGCACGTTTGAGCCGACCAAAAACACCTTCCTTGGTTTTTTCAAGACCTTTGTCAAGGGTCTGCTTCTTTTCGCGTGAGAAAATGCTCTTAAAAAAATTCATGTAAATGACATTGCGGTTTAGGATGCAAAGTTACAAAAAAATCGTGAGAAAACATCACCCCCGCAGCAAAATAACATAAAATAATCACCTGCTCCGCAAGTTAACGGCAAACCGACGAAAGGGGAATATTATAGTATCACAAACTGACTGAGACATTCTATCATATCGAAAATAAAGGAGTAACATCATACTCAAAAACGCTTGCCTGCTTGTAATCCTTTCGGCCGGTCGAATTGTTAATATTTTATGAATGGACTAACGATAGGAATATTATTACCTTTTTTGGGCACGATGCTCGGATCGGCCTGTGTGTTCTTGATTCGGAAGAATCGAATTCCTGATCTGATGCAAAAGACCTTATCCGGATTTGCTGCAGGTGTAATGGTGGCCGCTTCGGTGTGGTCGCTCCTAATTCCTTCTGTGGAAATGACCGGAAAGGAGGGTTTTGCAAGCATTTTTCCTGCTATAGTCGGATTCCTGTTCGGCATATTTTTCCTGCTATTTCTTGATTCGGTAGTACCCCACCAACATATTGACAGCTCGCAAAGCGAGGGTCCGAAATCTCATTTTTCCAAATCGACAAAGTTATTTTTCGCCGTCACACTCCATAATCTGCCAGAGGGTATGGCCGTAGGAGTGGCTCTTGCGGCTGCTATGGGAAATAACGCATATATGCCAATGGCCGGTGCCATCGCTTTAGCTGTGGGCATCGCTATTCAAAACTTCCCGGAAGGAGCAATCGTGTCAATGCCTATGCACACGGCCGGAAATTCACGAGGTAAATCGTTCGTCTTAGGCACATTGAGCGGTATAGTGGAACCGATAGGCACCATCCTTACAATAACCCTTGCCTCAATAATACTGCCGGCATTGCCCTACCTGCTGGCTTTTGCGGCCGGAGCTATGATTTATGTGGTGGTTGAGGAACTTATACCTGAGACGCAACAAGGAAAACACTCCAATATGGGCACCATAGGCTTTGCAATAGGATTTGTGCTGATGATGGCGTTGGATGTACTTTTGGGATAATCGCATCAGAGCCAAAAAGCGCTATAATCCAATTTATTCGGCCAAAAAATTGCATACATCGCTCAAAATGATTAATTTTGTGCGAAAATCCTCAAACACCGGATTACACTTTTGGCCAATAAACAATGGATAGAGCCATTGAAATATCAATCGGGGTGATCATAGCTGTGATTATGATTATCAAGACCTTACGCGACGACATTAAGAAAAAGTCGGCCGCTCAATCTCAACGCCCTATCCTGAAAAAAGTTTTTGCCGAACATACTCAAGACGCAACTCCGGTGGCTGTAGAACCTAAGAAAACCAAGCGACATCTGCACGAGGAAGGCATAAAAGCCATATCTCAGGAACCTGTGCACACATCCCGCCTATCCTCACCCGGACGCAGACGTTCACCGCTGCGACGCGCTTTTATCGATGCCGAAATTTTTAATCGAAAATTCTAAACCTTATAAACTAAATATCACACATAATGGCATTTAACTATATCACGGCAGAAGAAGCCGCCGCTATGATCAAGAACGGCGACACTATCGGTCTGTCAGGATTCACTGCCCCGGGCACCCCTAAATTTATTCCGAGTGCAATAGCCGAGCGTGCCGAGAAGGAACACGCTGAGGGTCGCCCCTTCAAAGTAAATATCTTTACAGGCGCATCTACCAGCGACCGCGCCGACGGTGCTCTGTCGCGCGCCAACGCCATCAATATGCGCGCTCCCTACCAGAATGTACCCGACCTGCGCAAGCGCATCAACTCTCACGACACCCATTATTTCGACCGTCACCTGAGCGATATGGCGCAGGAAACCCGTTACGGTTTCTATGGCAAGATTGATTATGCCATTATTGAAGCTGCCGACATCACTCCCGACGGCGAGGTTATCCTGGGTTGTGGCGTGGGTAATGCACCCACATACGCTGCAATGGCAGATAAGATCTTCATTGAGCTGAATCAAAAGCTTCCCCACTCCCTGCTTGGTATGCACGACGTGTATATGCCGGCAGATCCCCCCTACCGTCGCGCTATCGAAATCTACAAACCCTCTGACCGCATCGGCTCACCCATCCTGAAAATCGACCCCTCGAAAGTGATCGGTATCGTGCGCACCGATTCATACGATATGGTGAAACCCTTCACCGAACCCGATGCCGTATCAAAACAGATTGGTGCGAATGTGGTTGAGTTCCTGCTGTCGGAATACCGCAACGGACGCATCCCCAAAGAATTCCTGCCCTTGCAGAGCGGTGTGGGTAATGTGGCCAACGCCGTGCTTTACGATCTGGGTGAAAGCACCGTACTCCCCACATTCCAGATGTATACCGAGGTAATTCAGGATGCCGTGATTGAGCTTATCAAGAAAGGCAAATGTACTTTTGCATCTACCTGCTCGATGACTTTCAGCGACAAAGTTGAAGAAGAACTCTTCGGCAACATCGACTTCTTCCACGACAAGATTCTGATGCGCCCCGCTGAAATTTCTAATAACCCCGAAGTTATCCGCCGACTGGGTGTTATAGCTATGAATACCGCCCTTGAAGCCGACATCTTCGGTGGTGTTAACTCGACACACGTTCTGGGCACCAAGATGATGAACGGTATCGGTGGTTCGGGCGACTTCACACGCAACGCATATATCTCGATTTTCTCTTGCCCCAGCGTGACCAAGGGCGGACTGATCTCAAACATCGTACCCATGGTGGCACACGCCGACCATTCGGAACACTCAGTTGACGTACTTGTTACCGACCAGGGTATCGCTGACCTGCGCCACCTTGACCCCGTGGATCGCGCATACAGCATTATCGAAAATTGCGCTCACCCCGACTATCGCCCCCTGCTGCTCGACTACCTCAAGCTGGGTAAGGGCGGTCAGACACCCCACTCGCTTCAGGCATCGTTTGCGTTCCACAACGCCTTCAATGAAACCGGCGATATGCGCAACGTTGATTTCAGCAAATTCGCATAATCTCTGACTATCTTCCATAAAAAACGTGCTTCGGAACGCTTCCGAAGCACGTTTTTTATGCTAATTATATCAGAACATTTCTGCAAGCGCGGCAGCCCGGCTACAGCCGTCGGTCTTGGCTATGTCACCCGCCTCATATACACCGGGAACCAACACTTCACCTACTATATCCCATTTTAGCAGTGCTGCGGTGCGCTCCATTGGAATACGGATTCCGTCGAGCATCGTCACATCGTCCTCCTCACAGCAGCATATAAGTCCCATTTTCTTACCTTGAATTGGTTTTTCAGCCACGTAGAACGAGAATACACGGTCAATCACACCCTTGATCTGAGCCGGAATTGAATACCAATACAGCGGCATAGCATACACAATAGCATCGGCATCCAGGATATGCGGTGCAATGATATTAAAGTCATCATCAAAAGAACAAGCCTTTCCGGTTTTGAAGCATGTCATACACGCGTGGCATCCACCAATGTGCATCATAGCGGCGTCAAAGCGCACCACCTCGTGTCCTTTTGCTTCGGCAGCCTTAATAAAGGCATCTACCATAGCAAAGGTATTTCCATTACGCCGTGGGCTACCGGTTATGACTGTTATTTTCATTTCATTATTGTATCTGAATTTTGATTATAGGCTTTGGCAACACACTTCCATTCACCGCCTATCTTGAGCAGGAGAAGAAAATCTGTAAAATCTATGCTACCGCTCCAGCCTTCTTCCAGGACGCGGACAACGGCCACGGTTTCCTCAACAGCCAAAACGTCGATACGCGCTTTGAAATTAGGATCGGCTCCCACGGTGTCCACATTTTTGTAGAATTGCTGAATGGAGCCATGCTCCAATTCGTTGTTGAGGATACCGAAAAGCACTGCATCATCGGTGAAAAGCTGCTTTGCGTGGGTGCTGTTTCCTTCAGCCACACTTTTTACGAAAAGTTCAGCGGCACGCGCCACTGCTTCGTATTCCTTAATTTTATCTCGCATATTTATTGTTTTAAATTCTACGGCAAAATTACAAAATAATAATACAATTGTCAAGTACCGAAAAATTATTCATATACCGAAAAATTTTTCGGTACTCTAATTTTCCGGAATATTCATTAACTTTGCACATAAAAAACTGCAATGGCTTACGAAAAGAAAATTCCGGTGGATCTTGATTGTCCGTTACGGCTGACAATGAGCTTGATAGAATCGAAATGGAAATCGTGTATCCTTGATGAATTGCGCAACGGCGATAATTTTCGACCCAGCGAAATCCACAAACGCTTACCGGAGGCGGCTCCTCGTGTACTTGACATACAACTAAAACAGATGGTGGATGACGGCCTTGTCAATAAGACTATCTTTCCGGAATTACCCCCGCGCTCAGAGTATACTATTACCGAACTGGGCAAATCGCTCATCCCCATAATCGATGCTATGCTGAAATGGGGCGAGGAGCATTACGATATTTTCGAGAAGAAATACGGAAGCCGAAAGAGCCCTCTTACACAGGGATAGCGAGCATGGGAATGTCTGTGCTGAAGAGTATATCCTGCGCCATACCGGGACTGAACAGACGCAGGAAAGCATTCTTGCGTCTGGTAGGCACCACTACCAAATCATAATGCGAGCGCGAATGTTCGTCTTTGATTTGCTCCAAGGCACTTTTGGGCTGCAATGACAGTGTGTTTACGGTAAAATTTTTATAGGTTGACGCACAGTAATCTGATAAAGCCCGTGCTGTTTTGCCTGCGAGCTTATCAGTGAGTCGCTGCCGCGAGGGAATTGAAGCTATTGTGAGCACCGCTTCGCGTCCCTTCAGGTAACGGTTCAATGAATCAATGGCAAGAATATCCTCCTGATCCAGGCTACCGAAAAACAGAATATTCAGCTGACGATCGTCGGTAAAATCCTCAGTACCCTCGGGGATGCTGAGCATAGGCAAACGCGTCTGATTGAGTACTTCGGATGTAACACTGCCTATCATCTCCCTATCCTTTCGGCGCGCAGATCGTGTGCCCATCACTGCCAGATGAGGAGTGCGATTGCGAGTATAACGATTGATAACATCTTCCGGCACCCCCTCGAGCAACTCAGTGGACACTTTAACCACGGGCAAAGCTCCATTGCGCATCATTGTGCGGATAGATTCGGTAAATTCTTCGAGCCGTTCAGCAGCATTGGCCTTGATAACTTCGACGGCGCGACTATCCGTGCGGTCAAAGTTAAGGGAATCTGAGAGCTGTCCAGTGCCGGACATTCGCGGGTCGATATAAGCGTGCAGGAACACCACGTCGGCTTTCTGTTTCGCAGCAATTTTAACAGCGAGTCGTGCAGCCAGATCGGAATGGGCGGAAAAATCTACCGGAACGAGTATAAATTTAGCCGCCTTAGCCCCCTGATTTTCAGATACAGAAAGGCCGAAAAGCTCGGGATTTTCCACGATGCGCAACGCGAGTGGCAGATTATGCTCGGCGATGCGTACTCGCACTCCCGAGAACACCCCCGGGTGTTCGAGATTCACATTCTGAAGCACAACTTCAATACCTTCGGCTTCAAGGATGCGGCGCAATGTGATGGCATGATCCAGAGTGTGGATGGCAAGAGTAATCAGACGGGACATTGCTGGAAATATTATTGGAATAGACAAAGGCGCGGACAGCCTGAAAGTTCCGGCTGCCGCGCTTCATGTTTTTGTATCCTGATGATTTGGATTGTAAAGTGATTGTTAGGAGATTAGTCGGTTTCCTGTTCTTTGAGGATTTCGACAGCCATATCGTAGATTGTGGGATCATCGAGCACGACGATACCACCGTCGGGACCCGGTTCGATATGAACGCCCATATTTTTGCCATATTCATAGTTGGCACCACCGAAGTAATTGCGTACGGTCTGCACAGTCACGTTAAGTTTATCAGCGATTTTGTGCATAGACCCGTCGGGCAAGCTGTCTTTGAGACGGCGAAGCTCGTTAAAGGTGATTGTTTTGGACATATATTCTTATCAAGTTTAGGGTTAGTATTAGGGATATTTTATAACTATCGTAAAATTAGGACTAATTTTTGGACTGACAAAGGAAAGAGAGAAAAAAATTTTATGTTACACAACATATTTTTGAGTAAACCTTTGAATCTCTGTAAATTGCAAGAGCGAGCCGACATGTGTCAGGCTCGCTCGGATGAAAAAAGAAAGTTCAGTTTGTTGATTGTGTTCAGATTTATTTTGCTTCCGGCCGTGGTTTGTTGCGCCGATGCGATTTCATCAGGTTCTGCATAAAGCGGCGTTCGGTATTTTTTAGCTTGAAAAGCTGCTGGGGAGTGAGGATTTCTTTGAATTTATCAAAGAAGGTCATTTCAATCTGACCCTCGGCCCGTTTTTGCTCAAAGATGGTACGTGAGGCGTTTTCGAGTTCGAGGTCGGATGCTTCGCTGGTCTTTACCCTTAGTTCAAGATCGCGAGTCTCTGAATTTAGGCGTTCGATCTCGTCCTCCATTTCATCATAAACCGGGAAGAAACGGCGCTGCTGTTCCTTAGACAAGGATAAATCTTTGGCAAGGAACTCGTGTTTATATACACGAATTTCTTTTATCCAGCGCGAACGATCCTTCGGATTAACCTCACCGGGAGGTTGTGCTCCGGCAACAAAGACTGCGAGTAACAGAAAAGATAAAATGCCGAAATATCTCATATCTTAAAGCATTATTTTACGTCTTGCGGGTGGAAGTCGGGCATCAGGATTGAATCCGGATCAAAACCATCCTCCATCAGGTCATCGTATATATCCCATTGGTTGATGTCGCCCATAACGTAATCTGCCACGAACGAATCGTTTCCGAATGCTTCAGCGATCACGGGGTTTGACTCCAGCGGCTGGGCATTATCGGCAGTCATAAGCGTAAACATACGCAGCATACACCATACCCCGGCAAACATTGCGGCCAGATATACATACGGACGTACACGCTGCCACAGGGACGACGGCGCTGCCATGATACTGCCCGGATTGGTAAGCTCGGGGCGTTCCGGAAGACGAGCAGCCATCCGAGCAGTAAACTGCTCGAAATAACCCTCAGGCACAGTCATACCGTGACGACGGTCGGCGCGGGATAATATGTCATTAGAGCTCTGCATCATTTTGCGGTTCTTTTTATGGTTTGACTCTTTACGGAACAAAGGGTTTAATCAAGGACCAAAAAAATTATATCTTTTTGAAGAAATTTTCAATTTTCTTTACTTCCAGATGATAGGATGCCTTCAACGCACCTACACTGGTGCCGAGGATATTGGAAATGTCGTCAAACTTCATATCATCGAAATATTTCATATTGAATACCAGCCGCTGCTTTTCGGGCAACGATGCCACAGCCTTGCGCAGATCCAGCGCCAACTGATCGCCATCAATATATTCATCACTTTCGATCAATGAAATCTGCCGTGCCTCGTCATCGTCCAAAGAAACACCTGCGCGACGACGCTCGCGCTCAAGATGACTGAGCGACTCGTTAATAGCTATTTTATAAAGCCACGTTGTGAGTTTTGCCTCGCCTCGAAAATTTTCGAGATTCATCCACGCTTTCATAAACGTGTTTTGCAAAACATCGTCGGCATCATCATGGGTCTGCACCATTTTTCGTATCTGCCAATACAGCGGTTCCGAGAATGTTTTGATCACCTCGGCAAAGGCATCTGTAACAGTCTCGGGATTTCTAAGACGTTCAATCAATTCCGGATTTTCGGCAGGTAGCTGGGACATAACTTTGCAAAAGTATAAAATATGGTTCAAAAATACAAATCGAAGGATATTATTTAAGTTTTATTGTGAAACATTGAGTTAAGCAGCGGGCAGTGAATCTGAAAACCCTGACAAAAATTGTATATCTGCGAATTTTACTGTAACTTTGCCGTTATGATAAAGATGCGCCACGTGTGGCCTATATTAATAATGTGTATGCCCTATCGGATTTATGCCGGCGAAACCGCTGCCGACACAGTCCGCCCTCCTCATATCCTGCGCGATTTAGAGGTTCTGGGCCTGAAACAAATGCCCGTGCAGAGCATTTTGCCCGTGACGCGTCTTAACCGCAGCGAAATAAACCGTCTGGGTATCGAGGCCGTAAAGGATATTGGCGATGTGGTGCCTAATCTTTACACCCCTGCCTACGGTTCCCGAATGACATCTTCGATATATATGCGCGGCTTGGGATCGCGCATAGATCAGGCTGTGGTGGGACTCTCAATTGACGGAGTACCCATACTGAACAAGGATGCCTACGATTTTGATATTCCAGATATAAGCCGCGTGGAGGTGCTCCGTGGCGCACAAAGTGTGCTTAACGGACGCAATGCCATGGCCGGGCAAATCAATATCCACACTCTGGCACCGCTTAGCGTAAGCGGTTGGCGTGCATCGCTGCAATATGGGAATCACAACAATACGCGCGTATCACTTGCAGGATATTTTACTCTGAGCGAAAAGCTGGGGACATCTCTAAGCGTGGATTACGGCCACACCGACGGATATTACCGAAACACATACAACGGCTCACACGTGGGTCTGGAAAACAATGGCTCGGCACGATGGAAAACCGTTTGGCGCCCTAACCCGGCACTCTCGCTCACCAACACCGCGGCTTTCGCCATAGCTCGACAGAGCGGATACCCTTACCGCCTGATCAGCGCCGAGAATATTGCATATAACGATACCTGCTTTTATCGTCGCAGTCTGCTTACCGACGGCCTCACTATAGCATGGGCCGGCAAGCGCGTGGTGGTGACATCGCTTACATCGGTGCAATATATGGCCGACAATATGACCCTGGACCAGGATTTCACTCCCGCCGATTATTTCACCCTTACTCAGCGTCGACACGAGTTTACGGTAACAGAGGATCTGTTTACCAAGGCAACCCGAGGCAATTATTCGTGGCTCGGAGGCGTGTTCGGCTACTTCCGCCGCTCCAAGATGTGGGCTCCTGTGACCTTCCACGACACCGGCTTGAGCGAACTCATAGAAACGCGCCTCAACGATATAAACCCCGACTATCCAATAGTATGGGATTCGCGCGAATTTCCGTTGCTCAGCGATTTCACCACACCCTGGCGCGGGCTTGCTTTGTATCATCAGAGTTCATACAGAGCCGGGGCGTGGCTTTTCGAGGCCGGATTACGCTGGGAGCTTGAGAATGTGAGTTGCGAATATAATTCCAACGCATCTGCCACATATACTATATATCAACGCCAGGCCAATGATGCTCTTGTGCCATATATGAAAAAGGTTATCGACATAGATGATAACGGAAAAATGCGGCGCACGTTCAATCAGTTACTACCCAAACTGGTGGTGAGCCGAAAAACCTCATGGGGTCATTACTACGCATCGTTTACCAAAGGCTACAAAGCCGGTGGATTCAATAATCAGATGTTCAGCGATGTGCTTCAGCAGCGTGTGATGGCTTTGATGGGTCTGACTATGGCTTACAAACCTGAAGAAGTGGTGAGCTACAAACCGGAATATAGCTGGAACTACGAAATAGGCATCAACTGGCACAACAACCACGTGGGAGCCGAGGCCGTGGCATTTTTTATCGACTGCCACGATCAGCAGCTCACGATGTTCCCGCCGGGCACAGTCACCGGCCGTATTATGACCAATGCCGGCCGAAGTCGGTCGGCCGGTGTGGAATTATCCGGCCACTGGGACGTATGCGACGACCTGACCTTTAATGCCACTTATGGTTTCACTCACGCCACATTTCGCAGATACGACAACGGCCGCGAAGATTTCGCCGGAAAACGCGTGCCCTACGCGCCGGCCCACACGCTGTTTGTCCAAGGACTGTGGACCACCCCCTGGCAGCCGGCAGGGATGTCCACCACCGTCGACCTCACTCTGCGTGGCACCGGTGATATAATGTGGAATGAAGCAAACACTATAAGCCAGCCGTTTTATGCTCTGGCCGGTGGATCATTTACATTTAAAGCTGAAAATTGGTCGCTGAAATTATGGACTGAAAATTTCACTTGCACTCGCTACAATACCTTTTATTTCCAATCAATGAGTCGCGATTTCGTGCAACAGGGCCGACCCATTACTTTCGGTGTCACCCTGCGCCTCAACCTCGAATAAAACAAAACTATAAAATACAATGAATTCAATTTCTAAAATTGCAATCACAACCGCCCTCTGCGCTCTGACCCTCACCGCTTGTAATGACGACAAAAAAACAACCAACGATACTATTACCCAACAGGGCCTATCTGAATGTTTTGCCGTTGTTACTGATAAAACCGGAGCAGAAGCTACCCGTGTAATCTATCCCGTTAACATTACATATTTGCTTAACTGGACCACAGCCAAGTGTGATGCCACGATTACCGGCCTGACTCTTGGGGGGCAGAACCTCCCCTCGATCAATCTGACCGGAATGAAATGGGACCTTTCTGAAGACGGATGGGGTGAAACCGAAGCCGATCGTCCCAATCAAAACACCGGTGCGATAGCGAACGCCCCCGTGGTAACCGATTTTGAGATGGAATGGCTTTTCCGTCTTGATCTCGCGAATGCCACCGAGACTTACGACCCCGTGTGTTCATTTGAATTCGATCTCGACAGCCGTTACCACTATGTAGGCTCACGCCAGCCGTCATATATGGGAGGTAACACCACCGTGACATGCCCGTCGCTTCCGGCATTCTCTTACGAAGACGCGATATATAGCATCAAACTTGATTTCACCTCAATGAAAGCCGACTTGACCATAAACGGGGCCAAATTCAACCAAATGATGCCGTCGCTTAATATGGACTTCAAAAACATTCCTTTCACTTTCGGCCATGAGCAGGGTAGCTTCAAACTCACCTGCGCCGAACTCGTGCCTGAGATGAACGGACGTCCTATGCCGGGTTTTCCCATCACAAACTTCGAAGCCATCGTATTCCCCGGCCATGACACCGTGCTGCAATTTGACTGCACCCCGGAAACTATGCCAATGACTTTCCACGTAAAAGCAGAAGTTAATGGTGCCGATTACAATGCCGCCCTTTGATTCTAATCTCGTCTAAGCAGAAATCGCCTTGAAAATTTTTACGTTTTCAAGGCGATTTCTGCTTCAGAACCAACGATATCACCGATTATAGCACCAATCATATTCAATCGTTTTTATAAAGTTCGTACATATCTTGGATCCAACTTTTCATTGTCTTACGCAAATGACCCGGTTCAATTACCTCTATCTTTGAGCCACCCTGCAGCAGTTTCATGATAAAATCGTATGTAGGGGCGACAAAAATCTCAAAATCGGCGTATTCCCCGGCATCCTCAATCAGTCGCTGACTGTGGTGAAGCGGTAATGATTTTAGGTAATGCTTATGATCTTCATCGGCTCTTATAATGATTTTTTCGGGTTTCTCACCGGTGCCTATTACGATACCGAAGGTCGCTGAAAAGTAATCGTCAGCTTCAAAATCAGATGGGAGTTTGAATTTTTCTGACGTAACCTCAACATTCTCGATACGGTCAAGGCCGTAAATCTTTATCTCGCCACGATTATTGCGGCCTAACACATACCATCTGTTCTCAAATAGTTTGACGCAATAGGGTTCAATGGGGAAAGTGTATCCCTGCGATTTCTTAAAAGGATGATATGTAATGCATATCACTCGATTATCTTTCATTGCCTCCAGGATGGTGGTAAGATGATCACGTCCTGAGGGTATTTCATCGACCAAAATACGCCCTTTTAAAGCCATATTTTCACCAATTACATTACCTACAGCAAACGAATCCAGCATCCATTTTTTGAGTTTGTCCTCGTCGATATCTTCCGGGTTGGCTATATAATAAAGGTAGCCACCGGTTTTCTGACACTCAATAACGATACCGAACTGGTCGTAAATCGCGTCTCTCCATCTGTTGAAAGTTGCTCTGTGGAGAGGACGGCAATCGCTGAGTTGCTTGTGACTCAACCATTTGTCGGAAAGATCCTTGTGTGAAATCTTTCCTGCACGGCGAATAGTTTCAATTAGCCAGGTATATTTTGGTAGTTGGTTCATAACGGTAATAATTCACTCGGCAAAGTTAAGCAAAAACTGTCTCATTTATTGATACAGGCCTTACTTTTTTACTTGATTAGTCCTAAAAATAAGTAACTCTTAAAAATTAGACGATATAGATTTGCGTAAGATTGACGATGCATTTTGTCCTTTGAGCAAAGGAGCGTAGCGAGCTACGTGACTGAGCGAAAAGAACAAAAGGCGCGTCAAGACAAGCAAGGATATATCGGCCGCAGGGTTTTAAATATATACCATAAGATAAACTAATTTTTGAGAGTTACTTATACCTTGAACCCGGATACTCTAACACCGCTAAATTATAAAGCATTTTTAACATTGACCGGTTGCGCACTAAATCAGAATTTACTAAATTTGCAACCACTAACCACAACACATATATTTATATGGCTACTAAACCCTTTAAATACTCTCCGATGTTTCCGCTCGGTGCAGATACCACCGAATACTATCACCTCACCTCCGACTATGTAAAGGTTGAAAATTGGGGTGGTCATGAGTTTCTGGTTATTGATCCTGAAGCACTGACCGTGCTTGCACGCCAGTGCACACACGACAATGCCTTCATGCTCCGCCGCGAGCACAACCAGATGGTGGCTAATATCCTTGCCGATCCCGAAGCATCTGAAAACGATAAGTTTGTTGCCCTCACTATGCTTCGCAATGCCGAAGTGGCTGCCAAGGGCCAGCTCCCCTTCTGTCAGGATACCGGTACAGCAATCGTTGCAGGCTACAAAGGCCAGTGTGTTTACACCGGTTGCGACGATGCCGAAAAGCTCTCGCTGGGAGTCTACAAGACTTACACCACCGACAATCTGCGCTACTCGCAGAACGCTCCCCTGAGTATGTATGAAGAAGTGAATACCGGTTGCAATCTGCCCGCTCAGGTGGACATCCACGCCGAGGAAGGCGATGAATACCACTTCCTGTTCGTGGCCAAGGGCGGCGGTTCGGCAAATAAGACCTATTTGTATCAGGAAACCAAGGCTCTGCTCAATCCCGAGAAACTGGTGCCCTTCCTGGTCGAGAAGATGAAGAGTCTGGGCACCGCAGCATGCCCCCCCTACCATATCGCTTTTGTGATCGGTGGCACTTCTGCCGAAAAGAACCTCGAAACCGTGAAAAAGGCTTCTGTAAAATATTACGATAACCTGCCCACACACGGCGACGAAACCGGTCACGCCTTCCGCGACCTTGAACTGGAAAAAGTGCTCAAGAAAAAAGCCGAAGAGCTGGGTCTGGGCGCACAGTTCGGTGGCAAATATTTTGCACACGACATCCGCGTGATTCGCCTGCCCCGTCATGGTGCATCGCTCCCTATCGGTCTGGGCGTAAGCTGCTCTGCCGACCGCAATATCAAGGCCAAGATTAACCGCGAGGGTCTGTGGATTGAAAAACTCGACAACAATCCCGGCGAGCTGATTCCCGAAGAATATCGCAATCAGGGCGAAGGCAATGTTGTTAAAATCGACCTCAACCGCCCGATGAAGGAAGTGCTCGAAGAACTGAGCAAATACCCCGTATCCACTCGCTTGTCGCTCAAAGGCACCATTATCGTGGGTCGCGACATCGCCCACGCCAAAATCAAGGAACGCCTTGACAAGGGCGAACCCATGCCCCAGTATCTCAAGGATCATCCCATATACTACGCCGGTCCGGCAAAAACTCCCGAAGGTATGCCCTCCGGTTCGTTCGGCCCCACGACAGCAGGCCGTATGGACTCTTATGTCGACCAATTCCAAAGCGCAGGTGGCTCAATGATTATGATTGCAAAGGGCAACCGCTCCAAGCAGGTGACCGACGCATGTCACAAGCACGGTGGCTTCTATCTGGGATCTATCGGTGGTCCCGCAGCCGTGCTCGCTCAAAATTCGATCAAGAAAGTAGAACTGCTCGAATATCCCGAGCTGGGTATGGAAGCAATCTGGAAAATCGAAGTAGAAGATTTCCCCGCCTTCATCCTTGTGGACGATAAAGGCAACGACTTCTTCACCCAAATTACTGAAAAATGCGCCTCGTGCGGTTTGAACCCCAATAAGTAAAAAAAAATCATCCCCGAGGCGAACAATATCGCTTTCGGGGATGTTTTATAAAAAGAGGCATTTTAATCCCCCTTTTCATCAGCAGACCATAACAAACAAAAACATATTAATATGCACTTAACTCCAAAGGAGATTGACAAACTCCAACTCCTCATGCTGGGCATGATTGCCGAACGTCGCAAAAATAACGGCATCAAGCTGAACTATCCCGAGACAGTTGCATACATCACATCACACGCCCTGGAAGGTGCTCGCGCCGGCAAGACTGTTGAAGAAGTGATGCACGACGCTGCTCAACTTCTTACTAAAGATGATGTAATGGAAGGCGTTGCAGATATGATCAACCTGCTTCAGGTTGAAGCCGTGTTTACCGATGGCTCACGCCTTGTAAGTATCCATCATCCCATTAAGTAACCTCCGCTAAAACCCTGATACTATGAGTACAGACACAAACTCGCAGAGCCAGACTCCGAAAGCGGCAGCAAATCCCCCGCAGTATCTGGCCGACGCCCCTAACGGCAACGGCTATTCTACACCCACAGGCGTGTTCACCGGCGAACCCGATATTATGTATCCCAACACTCCCGGTTTCACACCCAAGGAATATGTGCCCGTAGGTGGTGTTATCCTTGCCGATGGCAACTTGGAATATAACGTAAACCGTCGCACTAAAACCCTCAAGGTGCGCAACACCGGCGATCGTCCCATTCAGATCGGTTCTCACTTCCATTTCTTTGAAGTAAACCGTTATATGGAATTTGACCGCCCCGCAGCATTTGGTTATCATCTGAATATTCCCGCAACCACTGCTATTCGCTTTGAACCGGGCGAAGAAAAAGAAGTGGAAATCGTAGCCTACGCTGGCAAAATGCGCGTAATTGGCTTCAACGATCTCACCAATGGCTTCACCGGTCTTGAAGACTCTCCCACATATTATCCTCACTACCTCCGCGCCATCAAACGCATGGAAGAGTATCAGTTTAAGTCGGAAACTGAAGAACAGGCCGACGCTGAATTCACAACCCCAAGCAAATAATCCATTATGGCTACAATATCCAGACAAGAAAACAATAACCTTTTCGGCCCTACCGTTGGCGATAAAATCCGCCTGGCCAATACTGATCTGTATATCCAGATTGAAAAGGATCTGCGTGTGCTCGGCGACGAGGTTGTGTATGGCGGTGGCAAAACCCTGCGCGATGGCATGGGCACTGCTAACACTATTACCGAAAACGGCGGCTCACTCGACCTGGTAATTACCAATGTTACTATCCTTGATCCCATACTGGGCGTTGTGAAGGCCGACGTGGGTGTGAAAGACGGCAAAATCGCCGGTATCGGCAAAGCCGGTAACCCCAACGTTATGGCCGGCGTTACCCCTACCCTCTGCACAGGTCCCTCTACCGACGCTATTTCAGGTGAACATCTGATTCTGACCGCAGCCGGTATCGACGGCCACGTTCACTTCATCTCGCCACAGCAGGCTTACAACTGTCTCTCGAATGGTATCACCACTCTGATCGGCGGTGGTATCGGTCCCACTGACGGCTCTAACGGTACTACTATCACATCGGGACGCTGGAATATGCGCCAGATGATGCGCGCCGCCGAGGGTCTGCCTATCAATATGGGCTTCCTGAGCAAGGGTAACTCAAGCGTCCGCGAGACCCTTGACGAGCAGATCCTTGCCGGTGGTATGGGCTTCAAAATCCATGAGGACTGGGGCTCGACTCCCGCAGCCATCCGCGCTTGTATGGCATCTGCCGACAATTTCGACGTGCAGGTTTGTATCCACACCGATACCCTGAACGAGGGCGGCTACGTGGAAGACACTCTGGCAGCTATCGATGGCCGTACTATCCACACATACCACACCGAAGGTGCCGGCGGCGGTCACGCCCCCGACCTTCTGAAGGTGGCTTCGATGGCCAATGTGCTCCCCTCGTCCACCAATCCCACTCTGCCCTACGGCATCAACTCGGAAGCCGAACTGTTCGATATGATTATGGTATGCCATAACCTCAACCCGAACATTCCCTCTGACGTTGCTTTTGCCGAAAGCCGCGTGCGTCCCGAAACACAGGCTGCCGAAAATGTATTCCATGATCTCGGCATCATCTCTATGGTTTCCTCTGACTCGCAGGCTATGGGTCGCGTAGGTGAATCATTTATGCGCACATTCCAGATGGCTTCGTATATGAAGAATGTACGTGGCAAACTTAAGGAAGACTCTACCGAAAACGATAACTTCCGCGTGCTCCGCTATCTGGCCCAGATAACCATCAACCCCGCTATCACTTACGGTATCAATGACATCCTCGGCTCTATCGAAGTGGGCAAAATGGCCGACCTCGTGCTTTGGGAACCCGCCTTCTTCGGTGCAAAACCCAAACTCGTGATCAAGGGCGGTATGATCAACTGGGCTGCTATGGGCGACCCGAACGCTTCGCTTCCCACTCCGCAGCCTGTGACAATGCGCCCCATGTTCGGTGCCTTCGGTGAAGAGCTCGCCAAGACCCGCGTAACCTTCACTTCTAAAGCCGCAGCCGAAGCCGGCATCAAGGAACACCTGCACCTCAAGAGCGAAGTATATGCTGTGCACGGCACACGCCAGATCGGTAAAGCTGATATGGTGCGTAACACCGCTACCCCGCACATCGAGGTCAATCCCGATACATTCTGGACATACGTCGACGGCGTACTGGCCACTGTACCCCCGGCTAAGACCCTCTCGCTTGGTCAATTGTACTGGTTCTCTTAACAAAACTCAAACATAAGACGAACCCGGAAGGAATAAGTCTTTCCGGGTTCGCTTGTCTAAGACCTTATTCAAGAATGGAAGTAATTACCGAAATAATTGGCAACTGCCACACCCCCGAATGGACGGGGAAACTCGATGGATTTGATGTGGAATCAGTGTTCCTTGACCAATGGACAGCCCAGAAAAGCCGCTTTTTGGCCAAGGGCGACAAAGGCAACGAATATCCCATAGCTCTAAAACGTCACTCGCACATTGTAGACGGCGACATCGTGGCCTTTGATCCCGAAGCCCGTAAAGCAGTTGTGCTCCGTCTCAACCTCAGCCCGGTGCTTGTAGTTGATCTTGCCGGAATCGCGAATCGCACTCCCGAGGATATTATCCGCATATCCGTCGAGCTGGGCCACGCGATAGGCAACCAGCACTGGCCCGCGGTGGTTAAGGGCACCAAGGTATATGTGCCCCTCACCGTCGACCGCAAAGTGATGATGTCTGTGCTCGAAACACACCATATCGAGGGCATTACCTTTGATTTCCACGAAGGGCTGGAAGTAATCCCCTTCCTTGCTCCTCACGAAATGCGCCGACTGTTCGGCGGTGCCGGTCAGGAAAGCCACGAACACGCTCACGCTCATACCCACACACATGCTGACGGCACTGTGCACGCGCATCCACACACCCACTCTCATGGCGCCGAGGAGATGCACGACCATAGCCATAGCGATGACGAGCAGCACGCTCATACACACACTCACGCCGACGGCACTGTGCATTCTCATCCTCACACCCACGCCCACGGCGAAGAAGAACACCATAACCATACCCACTGATGGACCCCTTCACAGCCTCAAAGCTTACACGTCTGTCTCACCTGATACAGTTCAGCGACGCAACATTCCCGGTGGGCACGTTTTCTTTTTCCAACGGATTGGAGACCGCCGCTTACGAGGGAATTGTGACCGACGCACGCACCTTGGAAGAATTTTCGCGCTCGGCAGCTCGCCAGGCGGCTTTCTCCGATGGTGTTATCGCGCTAATGGCTATGCGTGCTGCCAAGGCCGGCAATTATGACGATATTGTCAAGGCCGACCGTAATCTCATCTTATTCAAGATGAATGACGAGGCTCGCCTTATGCTACGGCGCATGGGAAAAAAACTCGCCGAACTTGCTGCGCGTATGACACCCGATGATCTCATCACCAGATGGCTCGAAGACATCAACGCAGAAAATACCCCCGGCACATATCCCGTGGCTCAGGGCCTTATTTTCGCAGCAGCCGGTCTGGGCGAGGAGGAACTCTTTGCCTCACACCAGTATGGCGTGATAAATATGGTGCTCGGCGCGGCTCTGCGCCTGGTGCGCGTGTCGCACTATGACACTCAGGACATCCTGTATCGTCTGGCCGATGAAATTCCGGCGCTGTATGAACAAGCCAAAGACATGACTTTTGAAGATATGAACGCATTTGTACCTCAGATCGACATACTTGCATCACTCCACGAGAAAGGCTCGATGCGAATGTTTATGAGTTGAGGTCTTATAACATCCCCTACCCCTAAAAATTATTGAAATGAGTACATGCAGAATAGGTGTCGGAGGCCCCGTCGGCTCCGGCAAAACCGCCCTTATCGAAGCCATCACACCCCGCCTGATTGAACGCGGATTGAAAGTGCTTATCATCACAAATGACATCGTTACCACCGAAGATGCCAAACACGTGCGCAAGATTTTGAAAGGCGTTTTGGCAGAAGATCGTATCATCGGTGTGGAAACGGGTGCTTGCCCACACACAGCAGTGCGCGAAGACCCCTCGATGAATATCGCAGCGGTTGAGGAAATGGAAGCAAAGTTCCCCGATGCCGACATCGTGTTTATTGAAAGTGGCGGCGACAACCTCACACTCACATTCTCGCCCGCATTGGTCGATTTCTTCATCTATGTAATTGATGTGGCCGCCGGCGACAAGATTCCCCGTAAAGATGGCCCCGGCATCTCGCACAGCGACATCCTGGTGATTAATAAAACAGACCTTGCGCCTTACGTACACGCATCGCTCGAAGTAATGGATCACGATTCAAAACTTATGCGACCCGGCAAGCCGTTTGTGTTCACCAACTCGCTCACCGGCGAAGGCATCGACGAGCTCATTGACCTCATCTACAAGATGGCATTGTTTGACAAGGCTAATTAATTGCGCCTATGGACTACTCCAAAGTACAAGGCAAAATATTTTCCGACGCTCCGGATGTAGACTTCTCGCATGCCCGCGAGATGGCTCCATATCTTGAGGAACCAAAGGCAATGTATGTGGGTGCGCCTGGCAAGCGTGGCTACCTCAACTTAGGCTTTGAACTCGACTCTCAGGGTAAATCCATTATGCGCGAGCTCGATCGTCGCGCACCCCTGATCGTACAGCAGGAGCTATACTTTGACGAGGAGCTGCCCGGATTGCCGTGCGTCTACATTCTGTCGTCAGGCGGCCCAAACGTCGACGGCGATAGATACACGCAGAATATCCTGCTCAAAAAGGATTCCATGGCTTTCATATCCACCGGTGCGGCCACCAAGCTCGCGTCGATGGTGTACAACTACTCCGGATTGGTGCAGCGTATCACCCTGGAGGAGGGTGCGTATCTGGAATACCTGCCCGAGCCTATCATACCGCACGCACACACGCGTTTCATATCCGACACTTGTCTTACTGTGCATCCAACGGCCACAGTGGTGTATGCCGAAACGTATATGGCCGGCCGAAAATACCATAACAACGAATTATTCAAATTCGACATTTTATCGGTATGCAGCCACGGCGAGCGTCCGGATGGCACTCCGTTATTCCGCGAGAAATTCATTATCTCGCCACCGGAAGTCCCTATCCGGCAGACAGGTATAATGTCTGGCTATGATGTGTTTGCCAATGTGATTGTGATGACTCCACCCGATAAAGCCGAGGAGATATATGCTGCAACCGGTGCCTTTATTGATAAGGAAAACCGACTGGCCGCAGGTATCACTCATCTTCCCAACGGATCCGGCTTGCTTTTCAAGGTGCTGGGGATGGAACCCGGACCGGTCAAAAAGGTAGTAAGACAATTCGTATCAACCGTACGTAAAGCCATCAAGGGCGTTCCCATGCCCGATGAATTCCCCTGGAGATAAAATTCGACAAAAAAACTGTTAGGCTCTCGGTGCCTAACAGTTTTTTTATCGTATCATCTCTTATTCTATTTCTTTGATGGCAGTGATTGGCTTTGTGCAATGCAGACGGGCTGTAGAGGCAGCATATTCCCAACCATAGCCTTCGCTATCGGTGAAATATCCTATAATCAATCGCTCGCGGCGTGTGAGATTTCCTCGGCTCACCTCAGCAGTTTCTATTCTGAAAACGTCGGCATCGGCATATCTTGACGGACGGTACAAATAACCGTCCTTGATATAATATTCATTTTCTCCGGGCACCTTCGTACCGGGATTGACAGATACGTCGTTCAACTGTCGCGGAATGAAAACCATACTGCGCAACTGGCCGTGATCGAAATATCCGCTGATGTTCGAGGCACTGACACCCGGCTGAAACGGCAGGCGCGAACCACGACCAAGCGAAGCCTCCAGAATATCTTTTTCAGCCAGAACATCAACGAACACCGGCCGACAATCATTTTTTTCGTAAGCTTCCAACGCCGGGAAAAAAAGTCGGCGTACTTTGAATACCTCGATACCCACGGCCGTGAAATGCCAACATAGAAGCGCGAAAGTTACAATTCCGGTCAGACGCTGTATCATCACTGGAACTTTTACTTTAGTGAGCAGATAAGCATAACCGGTATACACCATTGCAAGACCGAACCAAGCGCAACGGTCAAAGCTCTGAAACAGGCAATGCAGAAATATTGATACCATACCGGCAGCCGAAAACATCGCCAACAGTCCTGATGATATACTCTTGCAATAACCAAACTTCTTAGCCGCGATTAAGACGAACGTCACACAAATAAACAGCCAGACGGAAGGGTAAGCAAAGAATACATCAACCGTGATATTTCGGCTACCCATAGCATATTCCGCGGAATGAACTTTATAAGCCGGAGCAATCAAATGAAAACAAAACACAACTATGGCCGCGGCCATAATGAAAACACGACGGCGTGTAATAATCCGATGATCGAATATCATCCGGCCTACCAGCGCTGCTATGAGAGTAAGACCGGCCGCTTCATGGGCCCATGATGTCAGCGCTGCAAAAATTACCGCTAAAGTTGTGGAATGCTTGCCGCTGAGAAACATCCATATCGTACAAAACATAAACGCGCAAGGCACCACATAATTGAGGTAGAATGCAGCCGACATCATATATTCGTCCCACGGTAATCCAAGCAACCATAGAAGCGTGATCGCCACCACAACATCTGCCCTACGCAGTGTGCATCCTGCTATTTTAATAGCAGAGACAAAACTAACTGCCCAACACAAAGCGGTGAAGATACCGGTCAACACGCGATAGTCGAATGGCTGCAAAAACACAAATATCAGATTCGGAAGACGGATGTTATCTGTAGTTACGCGACTATTCAACGCCTGAAGACAAGCTTGCAGGCCATTGCCCGTATCGTTCAACAATTCCTTATATTCATTTCTATACCAGAAATCGTCGATTACAGGAGGTGCAAACATCCATATCACGGCCATTCCTATAACAGAAACTGCTATGATTGTAAATGACAACCATTGGTTGAATGAATATTTACTCAAACTATATTTCACTATACGCGCAAAACTATGAAGGTAAAGAATATGGCGCTATGCCTTTTATGACACAGCGCCATATCTGTATAGATTGAGCCTGTTAAGCGTTGATCATTGAAAGGATTACGTCTTTGACATTGTTGGCAAGTTGCTCGGCTTCCTTAGCGGTGTGCGCCTCGGCATATACACGAACAATCGGTTCTGTGTTGCTCTTGCGCAGATGTACCCACGAGTCGGCAAAGTCGATTTTCACGCCGTCGATGGTAGTGATCTGCTCGCCGGCATATTTCTCCTTAACCTTTTCAAGCAGAGCGTCGACATCAAGGGCAGGACTGAGCTGCACTTTAGTCTTGTAGATTTCAAAAGCAGGCAGAGACTCGCGGATTTCAGAAGGTTTCTTCTTGGTCTTAGCCATGATTGTGAGGAACAGAGCCACACCCACCAGGGCATCACGACCGTAATGCAATGCGGGATAAATAACACCGCCATTGCCCTCGCCACCAATCACAGCACCGGTGCGCTTCATCTCGGTGGTTACATTTACCTCGCCTACAGCAGAGGCCGAGTAAGAGCAACCGTGACGGCGAGTAACCTCGCGCAGGGCGCGGCTTGAGCTGAGGTTGGAAACAGTGGGACCGGGTGTCTGTGAAAGCACATAATCGGCAATCGAAACCAGAGTGTACTCCTCGCCGAACATTTCGCCGCCGTCCTGAATTATAGCGAGACGGTCAACGTCGGGATCGACAACGAATCCTACATCAGCCTTGGATGATTTCACCAGAGCCGCGATGTCCTGAAGGTTTTCAGGGATGGGTTCGGGAGTGTGGGCAAAGTTGCCGGTGGGGTCGCAGTTGAGCGATACAATTTTTTTGACACCGAGAGCGCGAAGCAGTTGAGGAATCACCACGCCACCTACAGAGTTTACGGCATCGACGGCCACGGTGAAATTTGCGTTTGCGATGGCTTCGCGATCCACGAGGTCGAGCGCGAGCACTTCGTCGATATGATGACGATTGTAAGTATCGTTGAAATATACGTGACCCAGGTTGTTAACGTCTGCGAAGTCGATGTCGCAAGATTCAGCGATAGCCAAAACTTCCTTGCCTTCAGCATCGTTGAGGAATTCACCGTTTTCGTTGAGGAGTTTCAGTGCGTTCCATTGCAGAGGGTTGTGCGAAGCCGTGAGGATAAGACCACCACAAGCGTTTTCCTTCACCACGGCCATTTCGGTAGTGGGAGTTGAAGCCATACCGATATTTACTACGTCGAAACCCATCCCCGAGAGCGTTCCGCATACAAGATCGGATACCATCGTTCCTGAAATACGAGCGTCACGGCCAATGACTATAGTACGGGAATTCTTTGTAGTGTGATACTTAATGAATTTGGCATACGCAGCAGTATAGAGCACAATATCGATCGGAGTGAGACCGAGGCCGGCGTGACCGCCGATAGTGCCGCGTATTCCTGAAATGGATTTAATTAATGACATGATATGATTTAGATCCGAGTTTTAAGGTTATTTCGTATTAAGGTCTATGTTATATTTTAGGTCGGTAGTATCTGAGTCGGTAGAGGTAAGGCTGGACGTTAGCCATCTCGCCGGGGCGTCCGTATTGGCTCTTAACCACGAGATTCACACGGCAATCAATGGGCAGATAGCTCAACGGTGTCTGCACACCGGGACCTGCGGAATACGACGAATTTGTTTCATAATTGCCGAAACGGAACGAAAGGTTACCACCAAGAGCTTCGTCGTTGCCGTCGCTATATGAAAATTCGCCATTATCGTATGCCGAAAGAGGAAAGCGGGTGTAGCGGTAATATATAAGTTCGTCGGTTGTGGCCATATTACCGGGCGTACCGGCATCCAGCACCTGCATATACATTTGGCCGTCCTCGTCCAGTCGATAATAAGGAGCATTTTCACCGGTGAGGAACACGGTGTCTTCCGGAATATAGTCAACAACGCGCTGATCGGCAAGAAACGCATTGGTGTACATATTCTCATCGTTGAGTAGCTCGGCGTATGTCTTGCCATCGTTGCAAGCGGTGGACATCAAAGTGAGGGCAGCACAGGCTGCAAGAGAGAGACAGGTGGATAAGCGCATATATCAGAGTTTCTTGGCGTCGTGAATTTCTTTGGAGTATTTTTTGAGATTGGGTTTCAGGATAGATTTGAAAACCTTTTGAGCCTGCTCGAGAGTGCCACGAAATTCGCCCCCGGCAGCATTCAGATGTCCGCCACCACCGAAATGGTCGGTACACATCTGATTTACGGGCACACTGCCCAATGAACGCATCGACACTTTCACATAATCTTCCTCTTCGCGCAGGAATACCGAATAGACTATGCCGGGAATTGCAAGAGGGCGGTTTACAAGTCCCTCGGTATCGCCCTTGGTGTAGTGATACGAGTTGAGTTCGCTGCGTGTAAGGCTTATCATCGCGGCACCGTATTCGTGCCACACCTCCATTCGTTCGAGTAGCGCGAATGCGTTAAGACGCATTGCATCGAGCGATTCGGTATTGAATTGGTGACGATAAATCGCCTCTTTGTCGGCTCCGAGTTTCATCAGTTCTGATACCACTACATAAAGTTCGGGATCAGAAGCGTTGTATGAGAAGTTGCCGGTATCGGTCATCATACCCGTGAGTATATCTGTAGCAGTTTCGCGGGTGAGGTCGGTAAACATACCCAGAGCGCAAATTACCTTGAAAAGAAGGAAGCAGGTAGATGACAAATCGGGACGTGAAATGCATACCTCTGCGAAATCGGCGGGATACAGATGGTGATCAATAAGCACCTTGGGAGCTTTGGCGTCAAGCATAGGCTTGGCGAGCTGGGCAATACGCGAGGGTGTATTAAAATCCAGACACACGATCAGGTCAGCCTCGGCAATGAGCTTAAGAGCAAAATCGGGATAGCGTTTTGCATCAATAGCTTCCTTGGCTCCGGGCACATTACGCAGGCTTTCAAGCATCATATCGGGAAGGATGATATGGCAGTCCTTTCCCAATGTATCCATAAGACCACAAAAGGCCGTAGACGAGCCGATAGCGTCGCCATCGGGCGACATGTGAGTGAGCACCACAATTTTGCCTGCATCATCTATGAGATGTTGCAGGCGTGTGATTTCTTTATCGGCTTTAAGAGGGGTGAGCATCTTATTTCTTCAGGGCTTCAAGCGAGGCGCGGTTGGCATCAAGTTTTAATAATGTATCGGCGAGCTTCTTTCGTTCACCTTCCACTACGGCAGCGGGGGCGTTATTCACAAAGCGTTCATTTGATAATTTCTTTTCAATCGAAGCCTTGAATCCTTCGAGATATTCGATTTCTTTGGTCAGACGAGCCGTTTCTGCCTCAACATCGATGTTTGACGAAAGGGGAACGTTGAGTTCAAGAGTGCCAACCATAAACGAAGCACCGGCCGGATCTTTAACTGCCTCGAAATTGATTTCGGACACGTTGGCAAGCTTGGAAATAAGACCGACTACCGAGGTATCAAACTTACCCAGGACGTTCAGTACAAGCTCGTTGCGGGGCGAGAGGTTTTTCTTGGCACGCACGGCACGGATTCCTGACACGATTTCCTGAGCAAGCTGCACATTGGCCAAGATATCACGGTCGGGTTCGTTGGCGCGGGGCATCGCGGCATACATAATCGACTGTCCCTCGGCACGCTGGGCCAGATGCTGCCAGAGTTCCTCGGTGATGAAGGGCATAAACGGATGCAGCAGTCGAAGCAGGGCATCAAAGAATTCGTTGGTTGCATCCAGAGTGCGACGGTCAATCTTCTCGCCGAACGCAGGTTTAACCATTTCGAGATACCATGAAGAAAATTCATCCCAGAACAGGCGATATACAGCCATCAGCGCTTCGCTGATACGGAATTTATCGAACAGGTCGTTAATTTCAAGAATTGTAGCCTGGAGTCGGGCGTTAAACCATTCGACGGCCAGAGTGTTCACTGCCGGGGTCTCGGCGGCTTCATCGGCTTCCCAACCCTGAATCAGACGGAAAGCATTCCAGATCTTGTTGCAGAAATTACGACCTTGTGTGCAAAGCGACTCATCAAACATGATGTCGTTGCCGGCAGGGGCCGCCAGCATCATACCCATACGCACGCCGTCGGCGCCATATACATTAATAAGGTCGATGGGATCGGGGGAGTTGCCGAGCGATTTCGACATCTTGCGACCGAGTTTATCGCGCACGATACCCGTGAAATATACATTCTTGAACGGCTCCTTACCCACATATTCATATCCGGCCATAATCATTCGCGCAACCCAGAAGAATATGATATCCGGGCCGGTGACGAGTGTTGCGGTGGGATAATAATAGTTGATTTCCTCGTTGCCGGGATTGTTTATACCGTCAAACAGAGTGATAGGCCACAGCCACGATGAGAACCATGTGTCCAGCGCATCCTCATCCTGACGCAGGTCGGCATCAGTGAGCGATTCGCAACCTGCAAGCGCGTGGACCTTTTCGAGAGCTTCAGCACGCGAGGGTGCTACAACTATTTTTTCAGCGCCATCGGTAGGATCTACATAATAATAAGCCGGGATGCGGTGACCCCACCAGAGCTGGCGCGAGATACACCAATCCTGAATGTTTTCGAGCCACACGCGATATGTGGTTTTATATTTTTCGGGCACGAAACGGATGATGTCGTCCATCACAGGTGAGAGTGATTCATCGGCAAAATGTTTCATGCTTACAAACCACTGCAACGACAAGCGAGGTTCAATAGCCACCTTGGTGCGTTCGGATGTACCGACCTTATTGGTATAGTCCTCAACCTTTTCCATAAGGCCGGCCGACTGTAAATCGGCTGCGATTGCTTTACGGCAATCGAAACGGTCCATACCTACATACATGCCGGCGACTTCGGCCACGGTACCATCTTCGTTAAAGATGTCAATGGTGTCAAGGTCGTGGGTTTTACCCAGCATATAGTCGTTTTTATCGTGGGCCGGAGTCACTTTCAGACAGCCGGTGCCAAAATCGGTTTCGACATAGCGGTCTTCAATTACCGGAATCACGCGGCCCACAAGGGGTACGATAACTTTCTTGCCCTTGAGCCAGAAGTTTTTCGGGTCCTTGGGGTTGATACACATAGCCGTATCGCCCATAATGGTTTCGGGACGCGTGGTGGCTACCACTGCATAACGGCGACCGTCGGCATCGCGGTGCACCACTTCTTCTTCCGATCCGGTTTCGCCCGAAAGGTCGTCGTCGGCCAAATAATATTTCAGATAGTAAAGTTTCGATTGCTCTTCGACAAAGAAGACCTCGTCGTCGCTTATTGCGGTGCGGTTGGCCGGATCCCAGTTCACCATACGCAGGCCGCGGTAGATAAGTCCTTTGTCATAAAGATCGCAGAACACCTTGGTAACAGCGCGATTTCGACTGTCGTCCATAGTGAACGCAGTGCGGTCCCAATCGCATGAAGCTCCGAGCTTGCGCAGCTGCGAGAGTATTATGCCGCCGTGCTTCCGTGTCCAGTCCCAGGCGTGTTCAAGAAATTGCTCGCGTGTGAGGTCTGTTTTCTTAATACCCTCGGAAGCAAGTTTTGCAATCACCTTGGTTTCGGTTGAGATGGAAGCGTGGTCGGTACCGGGCACCCACAGTGCGTTCAGCCCCATCATACGGGCACGGCGTACCAGAATATCCTGAATCGTATTATTGAGCATGTGTCCCATATGGAGCACACCGGTGACATTTGGCGGCGGAATAACGATCGTATATGCCTCACGGGCATCGGGAACGGAACGGAACAGTTTATGTTCGAGCCAGTATTGATACCATTTATCTTCTACCTCAGCAGGCGAATAAACCTTGGCGAGTTCTTTCATACTTTATAGAGCGTAAGAAAAGGTGTTACGAGATTTACCAAAGGGGCCGAGTCGGGTCAACAGGACATTGCCTGCCAACTCAATCAGCCGTATTATCGTGCAAAGGTACAAAATAAAGTTGTAATGGCAAGATAATAACAGAAAAAGTTGCATCCGCGCCCAATTTAGGGGTGAAACTTTTGGCTATTACGGGCGTAATTGCTACCTTTGCAGATATATTCGCGTTAATATGGATTCTGAGAACAACAAACCTAATCCGGAATTACGCCCGTATCAACCCGGGGCACGCGTTGGCGTGGCTCTTTCGGGCGGAGGCGCGCGTGGGTTTGCTCACGCAGGTGCCTTGGCTGCGATAGAGGAAGCCGGCCTGAAACCAAGTGTGCTTGCCGGCGTGAGCGCCGGCAGCGTAGTGGCTGTACTTTATTCCGCCGGGGTAGCTCCAGCCGACATCACCAACGTATTCTCGCAGCACTCGTTTCGCGACTTTGTAAAGATCCGTCCAAAAAACAATGGTCTTTTCAACCTCTCGCCCTTCGGTCATTTTATCCAAAGTCAGATAGGCCAGTATCGGCGGCTTGAAGACCTCCCGATACCCACATATATCGGTGCTACGGATTTTGACAACGGCTGCTCGGTTGTGTTCCACGAAGGTTCAATAGCTCCACGCGTTATGGCATCGTGCTGCATCCCCATTGTCTTTCAGCCGGTGACAATTGACGGCGTGCAGTATGTTGACGGTGGAGTTCTCAGAAATCATCCGGCGTGGATCATACGCGATAAATGCGATTTCCTGATTGGAATAAATGTGAGTCCCCTATCCCGAAAAGAGAAGGAGGATACTCTGATTTCAATCGCAATGCGAAGCTATCACCTTATGGCCAAGGCCAATCAGAGCCGCGATATGGCACTATGCGACGTAAGCGTTCAGACCAGCGAAATCGCCACATATAAACCCTTTGATCTCAGCGATATCGAAAAAGTGTACCTTTCCGGGTATCTTAACACACGCCGTGCTTTGAAAAACGCAGGTGTGTGGAAGTGCAATACCGCTAACGAGCCGACAAAAAATGAATAAAGACAAAAAGGTAAAACCGATTATATACCAGATGCTACCGCGTCTGTTTGCCAACTTCAATCCCGACCCTGTACCAAACGGTTCGATTGAAGTGAACGGCTCGGGGAAACTCAACTCTATATCTTCAAAAATCCTGCGCAACATCCGCGATTTGGGAGCTACCCATGTGTGGTATACCGGGGTGCTTGAACACGCCACCGCATCCGATTTCACCCGCTATGGCATTCCCCGCCACAATACACATATTGTGAAAGGACAGGCCGGAAGCCCATACGCCATAACGGATTATTATGACATTGCTCCCGAACTGGCCGAGGACGTCCCCGCACGAATGGCTGAGTTTGAGAAACTTGTGGACCGCACACACCGCGCCGGCCTGAAAGTGATAATTGACTTTGTGCCCAATCATGTAGGCCGCGAATATCATAGCGACGCCGCTCCGGCCGGAGTGGAAGATCTGGGACACGGCGACAACAAAGAGATGTTTTTCTCGCCCGCCAACAATTTCTATTACATCACTCGACAACAATTCGCACCTCACGAGGTGGATTTGGGCGACGGAGCCGACGCTTATATCGAATTCCCGGCAAAAGCATCAGGCGATGATTGCTTCACCGCATTCCCCGGAAAGTATAACTGGTATGATACCATAAAACTCAATTACGGGTATGATTACGGCGACCACTCGCGCCATTATACTCCTGTACCGTCCACATGGCTCAAAATGCTGCATATTCTGCGATTCTGGGCAGGCAAAGGGGTCGACGGCTTCCGGTGCGATATGGCTCACATGGTGCCTGTGGATTTCTGGCGCTGGGCTATTCCGCAAGTCAAGGATATCAATCCCGACATAATTTTCATAGCCGAACTATATGACGTGGGCATCTACCGTCAGTATATATTTACCGCAGGTTTCGATTACCTTTATGATAAGGTGAATTTATACGATACACTACGCGCTATCGAGACAGCCAACAACTCTGCGGCCAATATCACATCGTGCTGGCAGACGGTAGACGGCATATCGGCAAATATGCTTAACTTCCTCGAAAACCACGACGAACAGCGCTTCGCATCGCTGCAATATGCCGGGGATGCCATGCGTGCCATCCCCTCGCTGGTGGTGAGTGCGATGCTCGGAACGGGTCCGTTTATGATATACGCCGGACAGGAATTGGGCGAACGCGCCGAAGATGCCGAGGGCTACAGCGGCCTTGACGGACGTACCACCATCTTTGATTTTTGGTCGGTGCCGACACTTCGCTTGTGGCTCAACCGCGGCAAATGCGACGGTCCCATCAGCGAATCGGCACGACGCTTGCGTGAAATTTATCCACGCGTTCTAAATCTGTGCAATTCTGTAAAAGCTATTTCGGAAGGCAAGATGTTCGACCTCATGTATGTAAATTATGAGAATCCGGATTTCAATCCTCATCGTCATTTCGCATTCATTCGCGCGCATCATAATGAATTTATAATCATATTGGTAAACTTTTCGGATACCGAGGCGCACGTGAAGGTAAACCTGCCGGAACACGCCTTTGAATATCTGGAAATGCCCCGAGGCACTGTATGTGCTCACGACCTGCTCAGCGGTCAGAAATCAGAAAAGACTCTTTCAGAACTTACGCCTTTCGCCTCGCACATTCCGCCACACGGCGCTGTAATGTGGAAATTTTGGAAAAAGGATATCGTGCCTCTTCATTAATCTCAATCAAGAAACCATCATACACATCTATAAATAATAATGGAACATTCGCTTCCCCCTTTCAAAGTGTTCTCCGGAACAAAGTCGCAGTACATGGCTAAGGAAATCTGCGATAACCTCGGTGTCGAACTCGGCAAAATGAACATCCAACGTTTCGCCGACGGTGAATTTGAGGTATCGTTTGAGGAATCTGTGCGTGGCTGCGAGGTATATCTGGTACAGTCAACCTTCCCCAACAGCGACAACCTTATGGAACTGCTGCTGATGATTGACGCCGCCAAGCGTGCTTCGGCCAAGACTACCATCGCAGTAATCCCCTACTTCGGCTGGGCGCGTCAGGACCGCAAGGACAAACCCCGTGTGTCTATCGCTGCCAAACTCGTGGCAGACCTGCTTATGGCTGCCGGTGTCGACCGTGTGATCACTATGGACCTCCATGCCGATCAGATCCAGGGCTTCTTCAACGTGCCCGTCGACCACCTTTACGCTTCATCAGTATTCATCCCTTATATCCAGAGCCTGAATCTGGAGGATATGGTGATTGCGACACCCGACGTAGGTGGTGCAAAGCGCGCCAATTCTTACGCAAAATACCTCAATGTGCCCCTGGTGCTTTGCCACAAACAGCGTGCCAAAGCCAACGTTGTGGCTCAGAGGACCGTAATCGGCGATGTTGAAGGTAAAAACGTTATCCTGGTTGATGACATGGTAGACACCGCCGGCACAATCACCAAAGCTGCCGACCTCATGCTGAGCAAAGGCGCCAAGAGTGTTCGCGCCCTGGCTTCACACGCTATTATGTCTGACCCCGCATCTGAAAACGTCGAGAAATGCGGACTTACCGAGATGATTTTCACCAACTCGATTCCCTACAATGGTCCCTGCAAGAAGGTAACCGTTATCTCGGTTGCCCGTCTGATTGCCGATACCATCCACCGCGTTCATTCACACGAATCAATCTCGTCGCAGTACCTCTTTAAATAAAAATAAACACGATATGGTTCGGGAGCTGCCCCGGCGGCTCCCGCACCTTATATAATATATGTCGAAAGCCGCGCTTAAAAAAGAATTACAATTGATGACGGACGAACAACTCCGCCAGATTATACTTGATGCCTACGATGCTCGTAAGGAAACCAAGGAGTATTTTGAATTCTTCCTTAATCCGGATGTCGATAAGTTATTGAATGCCCTTTCCACCAAGCTGGAAAAGGAATTCAGACGCACCAAATGGGGACGGTGCAAAGCCCGAACCACGGTGGTTAAACAAGCTGTTAACAACGTCATTTCGCTTAATCCAGAGCCTGTCACGGTGATCAACGCACTATTCAGGGCTTTGACTCAACTCGCGCTGGCCTACAGTTGCGTGGAAATCAACGACACCCAGCGAAAGCTCGGCGTATGGCTTATGGATAAGGTGGTTAAAACAGCTGACGACGCTCAGATCTTTTCTGAAATCGCTCCTCGTATTTACGATTTTCTCCACAATCCCCCATTCCGTCCGTCATTCATGAAATATATTTCGGACAATATTAATCTGCAACCTTAAGTGAACCGGTTTACTCTTGCCATATTCCTATGCCTGAGCCTTTATGCAACCGCTCAGGAACATTCACATCAGCCGAAGCAAAAGCCGCTTGCTCCGGCCAGGGCATGGAGTGTAGATTCACCGTTGGGACTTCGCACCGATGAGCCGGTGGATACTTTGCCCGACAATTATGCTCAACGATTTGTTACTTCTGCTCAATCTGACGCTTACGCCACCACAGGCAATTATGGTGCCGAAGGTATGGATATGATATGGCTCACCCGACACGAATCATCCACATTCTTTTTTCAGGATGCCCTGCGGCCGTGGATTCCGTCGCTGGAAAAGATGCGTTTTTACAATACCCGTGTGCCTATGACCCTTCTGAGCTACAACACCGCCGGTGGACGCGACAACTCTCAGGACAGGCTCACAGCCGTGTTCTCGGGCAATATCAACGCCAAAGCACAGGTAGGGGCACATCTTGATTACATCTATTCAAAAGGCTGTTACGAAAATCAGGCCGACAAAAATATGGCTTGGGGATTCAGCGGATCGTATCTAGGCGACCGCTATGAGATGCAGGTTTTTTTCAATCAATACAACTCTCTCAACAAAGAAAACGGCGGGATCACCGATCCGCTGTATATCACCGACCCCGCTCTGGTGCAAGGCGGTGTGACAAGTATCGATGCCAAAACCATTCCGGTAAATCTAAGCGCGGCACACACACGAGTGCGCGGAAAGCAACTTTGGGTCAACAATCGCTACAAGGTAGGTTACTGGCACGAGGAAAAGGAGGGCGATTCAATTGTAAGCCGTACCTACATTCCTGTCACATCTTTTATATACACGCTTGATTTCAAAGCCAACACTCACAACTTCCGCAACGACGCGCCCGGCGAAGCCCGAAATTTCTGGGATAATGCTTACCTTACCCGTGGTCGCACCGACGATGTAACCTCATGGTGGAATCTGCAAAATACCATAGGCGTATCGCTCCTCGAAGGGTTTCATAAATATGCCAAATTCGGGCTGGCAGCCTACTATACCCACGAGCTGCGTCACTTCACTCAGTCGCCTAAACTCTTTGACGAAACCACTTCCGACGACGATGCCCTAACCCCATGGCCCCAGAACGTAGCCATAGCCCCCAAAGCAACCGAAAATCATGCACGAATAGGGGCTCAGCTCACCAAACAGCATGGCACCCTTCTGCACTATTCCGCCACCGGTGAGCTTGGCATTGCCGGTGCTGCCGCCGGCGATATTCGCGCCCTTGGTGATCTGGATACGCGTATCCCCCTACCCTTTGACACAGTGGAAATCACGGCGTTCGGCAAGTTCATCAATCAGAAGCCATCCTATCTGTTGCGCAACTACATTTCCAACCACTTTGTATGGCAGAACGATTTCGGCAAAGAACGCCGATTCAGTGCAGGCGGCTCCATCGCTTCCGGCCGCACCGGCACTACGCTCACCGCAATGGTTGAAAATGTGCAGAATTACGTATATTTCGGCCCTGACTGCACGCCGGTGCAACACAGTGGCTCGGTGCAAATATTCACAGCGCGCGCTCAGCAGAATATCCGCCTGGGATGGTTCAACTGGGACAACACCGTGACTTATCAGACCAGCTCTGACCAAAGTGTAATCCCGCTGCCTGCTTTGGCCGTTTACAGCAACCTTTATTTCAAATTCCGTATCGCTACATTGTTTGTACAGCTTGGAGTTGATTGCGACTGGTACACGAAATATTATGCTCCGAAATATCAGCCTGCACTTGCATCTTTTGCAGTGCAGACATCTGAAAAACTGGGCAACTATCCCTTTGCCAACGTATACGCCAATCTCAAACTATCCAAAGTGCGCTTTTATGTAATGATGTCGCACGTAAATCAGGGCTGGTTTTCAAAGAATTATTTCTCGGCGGTCAATTATCCCCTCAATCCGCGGCGTTTCCAGCTCGGGCTGAGTATTGATTTTGCCAATTGATTAGCTATTTAAGTATTTTTAAAAGGATTAACTATCGCTATATCAAGCTATTTTTATAACTTTGCGGTCTAAGTTACCCATATCACGATTTATGAAAGTCAAGCAGCTATTAACAGCCGGTATTTTTGCCTCGGCACTTCTGATGACAGCGCAAAACAATATCATTGAAGAAGTGGCCTGGATCATCGGCGATGAACCTATATATAAATCTGAAATAGAACAGGCTTATCAGGAAGCCCTTCAGGATCGCACCACCATTCAGGGTGACCCCTATTGCGTTATCCCCGAAAATATTGCAATCGAGCGCTTGTTTTTGCATCAGGCCGACCTCGACACCGTAGAGGTGCAGGAGAATATGGTGCAGCAGAGCGCCGACGGGCAGATGAACTTCCTGGTAGCAAACCTCGGTTCGCGCGAAAAAGTAGAACAGTATTTCAATAAATCGTTCAGCGATCTGCGTGAATCGTATGCCACACAGATGCGAAACCGTTACCGTATCAACGAGGTACGTCGCTCGCTCACCAAAAATCTGAAAGTGACACCCAGCGATGTGCGTCGATACTTCAACGAGCTGCCCGCCGACTCTATTCCCTTCGTGCCCCTGCAGGTCGAGGTTCAGATCGTGAGTATCAACCCTAAGATTCCACAGCAGGAAATTGATGACGTGAAGGCTCGCCTGCGCGACTATGCCGATCGTGTCAATCGCGGTGAAGCAGACTTCTCCACTCTCGCTATTCTGTATTCCGAGGCTCCCGAAGGCATCCGCGGTGGCGAAATCGGCTTTATGGGTCGTGGTCAGCTTGTGCCCGAATACGCTGCCGTGGCTTTCAACCTCAACGACCCCTCGAAGGTATCGAAAATTGTTGAAACAGAATATGGTTACCATATAATCCAGCTCATAGAAAAACGCGGCGACCGTATCAATACGCGCCATATCCTTCTGCGCCCGAAAGTGGCAGAAAAAGACCTCGTGGATGCCACACACCGCCTTGACTCGGTGCGCACCGACATCAACGACCATAAATTCACATTCGAGGAAGCCGCTCGTTTTATCTCGCAGGATAAAGACACCCGTAACTCCAAAGGTGTAATGGTGAACAGCCAGACCGGTACCACACGTTTCGAGATGTCTCAACTGCCTCAGGAGGTAGCCAAAGCAATCGGCACACTGGAACCAGGCGAAATCTCCGAGCCCTTCATCATGCACGGCACTTCCGGCCGCGAAGTGGTGGCGATTGCCAAACTCACCACGCGCGTGCCTGCTCACCGCGCCAATATGTCTGATGATTATCAGCTTATAAATCAGTTGTATGAGGAATCTGCCAAAAACAAAATCGTGGACAAATGGCTCGAAGACAAAATCAAAAACACCTACGTGCGCATTGAGGACGGCTGGCGTGGCTGCGACTTCAAGCACGACGGTTGGGTAAAATCAAAATAAATGCGTAAATCGCTGCTTTTGTCGATTGTTGCGGTAGCCTCCATCCAGGCTGCCGTGACCTTTTCTGCACCTGCCGCCACTGATGCCCGCGATATCGTGGTGCTCGACCGCGCCGATCGCCTGCACAAAGAGCAAATCGACACTTTTAGGAGTGTGAGTGGGAACGTCCGTTTTATCAAGGACGGTATGACCATGGACTGCGACAGTGCCCATTATGTATCTGAAACCGGTTCGTTCCAGGCATTCGGAAATGTCAGGATGGAGCAGGGCGACACATTATTTATATATAGCGACGAACTCGATTACAACGCTCCTGCACAGGTAGCCTGCCTGTATGCCGACCCCGGCAAAGTGGTGAGGATGATTAACCGCGATGTTACCCTTGAGACAGACGTTTTCCGCTACGATATTGCTTACGAAATCGGTTCGTACAACACCGGTGGTGTACTTTACGATTCTCAGAATCGCCTGACCAGCATCGAGGGCGAATATCTGCCGGGGTCAAAAGATGCTAACTTCTACAACGACGTGCATTTGGTATCACTCGGCAGGGAGGACACTCTTGAGATCTTTTCCGACTCACTGTTCTATAACACCGTGTCGCATATCTCGCGCATCAACTCGCCCAGCAGAATCATTAATCGCCGTGGCACGATCTACACTTCTGAGGGGCTTTATGACACCGATCTTGACACAGCCGCCCTGTATCGCCGTTCGATTGTCGTGTCGCCCAACGGCCGCACCCTCACTGCCGATACAATCTTCTACAATCGGCGCGATGGCGTGGGCGATTGCTACGGCACAATGGTAATGACTGACTCTGTGCGCCAGGCTTCTCTCACCGCCGACTATGGCTTTTTCAACCAAATCACCGATTCAGCGTATGCTACCGGCCGACTGCTCATCAAGGAATATAGCAACGAGGATACGCTTTATCTTCACGCCTGCCAGATCAACGCCCGCCGATTGCTTGACACTGTTATAATTCCGGCAATACCGGCTGATACCCTCGCCGGCACACCCGAAATCCCAGAAACGTTCCGCATTGATACCACCCATGTGGCCGACCTCTGGCCCCGAGTACGTTTTTACCGTTCGGATATGCAGGGCGTTTGCGACTCTATGCGAGTTACATCTGTAGATTCCACGCTACGCATGTATATTCACCCGGTGGTGTGGAACGCCGAGCAGCAAATTTTCGGTAATCTTATCGAGCTGCATCTCAACGACAGTACCATCGACGAAGCCCGTCTTCCCGATTTCGGACTCATATCACAGCAGATCTACGATACATATTACAATCAGCTCGCAGGCAAGCAGATAATCGCACGCCTCGACAACGGCCAATTGCACCAACTCGATATTAATGGTAACGTAGAAATGATTATGTACCCCGAGGAAGCCGACTCTACATTCAATAAAATGGTGACGGCGCAAAGCTCGTTTCTCACAGCACGATTTAAGGATAACAATCCTGAATTTATTAAGATGTGGCCTAACACTCCGGGGAGCGCCACGCCGCTGTTCCTTGTTCGACGCTCTCAGCTCTTCTTGCCCAAATTCCGTTTATTCAAAGGAATACGCCCCGTTTCGCCTGCCGATGTGATGATAATTCCCGAGGCTATGGAACGCCTGATGGAGGAGGCCGACGACAATGGCTGACCTCAGTCCCATACAAAACGGCGAACATCTCACCCTGCGACGTCAACTATCGCTCACGGCGCAGCTTGCCCTGCCGGCAATTCTTGCCCAGATGTCAAGCATCCTTATGCAATATATCGATGCCTCGATGGTGGGACGAATCGGCGAGGACGGCGCGGCTTCCGTGGGGCTTATGAGCAGCTCCCTGTGGCTGTTCTGGGGTATTTGCTCGGCTGTCACTACCGGCTTTTCAGTGCAAGTGGCACACCGTCTAGGTGGCAAGGAACCCGACCAGGCTCGCCGGGTAATCCGTCAGGGTATCACATCGGTGCTCGTGGTCAGGACCGTTATGATGCTCATAGGATTGCTTATCGCCCGCCCGCTCCCCTATTGGCTTGGCGGCGACGAAGCAATCAGCCCCAACGCCGGCTTGTATTTTGCCGTATTCGTTGGCGCTCTGCCCATCCTCACTCTCAGCTATCTGGCCGGGGGCGTCTTGCGTGCAGCCGGAAATATGAAAATACCCACAATCCTAAATATTTCGATGTGTGTAATTGATGTGCTGCTCAACTGGTTTCTTATCTTTCCCACGCGACCGCTGGATGTGCTTGGTCACAATATTGTGATGCCGGGCGCAGGGCTTGGTGTACTCGGAGC
>CAZHDH010000015.1:0-41440 GCA_964531245.1 uncultured Bacteroides sp. | reverse complement strand
CCGTATGCCGGTGCAGGATGCCGATGGCAACACTGTGATAATGCTCAACGATAATATCAAGTCGCAAAACTCATTCCAGATAATCGGGGCGGCTGATTATACTTTCCGCTCGTTCGGTCGGCCTTTCAAACTTTCCGGTGAGGTGTATTATAAAGCGTTGGGCAACATTATACCCTTTGAAGTGGACAACCTGAAAATCACCTATTCCGGTGTCAACTCGTCAAAAGGTTATGCGATGGGTATGGACTTCAAGCTCTTCGGGCAGTTTGTCCCCGGCAGCGATTCCTGGCTCAGTTTCTCGCTAATGAAAACCCAGGAGGATCTCAACGGTGTGAAAGTTCCCCGACCCACCGACCGTCGCTACTCCCTGGGTCTCTATTTCACAGACTACTTCCCCAAATTCCCACGTCTGAAATTCAGCCTGAAAGGTATATTCAGCGATGGTCTTCCCACCACTGCTCCGCGTGTAGGCCGTGATGTGAGCTATTTCCGTGCGCCTGCTTATAAGCGTGTTGACATTGGATTGAGCTACGGCATAGTATCGCCGGCTGATCCTGTGAAGCACACCTCCGGCTTCCTTTCCCACTTCAAGAGTATGTGGATCGGCGTGGACGTATTCAACCTTTTCGACATATCAAACGTCAGCTCATATTATTGGGTTACCGACGTAAACAATATTCAGTATGCCGTACCTAACTATCTGACTCGCCGTCAGTTTAATGTACGCTTATCTGTCGAGTTCTGATTATGGCAAACAAACAGGAATATATTGAAAAAAATCGCAGCTGGCTGGCTGCAAAGGCTCAGGAGCCCGGAGTGTTACCCCTTGACAAGGGCGTGTATTATAAGGTAATAAAGAAAGGAAACCCGCAGGGGCCGCGTCCGGGCCGCAATTCGGTGGTGACTGTACACTACATTGGCTCAACAATCAACGGGAAGAAATTTGATTCGAGCCGCGGCGGGGTAGCTCCGGCCTTCCGATTGCGTGAACTTATTCCCGGATGGATGATTGCACTCACGCAAATGCACCCCGGTGACCGTTGGGAAATTTACATTCCGGCCGAACAAGGCTACGGCAAGTTCTCGCAGCCGGGAATTCCCGCCGGTTCCACCCTCGTTTTTGACGTAGAACTATTAGGCGTAATGTAATTGATATGAAGACTATTATCGAAAAAGCCGTAAATGTTGGCACCGAAAAAGCTGTCCGTACTCCCGGGCGGCTTTTTGCACTTTCTGCCCTTGCGGGTGTATTTATTTCTCTTGGCGGTATTCTGTCGGTCATTATCGGATTCGGTTTTCCCGAAATAACTGCCGGTAATCCGGGGTTGCAGAAATTGTTGAGCGGATTGGCTTTTCCTATTGGCTTATTCCTTGTGGTGATGTTCGGAGCCGACCTTTTCACCGGTAATAACGCATTGCTTATTCCGGCTATGAACGAGCGTCGTATTGGCCCCTGGCAGGTGCTGATCAATTGGTCATTGGTATGGCTCGGAAACTTTGCCGGGGCACTCATCTTCACCTATCTGCTTGTAACCGCGAGCGGACTTGTAGATCCCGAGCCCTATCATTCGGCAATCGTCCGTATGGCCGAAACTAAAGCCGGACTTTCGCCAATGGTTACTTTCCTTCGCGGAATCGGAGCCAACTGGTGTGTTTGTCTTGCCGTATGGCTCGCGCTCGGTGCCGATACAATGGGCCGGAAAGCTCTCGCTTGCTGGATACCTGTAGCTGCTTTCGTAGCTCTTGGGTACGAACACGCCATAGCAAATATGTTTTTCATTCCTTGCGGAATGTTGGCCGGAGCCGATGTTTCATTTCTTGACCTCGGAAAAAATCTGCTGTTTGCCACTCTCGGCAATATTCTCGGCGGTGCGCTGATGGTAGGACACCTCTTTCACCGTCTCTACGGCAAGCGCTAAAAAATAGATTACACAAAAACGAATCCCGATGTCTGTCGAGACACCGGGATTCGTTTTGTATAATCTATTCTTGGTTATTAAGAATATTTCAAGATGTGGAAGAACTTCAGGCGACTCTGATGCATGATGTCAAACAATCGTTCCATAAAGTCGTCGACGTCGGGATTGGTGTCAAGCAGCATCTCGGTTGCCAACCAACAATCTTCATCATCGCAAACGGCTTTCACTACCTTGAATTCCCGGTTGATTTCATTGAGGGCTTCAAGCACTTTTTCGCGAGGTACTTCAGGTTCGTCTTCAAAGGTGAATATTCCCGGCATTACAATGCTCAGGTAAAGTAAATCGTCGCCGTTATTCTGTATCACGAAATGTCCACCTTGATAGTTGAAGGTCAATCCAAATTTTTCTTCGGTAAACTTAACGTTATTTTCTCGCAGCCAGTTTTTGTAGAGTTCCATAAGTTTGAGAATTAAAATCGGTTAAACTGATATCCGAGGGTGGTAAGAGAGTCGAGGATGCCGGGCAGATGTCGATAGAATTTATCGGTGCGCATAGGATGTGTGCCCAGGTGCACGATGAATATCACACCATTCATACCTTCCTCACGTTCGAATTTATACAGCTGTTCAAGCAGGCGTTCACTCGACCAATAATATGGCATATCCGGCGTGGTGTAATCGCGGTAAACTTCCAGATTCGGTGTCGGATTGACCACTGTCATTCCCATAGAATCGCGCAATAGCTTACTTTGGGAGCTTTCTATCCACTCGAACGGCGGCATAACGATTTTCTCATTAGCCGTATCAATGCCGTAAGCAGCCAGTTCGGCCAGGTTTTGTCGCATATCAGCCAGCAGGCTGTCGGGCGATACCAGCGGGGTACGTTTGCCATCCCAGTCGGCATAAAGCAGATGGCCGTCGCTGTGTGGCCCCACATAGTGCCCTTCGTTAATCACGCGGCGTATGATGGGAGCATTGACCGTATCGCGCAGGAAATTTCCCGTGAAGAAAAAAGAGCCTTTTATCCCGCGGGCTTTCATCGCATCGAGTGCCAGCGGTGCGCCTTCAAATGCTGAATCTGCCGAAAATACAGGCCAGATGGTGTTGCCCTGTTCCTGCATACGCACCACGCTCCCGTGATTATCAAAAATATCAGCTGCGACCCCGAGGAATATCGAGGCGCAGCCGATAGCGGTCAATGTGAGTTTGCGTAGCATATCAGAGCGGACGGATACCCATGATGTGGCGCACTTCCTTAAGGGTTTCGGAAGCACGGGCGCGGGCACGTTCGGCACCGTCGCGCACCACACGGCGCAGATAATCCTCGTTGGCAAGGATGTCTGTGACGCGTTCGCGGATGGGGTTGGTGATGGCCAGAATATCCTCGGCCAGTTGCTTTTTCAGGTCGCCGTAGCGTATGGAGCAATCGGCATACGCATCGCGGAAGTGTGTCACAACCTCGGGTGTCGATGTGAGTTCAAGCAGGCTGAACAGATTGGCTACCGGTTCGCTCATAGGTGAGTTGGGCGCTTTGGGGCCCTCGTCGGTGGTGGCGCGCATTACCTTTTTGCGCAACACTTTGGGATCGTCGGTCAGATAGATGCAGTTGCCTTCACTCTTGCCCATTTTGCCAGATCCGTCAAGACCGGGCACCTTGATGGGATTGCCACCGAAATTGAAATCGGTAGGTTCGGGGAAGAGGTCAACACCATAGAACGAATTGAATCTGCGCGCAAAGCGGCGTGTGAGTTCGAGGTGTTGCAGCTGATCTTTACCCACAGGTACCTTGGTAGCCTTCTGAATCAGGATGTCCACGGCCATCAGGGTGGGATATGTGAGCAGGCCGGCGTTTACGCGCTTATTGGTTTCGGCACCTATAATCTGTTTCTCAAAGGCTTCATCGGTATCGTCAGACGATCCGGCTTCAACGTGAATGCCCAGAGCCTTACGTGCTTTATCCTTGAACGACGCGGTGCGCATCAGTTCGCCGATGCCCACGTGCATATTGAGCAGGAGGTACATTTCCGATACTTCGGGCACATCGCTTTGAATGAATATTGTGGCTTTTTCGGGATCAATACCGGCAGCCAAGTATTCGGCCAGCACACTTTTCACCGACGCATGCAGAGCGGCGGGATCGGTTGAGGTTGTCAGGGCGTGCAGGTCGGCGATAAAGAAGTTGCAATCGTGCTTGTCCTGAATATCGACAAATTTGCGCAGTGCGCCGTAATAGTTGCCCAGGTGCAGATTTCCGGTGGAGCGGAAGCCGCTCACCACTACTTCACGCTTGGGTATTTCTATATTGGGAGTGGTGTTATCCATTTTTTTAGGGTCAGTTTAATTTGTGAATAATGAGGCCGGAACGCAGCTTGGGTTCAAACCATGTGGTTTTCGGCGGCATTATGTTGCCGGTATCGGCAATACGGATGAGCTGATCCATCGATACCGGGAAGAGTGCCAGTGCCATAGCCATCTCGCCCGAATCCACGCGGCGTTTCAGTTCTTCGAGTCCACGGATGCCCCCCACGAAGTCTATGCGTTTATCGCTGCGCAGGTCGGTGATACCTAAAATGTCGTCAAGTATGTATTTGCTTGAGATGGATACATCGAGCACTCCAATGGGGTCTTCGGGATCAAAAGTGCCTTCGCGTGCGGTGAGCGAATACCAGCGTCCTTCCAGATAAAGGCTGAAATCGTGAAGCTTTTCGGGACGATAGGGCAGCGTGCCCATGTCTTTTACGATAAACTTATATTCCAATTTTTCGAGAAACTCGGCGGGCGAGAGTCCGTTGAGGTCGCGCACCACGCGATTATAATCGAAAATCTTGAGATGCGATGCCGGGAATGCCACAGCCAGAAAGAAATTATATTCCTCGTCACCACGATGTTCGGGGTTCAGGCGAGCTTTCTCGTTGCCGACTAAAGCGGCGGCAGCTGTGCGATGGTGGCCGTCGGCAATATACAATGCGGGTATTTTTGCAAATGCGGCGGTAATGTCGGCTATGAGTTGGTCGTCATTTACCACCCAGAATGTGTGCCCGATGCCGTCGGGTGCTATGAAATCATATTCAGGGGTATCGGCGGTCACTTCGCGGATTATGCGGTCAAGCTCGCGATTATCGGGGAAGGCAAAAAATACCGGCTCAATGTTGGCGTTCTGCACACGTACATGCTTCATGCGGTCTTCCTCCTTGTCGCGACGGGTGAGTTCGTGTTTCTTGATGGCGCCGGACATATAATCGTCGACGTTTGCAGCCAGAACGATGCCATATTGAGTGCGGCCGTCCATTGTCTGGGCGTATATATAATAATGTTCCTTTTCGTCCTGCACCAGCCAGCCCGCAGTCTGGAACGCGTTGAAGTTTTCAACGGCTTTGTCGTACACCTTTGGATCATGCTCGTCCATACCGGCTTCAAAGTCGATTTCCGGTTTAATGATATGGTAGAGCGACTGAGGATTGCCGGCGGCTTCAGTGCGGGCTTCCTCGGAATTGAGGACATCGTAAGGGCGCGAGGCCACTTTATCTACATATTGGTGCGGGGGACGCACGCCTTTGAATGGTTTTACCTTTGCCATGGCGGTGGTGGGGGGATTAGAGTTCGATGGTCTGTGTGCGGTCGGGGCCTACAGATACTATTGCGATGGGCACTTCGAGTTCGTGTTCAAGGAATTGGATATAATCTTTGAATTCCTTGGGGAACTGATCGGGCGATGTCACTTTGGTAAGGTCGGTCTGCCAGCCGGGTATTTCTTTATAGATGGGACGTACTCGGGAGGTGTCATCAATAGAGTAGGGGAAATCGCGTGTTTCCTTGCCGTCAACCTCGTATGCTACGCAGGCTTTGATTGTGGGGAATGAATCCAGCACGTCGCTTTTCATCATAATCAACTTGGTAACGCCGTTGATCATAATGGCATAACGCAGAGCCACGAGGTCGATCCAACCACAGCGGCGTTCGCGTCCGGTCACAGCGCCGAATTCGTGTCCGATACGGCGTATTTCGGCACCGGTTTCATCAAAGAGTTCGGTGGGGAACGGACCGCTGCCCACACGTGTGCAATATGCCTTGAAGATACCGTAAACATCGCCGATCTTATTGGGCGCGATACCCAGGCCGGTGCAGGCGCCGGCGGTGATGGTGTTGCTTGATGTCACAAAGGGATATGAACCAAAGTCAACATCAAGCATAGTGCCCTGAGCGCCCTCGCACAACATTGTTTTACCATCGCGCAAGGCTTTGTTGATATAGTGTTCAGAATCTACGGTCTCAAAGTTTTCTTTGATAAACGTTACGGCATCCAGCCATTCTTTTTCGAGTTTTGCGAGATGATCGGCGTCGGGAGTGGCATCAAGGCGAGCCAGCATATCCAGATGACGGTCGGTAGCATTTTTCAGACGTGTCTCAAAGTCAGATTCGAGCGTGTCGCCCATACGCAGGCCGTTGCGCGAGGTCTTGTCGGTGTATGTGGGGCCGATGCCTTTGCCGGTGGTACCGATTTTAGCCGAGCCTTTGGCGCGCTCGCCGGCAGCGTCAAGCAGGCGGTGAGTGGGCAGGATCAGATGAGCCTTCTTGCTTATTTTGAGGATGTCGCGCAGGGGAGTACCGGTTTCCATCAGTTCGCGGGCTTCGGCAGCAAAGAGTACGGGGTCAAGCACTACGCCATTGCCGATGATGTTGACATTACCCTGGAACACACCCGAGGGGATGGAACGCAGAATCACCTTGCGGCAATCGAATTCCAGCGTGTGACCGGCATTGGGTCCGCCCTGAAAACGTGCCACCAGGTCGTAACGGGGAGTGAGCACGTCAACAACCTTACCTTTACCTTCGTCGCCCCACTGGAGGCCTAAAAGAACATCGACTTTCATTTTTGTATCTATGTGAGAATGTTATGATTTTTTGTTTTTGGATTTACGGCTGCACGCGGTGCAGATACCGTAAATAGTTAACGAATAGCTTTTGGGCGAAAAGCCCGGATAGCGTCGCGAATTGAGCAGATCGGTAATCGACTGGTCACGTACCTCCTTAACCTTGCCGCATACGCTGCATATCAGATGATGGTGCACGGCAGATGAATCCCCGTTGCTCACCTCATAGCAACAAGCCTTGTCGGTGAGCCGTTGCTTTACCACTAAACCGCAATCCGCCAGCAATTCAAGCGTGGAATAAACCGTAGCCAGCGACACGTGATAATCATCATCGCGCATACGAGCGCAAAGACTCTCGGCGGTAAAATGACCGTCGAGACTCAGAACAGTGCGCAGGATGGTGTTACGCTCATCGGTGCGTCTGCGATTGTGTTTGCGGAGGTATTCGTCAAACGTTTCCTCCGCCGAGGCTATTATACGCTTTTTGTGCATTGATACCACAAAGTTAAACATTAGCCGATAAACAACCAAATATTGAGGTGAAAAAATCCGGAGTTAATCACTCACTAATGCTTTTTTATACGGTAATAAAAAAGCGAAGCCTAAGCTTCGCTTTATAGGTACCACACCAGAGGATGCGATGAAACTCCGAAAAGACAGGATTTGAGTTCTCGACGTCCTTTGTAATCCTCCGGCTTAAAAGCTCCGGCCGAAGCCGGACGAGGCCCGCCATTGGAACCGCCGAGTTTGTCTCGGTATTTCATAATAATTTGAAGAGTTTCCCAATCAACTCTGATGTGGCAATAAGTTCAATCATATCAAGCTCGCTTGCTCTGTTTGATTTTATAACGCAAAGTTAAGCAAGTTTGTTCAGTTATGCAAGATTTCGCCGCTCCTTTTTTTGAGAAAATGAGCGGCGAAAATCGTTGATTATTTTTAAACCTTTAAGAATTAGTGAGTTCGGTAGGTAGTACGGGCATCGCGCCTTTTTGGGTGCAGACGTATGCCGAGGTAAGCACGGCTATATGGTGTGCCTCCTCCACGGTTTTACCCTTAAGGATATTGGCAATGAAGGCGGCTGTGAAGGAATCACCTGCTCCTACTGTATCGGCAACTTCCACTCTGGGTGTGGCCTGGAACGATACGCGGCCTGGAGTGAAAACATAGCTGCCGTTGATACCACAAGTGAGTATCAGCATCTTCAGATTGTACTTCCCGAGTAGAATCCAACATTTATCCTGAAGGTCGATACCCGGATAGCCGAACATCCGGCTTACCGTTACCAGTTCCTCATCGTTGATTTTCAGAATATTGCAGCGCTCCATCGAGTCGCACAGAATATCCTTGTTGTAGAATCCCTGGCGCAGGTTTACGTCGAATACCACCAAGGTGTCATCATTATGCGGCATAGCGTCGAGAAAGCGATTGATGGTGTCGCGCGACACCACATTGCGCTGAGCCAGAGAACCGAAACACACGGCTTTGGTGCGCTCGGCTATCTGTTCCAGACGCGCTGTGTAGGGGATATTGTCCCAGGCCACATTTTCCTTGATGTCATATTGCGGAATCCCGGCCTGATCAATTTCCACCTGAACGGTGCCGGTGGGATAGGGTACGGTATCAATGTGATGATTGAGTCCCTTTGATGTGAAATTCCGGATAATTTCGTGACCGAGGTTGTCATCGCCCACCGCGCTCACCACACAGCTCTGCAGCCCGAACTGTGATACATGATACGCAAAATTGGCCGGCGCACCACCGATTTTCTTACCTTCAGGGAGCACATCCCACAGGGCTTCGCCCATTCCTACTACTATGTCTTTCATATTCATTTCGGTTAGACAAGAAAGCCGACCCCACTGTGGGGTCGGCTTTAATATTCCGAGTGAGTTAATTAGCGGATAACTTTGCGGGCTGCGTTGCCGCGAACTTCGATGAAGATGCCCTGGGCAGGGGCGGCTACTTCTACGCCCTGGAGGTTGAAGTAACGGGCTTCAACTACATCTGCTTCAACGTCGGCGATACCGGTATTGTCAACCTTAACCAAGAGGGTTGAGGGGATGGATGAACTTACAGCGTCAGAGCCTTCAACCAGTGTAAAGGTGGCTGTGAAGGGATTGGTGGAGTTGAAGGTAAAGTTAGAAGATGAACCGAACCATACGTCCACGGCTACCTGATCTGAGGGCTGATCGGCACCGGCACCAAAGGTGTAATCCCATGTGCCATCAAAGATTTTCCATTCGCCGGTGATACCGGTGGGGAAGGTGTAGGTGTAAACATTGCCTTCGCGGGTCATCTTATATTCTTCGCTTACAGACCAATCGGTTACTTCGCCCACGATGTAAAGTTCTTTAGGTTCGGTGGGGGTTACGATGGGTTCGTCGGGTTCACCGGCTTCGCCCTGGATGAGGATGGTGGAAGCGATGCTTGAATTGGCAACGTCGCTGCCTGCGATGAGCGTAAAGGTAATCACGGTGTTGCCGGTAGTGGGTACGTCAAAGTTTGCACCATCGAAATAGCAGTCGGCAAGAACACCGATTTCAGGCTGGAGACCGGCGCCGAAGTTATAAGCCCAAGTGCCGTCCCAGATTTTCCATTCGCCGCTGAGGCCATCGGCCAGGGTGAGAGTGTACACGTTGTCGTTGCGGTCAAACTTATAAGATTCGTCAAGGTCCCAACCGGTTGCTGCGCCTACAAGATAGAGGTCCTTATAGTCGCCTGCGGGAGGGGTAATGGGCTGTTCGGGTTCTTCACCGGCTTCGCCTGTAACTGTGAGCATACCAGTTGAAAGTACGAAAGTGAAGGTGAGGTCTTCTCCACCGGCTGCCAGATTACAGTTGGTATTCGAGCCGGCTGCAAGCTGAACGGGGGTATTCAGAGCAATATTGGTAGCACCGCCGAAGTTCACGGGATTCCAGTCGGCGTCAGCAATTTTCCAATTCTGAGTTGCAGAAACACTTACGCCGGCAAGCACGTAGGTATCATTGTCGGTAGTGGTGAATTGCCATTCCTCACCGGTACCCCACGCGTTCATATCGCCGCGGAGGTAGACAACCGAAGGTTCGGTGGGTATTTCGGGGAGATCGTCGGTCTGATATTTACCATCTATGATCATAGCGATGGGAGTGGTGCTGGTAGAGTTATACACACCGTTGTCCACCACTTTGAGGTCGCCGGTCTGTTGGCCGTTGCCGTTATTGAAAATAACATTGGTCTGACCTTCTGTGATTTCAAACTTGCACAGCTTGTGTCCATCAACAGTAACTTCGGTTGTAACTTCGCCGGGCCAGGTGTTATTAGGCTCCCATACGTAAGCGTTTACGGGGCTCCAGTTTGTTTCGGTATTATCGAAATAAACTGTTTCAGCCGATGCAGCGGCAGCGGTAAGCATACCGGCAGCAACAGTGAGTAATAGTTTTTTCATGTTTTAGAATGAATAATGATTTAAGTAAGTATATTATGTTTGTTTTGTCGTTTTTCTCTGCAAAAGAAATAACCCGGTATTCGTAAGAATTTGAGCTGTATTGATAAGGTATATTTCCCTGATAGCATTAAGTGTTGCAAAGTTATGATATTTTTATTAAAATACACAAGCTGTTAACAATATTTAACCTTTATATTCATATTCAAAAATCACATTTTTACCGATTTTATACGAACCTATGGGGAGTTGAGGAATTTCGGGAGCTTTCACACGCCCGTGCGAGCCCAGCATTTCAGGCGTTACTTCCACCCTGGCTGTATCCCATAATCCGGAATCTATGAATGCTTTGAGAATGTGTGAGCCACCCTCTACCAACACTGATGTGATGCCGCGTCGGTATAAATCGGAAAGTAGCGTGGGGATGTCCCGGGCCTGCGAGATTATAGGACTCGCCATTTTCAGATTTGAGATGTCGATGCGTCTGCTTCTGTCAAGAATCACAGGTTGCGGCGATCTCCCGGGCCAAAGTCTGCAATCGAGACGCGGATTATCTGCCGTTACCGTACCAGAGCCTACAAGTATAGCGTCATAAAGGCTGCGTAATCGGTGCACCAAAGTGGTGCCGAGATATGACGAGAACCGATGTGGCAGGCCGTCGGGACGGTCGGAATCCATAAATCCGTCGGCGCTTTGTGCCCATTTTAGGGTAACGAATGGTCGGCTTTGGGTGTGTGCGGTAAAAAATCGTCGGTTGAGTGTGCGCGATTCTTGAGCCAGCACTCCTTCCACTACATCCACTCCGGCGTCGCGAAGCATACGTATACCGCGCCCGGCGACTTCGCGGAACGGATCTCCGGCACCCACAACCACCCGCGGAATCCCGGAGTCAATAATAAGCTTGGCGCAGGGTGGAGTTTTGCCATAATGGGAGCAGGGTTCGAGCGTTACGTACATAGTGCAATCGCGCAACTGTGATTTATCCTTTACAGAAGCCACGGCATTTACTTCGGCGTGTGCCTGACCGCAACGGCGGTGATACCCCTCGCCGATTATATTTCCCTCAGGATCGACGATTACTGCGCCTACCATAGGATTGGGTGAGGTATTACCCATACCGTGTGCAGCCAGCTCTAAAGCACGGCGCATATATTTCTCATCGTAAGTCATCGCTCAATTGCTTTGAACATTTTGTGGCATCACAGACCATGGACGGTAGTGCGCCCCTAATTGACGCACGATATTATGCCAGTAGGTATCGCCCTCGCCGGTGAGTAAGCTGTGGGGATCTCCCTCGGGGCGATGTACGGCCCAGGTGTCGGTGGCAATCTCACCATCAAGCTGCCCCGCCGACCATCCGGAGTATCCGACAAAGAATCGAATAAATCCCGGGATTGGATAGCCCTCGTTGATATAAGCCACGGCAGCATCGAAATCTCCGCCGAGCCATAGCCCGGGCATAAACATACGGGAGTGGGGTATAACCTCCTCACCTAATGTGTGGACAAAGAAAAGTCGATCCTGCCCCACCGGTCCTCCGCAGAATACAGGCACAGGGTCTTCGCGGTCAATTCCGTCGACGATTTCATTGAGGGTGGTATCGATAGGAATGTTCAGCACCACGCCCGTAGTGCCGTCGGCATCATGGTCGAGCAGGGCGATTACAGAGCGGTTAAACCATTTTTCAGACAGAAACGGGTCGGCCACGAGCAAGTCGCCGGTATGCACCTCGCGTTTGATCGTGGATAGTTTGAGAAATGAAGAATCGAGGTTTTTCATAAAGTAAGTTCCTTATCAATCTCAGATTTGAGTGTTTAACCCGATGTGTCTGAACATTTTTGCGTAGTATTCCGCCTTGCGTTCCAATTTCAGGGGATAAGCGCGGCTGGTTGAGGGCATACGCCATATCTCCAGTCCGGCCGGCGATGTTACCATTTCGCCCATCTTGGGGGCCAGTGAGTTGGTCAGGGAAGCGAGTACGTCAGCTGCTTTTTCGCCCGTGGTGGCCAGTGTGCGGCATAAGGGCATTTTTTCAAGCAGGGCGCCGAGGTTTACCGGCTCTACGATTTCAAGAAATTTATCAGAGGCGTTACCTGCGAGCCGGCGGATACGGTATCCGGTGTCGTTAAGCGCGATACCCTCGGTGTTGAGCAGGGCTTTAATCTCATCCAGACGGAACGAGCGCGTCTCACGATCGTAGAAGGCGTCACGGTCGCCCCGAAAGATAAGGCCCATCATAAACCAGAAATCGTTTGTGCGGTTAGGGTAATAGAAATCCATCGCCCACCGCTTGGGTTGCGGTGGGAAGGTTCCCATTATTAGCACCCGCGCATTTGGCGGGGTGAATGGTGGAAAGGGATGGATTTCTATTTCCGGAACCATTGGTTTTATTCGTTTTCGAGGATGAAGCGTTCGGCATCAAGAGCTGCGCGACAACCCATTCCGGCGGCTACTACAGCCTGCTGGTAAACTGGGTCGGCCACGTCGCCGGCTGCGAATACACCGGGTACATTGGTGCGGCTTGAGCTGCCCTGAAGTTTGATATAGCCTTGCTCGTCGGTATCAATCCAGGGTTTGAAAATCGCGGTATTGGGATCGTGTCCTATGGCAAGGAAAAAGCCGTCAATGTCAATGTCAAATCGATCTTCCTTATCGCTGCCGATATGCGACACCAGGTGTGCGCCTTCAAGCACATCTGAGCCAAAGAGACCTTCGGTCTGGGTGTTGAACAAAATCTGAATCTTGGGATTGTCAAACACACGCTGCTGCATTACCTTGGAGGCGCGAAGCACATTACGGCGCACAATCAGATACACTTTCTGAGCCAAGGTGCTCAGGTAAATGGCTTCCTCGCAAGCCGTGTCGCCACCACCTACTACGGCAACTGTGCGGTTGCGGTAGAAGAAACCGTCGCAGGTGGCACAGGCCGATACGCCCATACCCAGATATTTCTGTTCGTCGTCAAGCCCGAGATAGCGAGCTGTGGCACCGGTGGCAATGATCACGGTTTCGGCTTCTATTACTTCGCCGCCGCTCAGTGTCACCTTGAAGGGACGCTCTGAGAAATCTACCGCAGTGGCAATGGTGGAACGAATGTCAGCATCAAATCGTTGAGCCTGTGCGCGCAGGTCGGCCATCAGTTCCGGGCCGGTGATACCCTTCGGGTAGCCGGGGAAATTCTCTACCTCGGTAGTAGTGGTGAGCTGGCCGCCGGGAGCCATACCTTCAAGGATGATGGGGCTGAGGTTGGCGCGGGCTGCATATATCGCTGCGGTGTATCCGGCAGGACCGGAACCGATTATAAGGCATTTTGTAGGTGTCATAGTAGTATATGTTTTTATCTTAAGTCAATTATTTCCTTGGCTGGATATGATTTTGCATTATATATAAATGTGGAGGCGGGGAGTGTCTTACCATCCACGGCTGAATCGATTTTGATTTTAACCTGTTGGTTACCGTTCATTGTGGCGTCAATGGCGGTGGGCAGATTTGTCTTTTGGTCAAAATGAACCACTGCTTTGCGTAATGTTGAAGCTTTGCCACGAGCCGTGAGTTCCACGACATCATTACCTGCCTCACGCGAGGCGTACGAACCGGCATAACCGCTAAGCAGAGCAATCGGATTACATTCAAGCAATTCGTCGGCCGTAGGCTCGGAAATATTCACTTCCGCTGTCGACGGCATATACACCCACATCGTTTTACCATCGTACCACACTTCAATTTCTGGGGAACTAAGACGGTATTTGTTTCCTGAAACAATCAGGGTAGGGTGGGTGGTGGTGCCCCCGGCTGTCATCGTCAGTTTGAAGGTGACAGATGGTGCCTTGGTGATTTTGGTAGCGCACGCAGCGAGCCGGGCCGCAGGTGTTGCAGCTTGAAGCGGAAGGCCGACGGCCAACGCAATACACATTATTATATATATAATCCGTGTCATCAACAGAAATAACGCAATAACGATTTTAAAAGTTCATTACGGTCAGAGTGAAGCGAGTTTATCCTCGATTCCGAATGAATCGATAAGCACTGCACGCGGCTTCTGGCCGAGTGCCGGTCCGACAATTCCGGCAGCTTCCAATTGGTCCATTATCTTGCCTGCTTTGGCGTATCCTATACCGAATCGGCGTTGTAGCAGCGAAGTGGATGCGGTCGGGTTCTGAGAAACAAACCGTGCGCAGTCGTCAAAGAGCTCATCGCGTTTCGACAGATCCACCGATCCCGGAGCCACAGCCGACGCACCACCCTCGACGGGAGGTTCGGGCAGGATATAGGCCGAGGGAAATCCTACCTGCTCGGCAATATGATCCACCAAAGCCACCACCTCGGGGGTGTCAATGAATGCGCACTGCACTCGCTCCATCATACTGTTGTGAGAGAATAGCATATCGCCACGACCGATCAGACGGTTGGCGCCCGGGCGGTCGAGGATGGTTTTGGAGTCAACCATCTGAGCCACGCGGAAAGCGATACGACCCGGGAAGTTGGCCTTGATCATACCGGTGATGATGTCGGTCGACGGGCGCTGGGTGGCTATGATCATGTGCATACCCACGGCGCGGGCTTTTTGCGCAATACGTGCTATATAGAGGGTGATGTCCTTACCGGCTGTCATGATCAGGTCGGCAAACTCATCCACAATAATCACTATATAAGGCATATAGCGGTGTCCCTTTTCAGGATTCAGGCGGCGTTCGGCAAATTTGTGGTTGTATTCCTCTACGGTGCGCACGCTTGCTTCCTTAAGCAGATCGTAACGGTTGTCCATCTCGACACATAGTGAAGCAAGGGTCGATAGGGCTTTGTTTGCATCGGTCACGATGGGTTCGTCCTCGCCGGGCAGCATGGCCAAGAAGTGATGTTCAAGGCGTGAATACAGGCTGAATTCCACCATCTTGGGGTCGATGAGCACAAATTTGAGTTCGCCTGGATGCTTTTTGTAAAGCAGTGACGCAATGATACAGTTGAGGCCCACCGATTTACCCTGTCCCGTAGCACCGGCTACCAGCAGGTGGGGCATTTTGGCCAGGTCGGCCACAAACATTCTGTTGTTGATCGTTGACCCCAATGCCATAGGCAGTTGCATCTTACATTCGCGGAATTCCTTAGAGGTAATTACCGACAACATCGACACCGTCTGCGGATCGCGGTTAGGCACCTCGATACCGATAGTACCTTTGCCCGGAATCGGGGCGATGATACGTATACCCAAGGCTTCGAGTTGCAGGGCGATGTCGTCCTCCAGGCTACGGATCTGCGATATGCGCACACCCTCGGCCGGCACTATTTCATAAAGTGTGATCGTAGGACCGATGGTAGCCGAAATCTTGGCGATACCTATACCAAACGAACGCAGAGTATTGACAATCATATTCTTATTCTCCTCCTGCTCCTCGGTGTCGGCCGAAAGGGTCATAGGGCGATCAATGAGGATATCCTCGGTGGGGAATTTATATCGCGACAATTCATCGCGGATGTCAAATGGTTGCAGTTGGTCTTCGGGAGTGTCTTCCAGCGCCTCAGAGCGAATTTCGGGAATTACAGGAGCATCAGCGGGGTCGTTGATTACAAATTCGGGTTCGGCAGGCACATTATTGCCACCGCGGACATTCTGTCGGGATTCTGCTACTACAGCTGGTGCAGCAACAGCATCGACCGGAGCGGTAGACGATGTCGGTGCAGGAGATACCACAACCGGATCTTGAGCCGCGGGAGCTTCAGTTGGTGCTTCGCTGCTTTCAGATGCAGATGTTACCGATGCCTCCGGAGCTTCTTGCGCTTCGGGTGCAGACGCTACAGGAGCATCTATTGGAAACTCATCGAAGATAGACAGCTTGGCGCTTGCTTCGGCCGGACTGTCAGGCACGTCCTCAATATCGTCGATTGAGAAACCTACTATTGCGGGAGCCGCCGGTGTAGCTTCCGGGGCCGGATTGTCGTTGCCGGAAGCCTGAGCGTCTGTTTCAGGCTTAGGATCGGAATGGTTGGGCACATCGGCCAGGTCGGTCGACGTTTTGCGAGCCTTACCTGCTGCCTGAATCATAGCTTCGCGTGCACGACGCACATTGCCGGACACATTTTTATAAAAGCTGATCAACTGAGTGAGATACATCACCGACAACATTCCTATCAGGAATATCGTGGTGGCGAGAGCAAACAATCCGCTGCCAATATGCATCAGCCACCAGTTGACATAATGCCCGTGATTACCGCCCCAATGTATTGTCGAGGCTGCATTATAGGTAAAAAAACCGAGTATGATAGAGGCAGCGATAGCTGTAAACAGACACTTGAACGTAAACGCCCAGAACCGTATCCTGATCATTCCGAACAAACTAAGCGAAATCACGCCAAGATACACGATAAGCACCACCGAAGCAATGCCAATGCCATCCACCATCATCAGGTGCGCCCATTTTGCTCCAAGCGCGCCGCCGATGCTCTCGACCCCCTCTGCAGCTTCAGCCATCGCGCCCACACTCATCGACGATGCGAGGCTTTGGTCGGCTATGCCGGTCTTGAAATAATCGATTGCCACGATGAGCCATACCACCGCCGTGATCAGCAAGGTGATAGCTATGGCCAGGCGGGTGCGTGTGTTATTGAAAAAGGCCGAAACCTTCTCCACCAGCGAGACCTCTGATTTGGGTTGAGGCTTGCGAGGTTGAGGTTTTGCTGCGCCGGAATTTCCGGCCGACGGTTTTGTGGCCGGCTGGGGACGGGGACGTTCGGCCGGAGCCGCGCCCGCCGTTGACACGCTTTGCGGAGCGCGTCCGTATTGTTTGCGTTGGCGATTCGGACGTTGCGGATTGCGCGGTCCGAAATTGTCCATTGAGAGATCTATATTGTCCACGAGAAAAAGAGGATTTCAAAAAAGATTTTAGCTAAGTAACAGTCATAAGCTACTTATCACACTGCGTCGATATCGGCCAGTTGAGCTATCATATCCACCGGGTCGGCAGCCCCGAACACCGCGCTACCGGCCACAAGAACATCTGCGCCGGCTTCGGCAAGCACGGGAGCAGTGTTGATATTCACGCCGCCATCTATCTGTATCAAAGCTTTAGAGCCGCTTTCAATTATCATATCCTTGAGGCGCCGGGTTTTATCCACAATGGCAGGGATGAATTTCTGACCGCCGAATCCCGGATTTACGCTCATCAACAGCACCATATCCAGATCGGTGATAATATCCTCGATCATCACCAGAGGAGTGGCGGGATTAAGGGTGACAGCTGCTTTCATCCCGGCTGCCTTGATAGCCTGAACGGTGCGGTGAAGGTGGGTGCAGGCTTCCTGATGTACATTCATCAGATGCGCGCCGCTATCGCGCACCGCCCCCACATATTTCTGCGGCTCAACGATCATAAGGTGAACGTCGATAAATTTGTCGGTGAGCTGCGATACGGATTTAATTACCGGAAAGCCGAACGAAATATTGGGAACGAACACGCCGTCCATCACGTCGCAGTGAATCCACTGCGCACGGCTTTCGTTGAGCATTTGGATGTCGCGGCCCAAGTGTGCAAAATCGGCCGAGAGTATTGAGGGTGCGATAATCATTGCTTGATTGATTTTTTAGGAGACAACAGGCGCCAGGCGATAAAGCCCACACAGGCAACACCGATTGCAAGCCCGATGTACGACAGGTAAGTATTGTATTTCTCGACAGTCTGGAACAGATCTGCCAGAGGAACCCATTGAGCCAACCACCATCCTAAGGCGGCCAGAATGCCGTTCCATACCAGGGCGCCCAGTCCTGTGAATATTATGAACGTAACTATATTCATCCGCGACAGTCCCGCGGGTATTGAAATCAGCTGACGCACAGCGGGTATCAGTCGGCCGATGAAGGTCGACATTGCGCCGTGTTTGTCAAAGTAGGTTTCGGCGTGTTGCACCTTGGCCTCGTTGAGCAGGCAAGCGTGGCCGAAGCGAGAGTTAGCAAATTTATACACCAGCGGACGTCCGATCCATAGCGACAGATAGTAATTGATCAGAGCGCCCACTATCGCACCGGCTGTGGCGGCAGCTACCACTAAGAAAATATTGAAATCATCTTTTGAAGCCGCGAGATAAGCCGCCGGGGGCACCACCACTTCCGAGGGGAACGGAATAAACGAACTCTCGATCACCATAAAAATGAAAATCAACAGATAAGAGGCATTTTCCACAAACCATTGGAAGAATGTCGCCGCATCAAATATAGCCAATAACATCGCGATTTTGGGATAATACTGTGTGATAAAAATTATGTAGGAGCGATGGTTGCGACGCTCCTTGCGTATCAGAGTACAAAATTACGGAAAAAGCACAAAACTAACCTCACACTCAAACGTTAAAAAATGCTTAAAGAATATATTTCACATCTACCGAAAAATTAGTTGCAGCAACCGTTTTAAGATATGAAAAAAAGTCGTAAATTTGCATCATTGATGGTTAATGTATTGCACATTAAGCGGTTATAAATGGTAGATAGATTCTTTGGACAATAAAATGGCAACAGAGGGGTTTGGACATTTGCTTACAGATTGTAAGGTGATATTAAGAAACAGAAAAGTGTCCAAATTTGAATGTAAGCCAGCTACGGAGATGGAGCCTGATTTGATTCCGTTATGGTTGTATCATCTGCTGGAAAATAATTCGGAGAAACGGCAAGCCATATAACAATAGAAGTGTAAACTACCAAAAGCACAGAACATATAATAATGCGCTTTTTGTTGGTTGAGTCATTCCAATAATTTTCCAAAATTAATGCGAAAACAATACCGAAAAGTATCAGTACAATTCCAAGCCCAAGGACTGTGCGGAATAACATACCGATATTTGCCGAGGAGTTAGTCAAGATATTAATGGTACCAAGAAGAAATGTTACTACACCGATTAAAATTCCTCCAATTTCTAAATATCGTTTCTCGATATTCTTAATCTCAATTTTAACCGCTTCCAGTTCCTTTTTATCCTTTAATGCAATGAGCGCAGTATTTAGATTGTTCAAGGAAAGAATATAATTCTTTTGATCTTCTTTAAGACGTGCGTAATCAATAGGACGTGTAACTGACGAAGGGAAAATTACATCTACATCATCAATCCTTACTATACAATCATTTACTGGCAGCTGAATCGGATAAAATTTGTGATTCTCGCACCAATGTATGTTATCGTCAAACCGTTTTAGATATTTAGACAATAAGCTGATACTTGCATTATAATCGAATGATAGATCTCGGTCTTTAAGTCGTCTTTGAATCGTATCAATGAGGAATTCTATTGCTTTCTTATACGGATAGAAATTATTTACGAAGGTTTCAGAGTGTACTCCCTCGATCTTTGTTATTTCGTCCTGCAGTTCGTCAATGGTAAAATCCTGACGTTTTGTCAAGAACGACAAGCGACAATTATACATATAATTGCGCAATGTATTTAGGGAGTGGTTATCAAAACGATAGTGAAACTTTTTCTGATAGAATTTATGATAAGTCGTTTCAAAAAGTTTCAAAAGGTTGTCAACCTGCTCTTTTGAACTACCACTGGCGCAATAATGATTCATAATAAGCGCCATCTCCAGAAATGCGGATTGTCTTCTTGATATATTAAACAGATAGGTCTTAATATCAGATTCGATATATGGCGCATTTTCGTGAATATTTTCGTAACAGGCGAAATAATGAGCCAATGACTCTGGTAAAATCAGATTCTCTCGGCTTAAAATCTTCTTCTCATTGTTTACAAGGATCTCAAATGTATCTCGAGGACGCAAAAGTTTCCTAAGAATGAAATTGCCTTTATGTATTGCGAGAGCCAAAACTTTCTTGCAATCCGGATCATCTTCTTTCTTATGCAAAAGATGGAGTTGTTCTATGTAAACTGCGACTCTATCACGCATATTATTGCTAAACTCCAGATAGTGCTCCGTCTCGCAAATAGGAATTATTAGTTCCCGTAATATGATGAAGTAATTAAAGTCTTTGATTAACCGAGATTCTGCCGTTTCGAGCTTGAAAAGATACTGATGGTTACTGAAATCCATTTTCTCTTCAACGGAAGTTATGAAGTTATCATAAGTTGCGAACAGAGACTTTAGGTACGAATCAAGCAGCTCGTAAGCTTTATACGAGTCTCGTCGTAATTGTCTTATATCCTTGCCTTCATTATCTTTTGTGGGACACAGATGCTCTTTTCCCCAATATTTTTCAAAAGATTTCTTCGTAGTTTCAATGAGTCTACGATTTAGGATATATTCACCTTGCAAAAGTGATTTAGTTGTGTTAACGAAGCAATATCGAGCAAAATCTGCAATTTCTCGCTTTATTTTAGTAGAAGATGCGATTGCATTCTCGATAGTATCCCATTTGTATTTAGCTTCTAACCATTCGGCAGAGAATCTACGCTCATAGTCCTCAAAACAATTCTTTATAAAAGCCGACTTATTATCACTCATAGTAAGGTTTGCTTGTGCGGATAGTTGAAACGTGCATATCTCTTTCATTCTCTCCATTAAGCTCAGCATATCCCATAGGTATACTCCAGCCATCCCACTTACGTGTAATGTCCATAAGTTTAAAAGGACCAAACGTTACTAACTTTTGATTGTAGAATTTGAGCATTTCCACTGCCCCGTCAATTCTACGGGCAAGTTCTACCGAGATATGGGAGAAGTCTGGTTTAATTTTTGTGATCAATCTATAATGATCGAAATCATAAAAATTGGTGCGCTTGAAAGCGATATCGGAATAAATCTCCGTCTCAACCGGGCCGGTTTCAACAGCGCAGAATTTATCGAAAATATCCAATAGATCCTTGTCTTTATCACGCATATTCTTAACAGCGGCCAAAAGAAACAATAATTTTAATGATACCAGTCTCGTAAAATAATTCTCATTATCCGGATCCTGGAGTATACTTGTACGCCACTGCATCAATTTGTAAATGGAATATTCAAAAAGCATTGTTTTTTCGCTTCTTGAAATCCTTTTTGTAGCAGTGCAATCTGCATCCTGAATTTCAATAGGGTTAAGTGCCATAATAATGCAAATGTAGTGCAATTTGCGGGAATAGCAAAATGGATAGCTTGTTTATTTTTTGATTAGTGCTTCGAGCTGTTTGATACGGTCGGAGAGCGCTGTGATTGTTTCGGACTTGGTGTTGATGGCCTCCTGCAAGGTGGCGATCGTGTCGATGAGCGAGTTGATGCGGTCGGTATTTGGGTCAGTAGCAGGTGTGTTGAGCATTTCGCCTTCACCTCTCATCAGCCAATCAGCCGAAATTTCGGGGAAAGTGGTAAGAATTGAAGTAACACAATTAAGGTTAAGGGCATTAATCCCTTTAAGCATACGGTCAAGTGTAGGTTGATTAATACCACATTTTACAGCAAGAGCACGTGTGGAAAGTCCGTAATATTTTTTTAAGGTTTCGATACGATTAATCATAGCTCGAAAGGTTAATAAATCATAAATGGAGCTAAAATAATACGGATACGTATTGCATATAATACCAATTCGTATTACCTTTGCATCATCTTACTAAAAGCACTGCAAATATAGCAAATTTTAGTGAGCCGAACAAGCACATTATTAACTGTTTAGTCCCCGTTTTATGGAATACGCACCTATCCTGAAGCAAACGCTTTTGACGGCTTTCGACATTGAAATCGCCGTCGCTACTGAACTCGAAGCCACCGCATCTAAACGTATGTATGAAGTTGGATGCCTCTCCGTTCATTACGATACAATCCGTTCAAACTTTATCATCGGAAATATGGTTAAGGAAAGCCTTACCCGTCTCAAAGAAACTGTGGCCGAGGAATCACTCGAACACGCTCTCGAACGCATCCTTGGATACGCTAAGCGCATCAAATCTTGCATCTCCCCGAGATTCGACAGCCCTTACGATTATGCTCACGATCATATCGTGGAGTGCATCGGCAATATCATCAAACGAGTAAAAGAAACTTACGAGCAGCTCCCCTGCGCTGCTTAACATCTATACATCATCACCTATTATGAAATCTACTTCTATCCGCTACAAGGCCAACGACACCGACTCTTATCAGGACCTGCTCAAGTATCTCAGCACCGCTGAAGACGTTGACCTGGTGCTCTTCCCCCAACAAAGAATCATTATCGTAACTCCGAATCAGGAGAGCGACGCGCTCAACATCATCGGTGAGTTCATTGACTGCGAGGGTTTGAACTTCTGCGACATCTCTCCGCTGGATTATACGCTTGACGATGGCCTGCTTGTGGAAGGCAACGCTTCGATTGCCGACCTTAAGGCCTGTGTGCAGAAACTTGATGCCGAGCGCGCCAAAGCCATTGCCGACCTCGCAGCTGCCAGAACAGCGACCAAGACTTACGAAACTCTGTATCACACATACAGTGAGCAGGCCACCAACCTCAAACAGCAGATTCAAGCAATTCGCACGATGCTGGGATGTATGCTCAAATAACTCGCCTCCAAAGTCAAACCAAAACATACGGCGCTCAAGAGTGAGCATTGCCCAGGGGCAAGAGAGCCCCGGCCCCGAAAGGGGTAACCAGGAAGATTGGCTGAATGGTAAAGCAGCGCCCCGCTAAGGCGTAGATCGGTTTCCGGTCTGAGGGTTCGAGTCCCCCATCTTCCGCCGCCAAAGAAGAGTACCTTGAAATGATGGATAATTCCACTTGCATAACGACCAAGCCGAAAGGATGGTGCAGATGCGAAGTGATGAGCAGCGAAACGAACGAGACGGTCGGGTACCGTACAATGGGTTAAGCTGCGATAAGAAAAAACTCTCCGAATCTTAGCCGAAAATATCGGAGAGCGGGATGAGACGTGTCCACCCGTGGAAAATGGACTGAGTATTAACCACGAACAATCGCAAGAACCAGTGCTATTATGGCAATGATAGCAGAAGCTCCTGAAATCAAATTGGCAATGATAGATTGAGTGTAGGATTTACGGGCTTCCATTGAGGAGGCATCATAGTTTTCTCTGAGCGTTTGAATCTGATTTTGCAGAATGATGTTTTGTTCGTTGAGAGTGTTGACTTGCTCACGGAGCAATTTCACCTGCTCTTCCAATGAACCGGACATCTTAGCAATGGAAAGGTGAGCTTGGTGGCGTGCCTGACTTTCACGTTCGGCACGTTGTTGAGCCTGCCGCTTTTCCTCGATGAACGAAAGGATTATATCGCGTTCAATATAGCAATATCCCTTAATATTATTTTTGTCTCGATATTCCTGCATAATTTTATCTGCTTCGTCATAAGAGCAACCGAGATGCTCGGCTAAATCGCTCGCTGACCATTCAACTTTGGGAGTAAAATCCCCGGTTCTTAAACTTCTCATATTTCATTATTTTGTTTTTGCACTACAAAGGTAATGAAAATCGGCCAAAAGGCCAATAGAACGGCATAACTCAGCAGGTAGAGCACCTTGGGGTTAACCTGAGGTAGACGGCGGTTCGACTCCGCCTGCCGTTCCACATAATTAAATAGTATGATACGGAAATTAATCTATCTGCTTTTCATCCGCAGAATAAAAAAGCGAGTACTGAAAAGGGTACAAGGATACGGAGGTCACGAACTCGCAACCTCGTTTATCATCAATGCCCCATTGAAAGAGTGGCATTCCCGGTTATGGTTTATCGAAAATGTCAGTACTAATGAAGGAGATTGTAGCACCGATGAAAGTCTGTATCAATGGCTCATCAGCCGTTGAGCTTCGACAATAACTATTATGGCCCCAATAATATCAATCACCCGAAAGTGTCTTGACGATATGGCATATTGCATCAACGACACCACCGGCGAAGCAATAAGCAGTTTGCAGGTCACTCAAACTAAGTTCTGCGGCCTGAAAGTCATCGTCAGATACGAGACAACATTCGTAAAAGAATTACGAGTCCTTTCGGTGCTTATAAAGCGGTCCCGGCTTCAAGGATGGCGGATTCTTTATCCAAAAGCCAATACTTAAATGTAGTGTATGCGATAGGGAGTTGTACCTTAACGTTATCGAGTGTAATCACGATAGTCTTGTTTCTATCAAGCACTTCTTTTACGCCGTTAACATTAACAAGGACGCGGTGACCGATAAGGTCTGTGTATTCAATAAATTTCGTCATATTTTCTTTATTTTTAAGTTAGCACTACAAAGGTAAAGAAAATCGGCCGATTGGCCAAAAAGAATGGTATAGCTCAATTGGTAGAGCACCTCGGACACGTTGGATTATCGAGGTGATTGGCGGTTCGAGTCCGCCTACCGTTCCAGATTACCCCTGCTACGCTGGTAGTAGCCCTCGGTTACGAGGATAAAACGCGGGAATGAAGTCTGTCGGGCAAGGTTAGCTTCTAATGATATATCACCTTGTTCACTTTTGAATACCGCAATGAAAGGGGTTAACTTATAGCAGTCATCATTAGTAGGATGCCTGGACTAAACGCCAACGACACATCGGAAAGACGATGGGAGCAAGCGAAGCCTACGATTCGGAAGCCGTAGGGGATGCAGATAGCCGTAAGGCGCGTCGAACATCTGTATGTCTCTCGCGCTTGAGGGTTCGACTCCCTCCGCTTGCACAAAGATTTCTAAGAGTAAACTATTTTCATGGAAATGTGATTTGGTGTCTTCGGATGCCAGAACCGAAACGCCCGTGAGGGTTTAATATCGGTGTGTTTTTCTAAACAGGCTCGTAAGAGCATGTTTGCTTGTTCAGTCCGAGTCATAAGCTTTGGTTGACTTGACCGAGAAATTGGTCAGGGCGGTTCGACTCCGCCCCGGACTCCTAATCATCAACAAAAGCGTAATAATCACCACAATATATTAACTATGGCACGAGGAATCATCCCGGATGTGAATCCAGCACAGATACATCTGGAAAACATCTATATGGCTATGGAACACCTTACGTTCTGCAAGGATACAGCAGCCTGGCTCGTTGGCGGTCGCAAGAAGCTCGAACGGCTGATTGCTGAAGGAAAGATCGAGTTTGTGAAGAGCAAACCCACGGCCAACAGCAAATGGCAATGTAATGCAGCTCAGGTATTACGCTACTGCCGCAATATGCGACAGGTCAAAACACGAAAGTTACAGAAACGGTCCTAAACGACTAAACGTGTGATGCCTTTGAGTGCCTGTGAAGGTCGCGGCTTCACCTTACTAAAAGCACCCGATAGCCGAGCGGGTAATCTCGGCCACCCGGAGACGGAACTTGCAGGGAAATGCCGCCTGCTGATAAAAGTAGGACACGGTTGCGGAGTCATATCCGCCGTCTCCACAGATAGTATAGAATATTGATGGTTGCTTCTACTCCATTATTGGTTGAAACCACATTGTTAATTTATCATTCGTTTAGGATGCTTAACCCGTGAGGGCGAGGCATCCGCTTTTTCTGAGATTAGATTTCTATTCTGAATCGTAATAGAGATGCCCGTGAGGGTAGCACTGTTACGGACACATTCTCGGCTCGCCCGGCGACGCATCAGCGTGGACTCGGGGCGCAATACAGAGGTAGAACGCGGGCGGTTCGACTCCGCCCCGGGCCACAGGTAGTTTTTTCATTATTTTTCAGCATAAAATAAGCCTGTCCGTCTGGTCCGTGAGGATAGGACGGTTTCCATTTGGGAGCATCGCCAAGCGGTAAGGCAGGCCTCGAAAGGGCTAAGTCGGAGGGTTCGAGTCCCCCTGCTCTCACTCATCAAAATCAAAATATATGCCTGATAAAATAAAACATTCAAAGCAGATCAGCGCAGGAACCAGGGTATATTACGTAGACCTTAAAGAAGATAAAACGGGACGTGAATATATATCCATAAGCGAGTTTCAGAAGCGCACAAGGAAAAAAAGCCGTATTTTTCTACACGGCAACGTACCTCAGGAGTTGGCAGCTGCATTGAGCGAAGTATTGAAACACTATACCAACCCACAATGACGAGATGGAAATATGTAGGTGGAGCTGTCCGCATCGTGATACTCACCACTAATGTTACCAAAAAGACACGAAACAATGGCTAAACGAATTGAATTTGGCAAGTTTCTCATAATAGAATGTACAGCCAAAGAACTTAGACAAGTAACCGGGCAACCAATTGTAAGGTGCGACTTCTGCGCAGAGGTTACATTGGCACATAACTTTAAAGGCTACTATGTCGCCGTGCTGAATCAATGGATCTGCAAAAAATGCTATGAAGATTGGAAGATGCGAGCACGTTGGTATAAAGAGGATTCAGCGATTGAAAGCAAGAATTTCCAATACTACGCCAATCGGTTAGGCCTAATATGTCAGTAAACGTTAAGGCGTTCAAATGGCGTTCAATCTGTTTGCATAACTCGCTAATAGTGACTAACTTTACAGTATAATCAACTATAAGTCAAACCATATAAAACCACTTCCAATGGAGAAGGAAAAACAAAGCACCCAGGCACACAACCTGCGCTTCTATCAGCAAGCTTGCGAGGTGCCACAAGATGCCCTCAAACCCATTCGGGCAGGTCGCCTCAAAGGGATGTCTGATGTCAACCCGATGTGGCGTATGAAACGCCTTACTGAAATCTTCGGCCCCTGCGGTTTCGGATGGAAATACACCATTGACCGCCAATGGGTCGAGGTTTATGGGCAGGAAGTCAAATGTTTCTGCAATGTTTCACTTTTTGTTCGAGACCCTGAAACAAAGGAATGGAGCGAAGCCATTCCCGGTTCAGGCGGTTCGGCAATTGTATCTGTGGAAAGTAAAGGCCCTTACGTCAACGATGAGGGCTATAAGATGGCTCTTACCGATGCACTTTCCATAGCAATGAAGCCTCTTGGTATCGGCGCCAACATCTGGTATGGTTCCAAAGCCACCGACCATAACGAGAGTAAGTATGAGCAATACACCACAGACCAGCCGGCGCAAGTAGCCCAGCAGCCATATCGTCCACGTCAAGAGGCATACACCGAAGCTCAGCAGAACCAAGCTTTGGCCGAGCTGAAACGCTGCAAAACTTATACTGAAGCACAGCAGGTATGGGTAACGTTGTGTCACAAGTATCCTGCTATGTGCCAAAACACCACTGAGTTCTACAAAAAGGCCGCAGAAATATTTGAACTACTTAGACAAACCGCATAATAATGACACTTTTCAAGCAATCACCGGTGGTATTCAATGAAGACGAGCATCGGTATGAACTTGACGGTAAGCGGTTACTCGGCATAACGGGTCTTATACACTCAATCCTGGGATTGGGTGTATATCCCGAAGCCAATAACCACGTCAAAGATGAAATAATTCCGAGAGCCGGCAGCCGTGGCACCGCCGTTCATCACGCCATACAAACGTATGACTGTATGGGTATCCGACAAACCACGCAGACGGTACACACTCGATACGGATGTGCCGAACGGGACAATATCCGATATGTCGATGAAGTTTGGGATGTAGATTCGGAGCTTGACAATTACATCAGGCACCTGGAGGGCTTCACGCCTTTGGCCAATGAGCTTACGGTGTCTGATAATTATAAATGGGCCTCACAGATTGATAATGTGTGGCGCAACAATCAGACCGGCGGTATTTGGTTGGTGGATACTAAAACAAATAACATCAAACTTTACCCCACCTGCGGCTACTTCTGCGACAATTATTTCAGTTCCGGAGAAGATGCACTCAAGGAGTATCTGTCCTGGCAGCTTTCTATCTACGCAGAGTTGTTTGAGGACGAGAACCCGGGAATGGAAGTGGAAGGGCTGGCCTGCAACTGGCTCCGAAAGGATGAGGCCGAATTTTGGCATATCGAGCGTAAACCATACGAACTTGTCAAAGAGCTGCTATCATCCGACTACATCTTTACAGACAACGGCCCGGTATATTTTCACCGCGATCTTTCAGTGTTCGGAATCGGCAAAGCGATCCCGGCCACCACTGAACCGGCTGTTCCAATAATGCACCCTGAGGTAGTGGATTATCTTAATAATCTCTATCGGAATTACAAAGCACTTGGCGATAAGCTGGAGGAAGCAAAACGAGGTCTGCGCACCGCCATGGAGCAGTATAGCGTTAAGAAATACGACTTCGGGAGCTTCACGGCCACTATCGCCGCCGATACTGTTAGCAACACTTTCGATACAAAGCGCTTTAAGGCCGAACATCCTGATATGTATGAAGAATATGTCACCCAAAAAGTAAAAAAAGGTGGCCTGACCATAAAACCGAAATAATATGATAAAACTTACAGCCACAGCCCTGGTACATTCCATTTCACCGCTTATAGAAATACCCTCGAAAACGGGCGGCCAACCCTTTCAGAAGCGAGACCTTATCCTTGATGACTCGTGGGATAAGGATGGCAATCATTACGCCAATTTCGTGCTGATTGAGTTTATGGGCGAGAAGATGTCGCAGCTTGATACGATATTGCCGGGACAACGTGTAACCGTCGAGGCTCGCATCCGTGGGCGTGAAGCACAAAACCGCATATTCAACTCCATTGTCGGTGACTCTGTGCGTCCTTATCAACCACAGCAAGCACAGACAGCTACACCGCAGCAACCTCAAGGTGCTTATCCACCCCAATACCAGCAGGCCCCACCGCAATACCAGCAGGCCCCACCGCAACAGCCATACGCGCAACAGCCCGGTTACTCTCAACCGCCACAGCAGCCATACGCGCAACCTGCACAATATGGAGCTGCTGCATATCCGCCACAGCAGCCCGGATATACCCAACAGCAGGCATATCCGCAACAGCAGGGTAATCCGACTGCGGCTAACCTTCCGTTTCAGCACTGATGGAAGCCAATCTCACCAAAGTTAATGGAGTAGTGACGATAGATCGCTCGTTTGAAGCGATGTGCGACCTTCTCCGCAATGGTGAATATGTAGTCAAGATAGTACGTAAGTCGAAGCCTCGGTCTGTATCACAAAACGCATTGATGTGGATGTGGTACAAGTGCATGGAGGATGCCACGGGAACATCCAAAGATGATTTCCACGACTATTACAAAGCTAAGTATCTCTCACGGCAGGCATACGTAGGCAAACGGTGTTTCATCGTGGCCGGAAGTACCGCTCAGCTTAACACTATTCAGATGACTGACTTTCTGAATAAGGTAAAAGCTGATGCAGCCATCGAGTTCGGTATCATCCTGCCATTGCCGGAGGACAGACACTATCAGGACTTTATTAACGAATACAGAAACAGATAACCACGGCCGGAAAGTAAATAACGCTTTCCGGCCATTTATTTCATTTCAAATGGAAACGACTGAAATTTCAATTTCAAAGGCCAAGGTTATAAAAGGTGGTGCCGTAGAAGCCACCTATATTGATGCCGACGGCAACGAGATTACAATGAAAGGGCACAACCGATGTCACAATGATCTGCTTGTGGCTCTGTCGGGTCTGGTACCTTTTTTCGCTGACCTGACAGAACAGAAGGAGGCTGACAAGATAGATTGGTCTGACCTTGAAAGCGCCGATAATGTTGACCTGTTGCGAAAGCTTGATGTCACCGGTGTAAGCATAGGTGGAGACGCAAGCAACCGCTTCATTACGATGACAGGTAAGCGCACACTGATGACAGCCCGGGTGCTCAATCTCAATTCTCCTGGTGTTGAGATGGGTTCTGAATCGTTCGAGTGGGATCACACCGACGAGTTCGATGTGGCTGTACAACGTTTTATATATGAAGTCAAGGAATACATCGTAAACCGCAAATGGCAGGTAGACCAACGAGAGTTTGACTTCGATGGCGATGATCCCTTCTCAGCACCTCAGCCTACGGATGATGTGCCCCCGGTTGAATCCGTGGCCGAAGATGTTGCCTGACGATGAAACCTCTATACCTTACCGAGACTCCCGGCACGTTCCGCCTTTCGTTCGATTACGCCCCACGCCTGATTGAGATTATCAAACGTATCCCCAGTTCACCGCGATGGGACGCTCAGAATAAGGAATGGGTGGTAAAGAAGGAAAGCGTCTGCTATCCACCGGACCGGGATGCTCGGTGGTATGTGGAGGCTTTTGCGAAATGGGCGGTTGATTCGCGTTATTGCAGCAGCATTTCCCGACGCAGCGAAACACACGATGTCGTTTATGAGATTCCGGAGCTAAAGAAGTTCGACGGTGAACACTATATGCTCCTTCAGCCGTATCAATATCAGTTGGATGGTGTCGGGTATGCTCTGGAACATAAGCGCTGCATCTTCGGAGACCAGCCCGGCCTTGGCAAAACGCTTCAAGCGATCTGCTCGGTTGTGGTAGCACACAAGCGAGCTATGGACTACGGGGAGTCATTCCCCGTGCTGGTGATATGTCCGGCTGCCCTGAAAGTGAATTGGCAGCGAGAGTTCCACAAGTTTGCCGGAATCAAGGCCACCATACTCGATGATACCAATATCGGTTCCTGGCACAAGTATTGGCAACTAAAGACCCCGGATGGAGAGGCCATTTCTCCAGTGTTCATCACCAATTACGAGAGCTTAAAAAAGTTTTTTGTCCGCAAAATCAAATCATCAGCACGGTTTACACTACGCTCCATAGAGTTTGATGAGCGCATAAAGCTATTTAAGTCTGTAATCATAGACGAAAGTCATAAATGCAAATCAGGCAAGACACAGCAGTCGAAATTGGTTGAAGGTATCTGTAAAGGTAAGCCTTGGGTGTTCGCTTTGACGGGTACACCGGTGGTAAACAATAACACAGACCTCATACAGCAGCTGAAAATCCTTGAACGCCTTGAAGATTTCGGAGGATATCAGCAATTTGTAGCCAGATATTGTGACGGTCCTAAACGGTCCTCCAATATGAGGGAACTGAATTACCGACTGTGGAAAATCGGTTTTTTCAGACGTGAAAAGAACAAGGTTCTCACTCAGCTGCCTGATAAGATGCGCCAGTACATCACCTGCGACATAACGAATCGCAAGGAATATGAGGATGCCGAGAATAATGTTATCGAGTACCTCCGAAAGTATCAGAACGCCAACGAGGAACGGCTGGCCAGAGCGATGCGAGGTGAGATTATGGTGAGGATGAATGTCCTCAAACAGATTGCTGCCAAAGGTAAAATCAAAGCGGTATCGGAATTTATCCACGATGTGATTGACGGAGGTGAGAAGCTGATAATGTTTGCTTATCTTAAAGATGTAGTGAACGCACTTAAGGATGAATTTCCGGACGCGGTTACGGTAGCGGGGGCTGATGACATCAAGGCAAAACAAAATGCGGTAGACCGTTTTCAGAACGACCCCGAATGCAAGCTCATCATCCTGAATTACAAATCGGGTGGCACCGGTCTGACCCTTACGGCATCGAGCCGTGTTGGATTTATAGAGTTCCCCTGGACCTATTCCGATTGTGAGCAGGCTGAAGACCGCGCACACCGCAATGGGCAGAAGAATGCAGTAAACTGCTATTACTTTCTTGGCGATAATACCATAGACAATTATATGTATAGCGTGATTCAGACCAAGAAAGGTATAGCGAACGAAGTGACGGGCACCACCACTCAGATTGAGGAGGATATGGTGAATATTACTATGAACCTGTTTAAGGATAGATTATGAAGAAGCAATACAAGCTCCTGAGCAAGAACGGCAAGATACTTATTCTGCATTGGGCGGAGGACGGTAAATTGTTCGGTTCGGATTGGGAGCATATTGCTTCATTCGTATCTACCGATGAGAATAAGCTTAGATGCAAGAAAATAGTACAATTAATGAACGAGTGCAACACACTCACAGACCACCCTGATGATGACAATCAAAGAGATTAACGACTTAGAGCAGACCTACACGGAAGCCAAGATACAGCACATCTGTGTGAGCTGGTTCCGGCAGACCTTTCCACAGGTAGCAGATTTGATGTTTGCTGTCCCCAACGGAGGCTGGCGCGGTGGACGTGCCGGAGCTCAGATGGTATATGAGGGGCAGGTGAAAGGCGTTGCCGACCTAATCCTGCTTTACCCGTCAGGTGGCAAATCATCCCTCTGCATTGAGATGAAGGTACCCAAGAAGAAAGGGAGTAGTGCCGGCACTCAAAAGGCACACCAAAAGTCGTGGCAGGCTCTCGTTGAGCAATATGGTAGCACCTACGTAGTGTGTCACGGCCTGATAGAGTTTATCAATGCAGTAACATCTTATTTACATATCAACCCTGAGCGATACATAGCTCAGGCATTAAACAAGTATCCATTATATCGCTAATATGGCAAGACCAAGGAAAACCGGGCTTGATTACTTCCCTTTCGATGTCGGATTTTTTGAAAACGAGAAAATATCTTGCATCGCCGGGGAATTTGGAATCAAGGGCGAGATAGCTGTTATAAAGCTGCTCTGTGCGATATACCGAAACGGTTATTTCATAGAGTGGAATGAAAGACAGCAAATGATGCTGTTGCGTCAGCTGCCCGGTATTTCTTCTGATTTGCTCGACCAAATCGTACGTCGCTTAGTCAGGTGGGGGTTCTTCTCTGCAAGCCTGTTTGACTCGGATAAGGTGTTGACTTCGGTGGGTATTCAGGAGCGATATTTTGAAGTGACAAAGAGGTGCCAACGAATTGGAGAATATCCATATCTTTTAGTTAATGTAACATTAACTCCCATTAATGCAACATTAACCCCAGTTAATGTAACATTAATCCCCCAAATAAAAGAAAATAAAATAAAAGAAACCCCTAAAGGGGTAAAGAAAGGGGATGAAGAAAAAGAAGGAATTGGTAATTTATTTGACGGAGTGAAAAAGCCTGAGGAGCCTAAAAAGAATAAGCCGGGTTTTACACCTCCTACACTCGATGAAGTATTAGCATACTTCGAGCAACACCCCGATCGCTCTGCTGAATGGGATCTTGATGCAAGGCTATTTTTCAGCTATTATGAAAGTCGGGGCTGGCGATACGTCCGCCGATGGGACAGCAGTGCTAATTACTGGATTCTCAAAAACACCAAGAGAAAAAATGAAAATAGACAAGCACCTGATAGATTTTCAGAACGTCGAGGCACTGAGCCACGCGCTAACGTCCGCAAAGGCTTCAAGGGAACGCTTTAGTCTTGAAATCACGGAGCGCGATGCCTGCAATGGCATATACTGTGCAATGAAAGCCGTTGTGGAAAGTCGCGGGCACACCTTAGTGCTTGATACACCTACACGGTCTCATATTGAGCAAGCAGCCAGATGGCTGATCAATCCTAAAGGTAAATTTGGACTGCTACTCTGTGGCGCCTGCGGCAACGGTAAGACCTCGCTTGCACGTGCCATTGCAAATCTCATCGAATTCACCACAGAGCGCGTATTAGGTTATACTGATCGCTGTATTGTCAATTTCATAACTGCCAAAGAGATCTGCCGTGTTTACGAACGAGGTAAACGTATCAAGTCTGATGCCGAAGAATATGACAAACTGGTGCGCGAGCCGATGTTACTGATTGACGATTTAGGTAACGAACCAAAGGAAGTGATGACTTACGGAATGCCGGAGCGTCCTGTCGAGTATCTGCTTGAAGAGCGGTACGACAATCAACGCCTGACTATCATCACTACCAATCTTGAAGTAGATCAACTCAAATTACACTGTGGCGAGCGTGTCTACGACCGTCTAAAAGAACTGGTTACATCCATAATCTTCGAGAATGATTCCTACCGAAAATGAACGTTTGATAATCCGCTGGGCCACAAAAGACCGAGCTGCCATTGAAGCAATAAGAAAACGTTTCGGCATACCCCGATATACCACCGTTAACGGTCTCTCTCCGGTTGAGCTTAAACCCGAAGACAGAGAAGTATTCGAGGAGTGTGAGCGCCGTGGATTCTTTTCTATCATCCGACGAAAATGGTGTAAAAATGGTGCTCATTTCGTTTTCTTAATTCGCTAAAAATCACTAACTTTACAGTAGATAATTCAATAAGTCAAACCAAATAAAACCGCTATGGAAATTAGACAAATTCCATTATCATTGGTGTCTCCATCACCGATGAACCCTCGCAAAACATTTGACGAGGATGCCATCCGAGAATTGGCCGACAACATCGAGAAGCAGGGGCTGCTGCAACCGATAACCGTGCGCCCTATTGCAGATAAAAAGCAGTTCGTAGTTGTCGACGGTGTGGCTGATTTTTACCCCGAATACGAAATCATCTGTGGTGAGCGTCGTTACCGCGCTATGAGCCTCCTTTCTGACAGATGGGCGGCAATGGATGTCGTCGCCCCTAAAGGAGCGACATACAACCGCTTCGCAGAAATCGCTGCAATTGTACGGGAAATGGACGATGAGGAAGCTTTTGATGCGATGATCACCGAGAATCTGCAACGCAAAGATGTAGACCCGATGGAGGAGGCTTTCGCTTTCAGCCAACTCATCAAGAAAGGAAAAAGCGTGGAAGATGTTGCGCTCCGCTTCGGAAAGTCAATCCGTTTCATTCAGGACCGAGTGAAGCTCAATAACCTCATTCCCGAACTAATGGTTGCCGTCAAAGATGATCGTATGAGCATATCTGCGGCTATGATCATCTCAAAACTCTCTAATGATGAGCAGGCCAAATACGCAGGTCAATTCCGCAACAACAGTCAGGGTTACAGTAAGAGCACAGCTGATTCGTTCACCCAATCGCTATTCCTGAAAATCGAAAATTCACTTTGGTACAAGAGCGATGACCAGGCCGACGAATCTTTCGCGGGCGGTTGCGGTGTGAGTTGCTCAGAATGTTCCTTCAATACTGCCAATCACGGCTGTTTGTTTTGGGATATGAAAAGCAAGGACGTTGACCGCTGTACCAATCGAGATAAATTCCAATCCAAGACTTTCGCTTATATGCAGGCTGAGGTTGAGAAGCTATCGGACAGACTTGTCAAAAAAGGCGAGAAGCTTGAGTTTGGCAAAACGGTGATTGCGGTGAATGGTGTCCAAAGTTGGTGGAGTGACGAATCTAAAAAGACCCGGCAGCAGTTACTCGACCAATTCAAAGAATATGAAATCGTTGATCCGGTTATTACATTCCGTTCACCGGTCTATTATGCAGTGGACGATGAACGTACGATCAAGTTTCTTGAAGATGGCGAGGCATACCGTGTTTTGCAACTGATGGATAACACGGCGACACCTATTGTGAAACATTCGGTTTGGTACGTTCGCAGTAAGGATACCGGGGTAAATGTTGACGCTAACGGTACTCCCTACCAAGTTAACGAGATACTCTCACAGATTAAATCAAATGAGTATAGCCTTAAGAGTTCGTTAAAAGTAGCAGGGGCAGAAGCGCTGAATGAATGTACACCATCTGCGGAGTCATTAACCGAACAAGAACGTGGATTACTTATTACCTGTATGCTCAACAACAATTTCTCTCTGGCTGAGAAAGTTGGCGTACCAATGAATATATCCACCGACCCTACAAAATTGCAATCTTATATCAAACAGCATCCCGAAAAATGGACACAAATGATGAGGGTTTGGATGTTTCAACAAATCCACGGGGTTCACGCCAATCTTCTCTGTGCCGAATCAATGCTTGATGAGCTTGGCGAAAAGAACTGTCCGGAACTGTATAAGTCTAAAATCGAGAAGGCAACTGCCAAATACAATAAGATCAAGGCAAAAAATGAAAAGGAACTCAAAGAACTTGGATATGGTCTCGACGGCAAGCCACTCTCAAAGACTGTCAAAGTCAAAACACCTAAAAACGGAGACTTGCAGCAGCAATACAAGGAGATGAAAGCCAAGCATCCTGATTGCCTTTTGCTCTTCCGAGTTGGAGACTTCTATGAATGTTTCAACGAGGATGCAAAGCAAGCGTCGGAGACCCTCAAAATCACGCTCACGAGTAGAAACGACTTTAAGTTGGCTGGATTCCCCCACCACGCACTTGATTCATATCTGCCTCGCCTGATAAGAGCTGGAGTTCGTGTTGCAATCTGTGAGGAACTAGAAAAACCTAAAAAGTAATTATGGCGAGCAGATGCAAATTAACGTTATCTGACGAAGAGCAGGAATGGCTGATCTCCAACTATCCTCACCTTACCAATAGTGAGTGTCAGTTGAGATTGGCCGTTTCTCTTGCTACGCTTCGCAGATATAGAGACAAGTTACAGTTGACTAAGTCTGACGAATTTATGAAGGAGTGGCAACGCAAGGGTGTTGAAGCAGCTTGGGTCGCCAATCGTCGAAACGGGTGGCCACCCAAAGGGTATAGGATTCCGTGTTCCGGTTCATTCAAAAAAGGAGAAACCAATCTGGAACGTTTGGGTGCGGAACGGAACGCAGCTCGTATTGCCAAGGCAGCCGCTACACGCAGGGAGACTCTCAGAAAAGAACGGCTGCGAGTCAAGTGGGGCTTGGAACAGCAAACAAAATTAAAAGTATTCCATAATCGGGATCGTGCGTTATATCGCTACGCACTGAAGAAACGCGGCTACCTCGTAGAAAGGGGTGGCCGCGAAGCTTTCATTGTGGAGACTACTACCAGAAGCCTTATCGTTGAGGAACGTGCCCGAAAAACAGGAATGCGAATTATTGATAGAACTCACCCTCTTTAAACAAATGAAGCAAAAAGATAATATCCCTTCTTGGGTATACACAATTTGTGGCGCCCTGTTAGGGAGTGAAGTCGTGGTATTTATCCTCCTCAAACTTGACGGATACTTAACCTGGTCTTGGTGGAAAGTGTTCAGCCCATTCTGGGTATTCGCTATTTTCCAAATATCATTTGGCATCATCCGCCTCGGGGTATTTATCCGTCGCTTCCTTGACCGTAGAGATGATATTTATTGATTCTGCTATGAAAGCTTTGCAACGTCCACCTCCTTGTTTATCCAGCGAGATTATAAACGAGTCATTCACCTAACTCTACTTTTACCAAATGGCACTTCCGCTTAAAAAAGCAGCTCTCCGTTGGGATGAGATAGCTCTGGAGCGCGGACGCATCACACCAGAATCATCGGCACAGCCATTTCTTTATGACATCTCGCGCTATTGGAGGCGTGCAATGTCGGCAACAAACCATAAGGCCACCTCATCAGAGCCTTGGACCGAGAAGGACTGTTGTGTGGCCGATATGATTCTATCCGCCCTTGGTTATCTTCATCGTAATGGATGCGAGCATATCGAACAGTTGCTCAAAGATACGTTGGAGCGACACGCCCGGCAAAGTGATTAGGTTTCGTTAATGGCTATTACAATGATGTTTTTCTATGAAGTAAAATAGCAATGACCGAAAATAAAAACTTGTCTGTTGGCCTGCTGGAATATAATAAGGGTCAACTTCCGGGACTCCCGAAGAATCCCCGGTTCTTTCGGGATTACCGTTATGAGGCGATGAAGAAGAGTATACTTGAATCGCCCGAGATGCTGAATCTGCGTGAGCTGATAGTGGTACCATACGCCGACCGTTACATCGTGGTGTGTGGCAATCTGCGACTGAGAGCTTGCAAGGAACTCGGATATACCGAACTGCCGTGTAAAGTGCTTCCGGCCGATACCGATACCCGAAAGCTGCGTGAATATGCCACTAAGGATAATGTCAATTTTGGCGAAAATGACCTTGATGTTATGTGTAACGAATGGGACAAAGCCGAACTGACCGGATGGGGCATTGAGTTTGCTGCGGAAAAGCCCAAAGACGCATTTAAGGAACGCTTCAATGCCCTCAATAACGATGTGGCCGTTTATCCGATAATTCCTAAATACGATGAGAAACACGAGCTGTTCATCATCCAATCGTCTAACGAGGTGGATAGCAACTGGCTGCGTGAACGGTTGGGGATGCAGCGGATGCGATCTTATAAGACCGGCAAAATCGGTAAAAGTAATGTGATTGACGTAAAGGATGTGCGCACCGCCTTGGAGGGCGTGAGAGAATGAGTAATCTTAAAATCGTAATTCCCTCGCATAAACGCCACGATAGAGTGCTTTCAAAGAAGCTGGTCAACAATCCGATCATCTGTGTGGCCGAAAGTCAGGCGGAGCTTTACAAAGACTATAATCCGGAATGTGAGATTGTCACACATCCGGATGATGTTGTAGGCCTGATTCCAAAGCGTAATTGGATGGCCAGGCATTTCGGCGAACTTATGATGCTCGATGATGATGTACACGTTGTCAAGGCTCTTTACTGCGAGAAGGGTGAGAGCGGAACTATCCGTGACCCTGACAGAGTGACAGCTATTATCGAAGATCTCTACGATATGGCGTGTTTGTTGGATATACATCTTTTCGGTTTCACCTCGGCTATTTCTCCCGTTATGTACGATGAATTCGGTTACTATTCTCTATCGAAAATGATAACCGGGTGTGCTTACGGTGTAAGGTACAACCGCAACGTATGGTGGAACGAGGAGCTGAGACTGAAAGAGGACTTTTGGATTTCCTGCTACATGAAGTATAAGGAGCGGCGGATTTTAACCGACCTTCGTTATAACTTCGCCCAAAAGGGCACCTTTGTCAGTGCCGGCGGCCTGGCCTCAATCCGCAATCAAGAGGAGGAACGCCGCTCGATTCTTTTTATCCGTAAGCATTTCGGTGAGTGCATCAATCTTAAAGGAGCCTCCAACAATGGAAAGGATAAGACCAAACAGCTCGTGGAGTATAACATATCCTGTAGGTTCCCGTTCTGACTACCTGATTAAAATGGCGTAAAAATGGTGTTCAATCTGATTGCACACCTCGTCAATTATGGTTAACTTTACAGATGTAAAACATTAATAAATCAGTTAGTTATGAGATTGAGAACTGTCAGTGGATACGACTTTTTCGAGGTCAGCAGCGCAATGCAGAAAGCAATACGCAGGGCCGATGCACGTGTGGCCGGATTCTTTGCTTTGGAATTATGGCACAGCAATTACCGCGACTATGTATGGAAACGGCTGTTCACCATCAGTGCCGAGGATTGCTATGGCATAATCACCAAGGAGATTGAAGCTCTGTGGCAGGGGCACGAACTTGTCAACAAGAATAAGGCTGAACCTAAAGGGCGCATCTTTGTCAGCAAGGCAGTGCTTCTGCTGTGTGAATGCCGCAAGAGCCGGGATGCCGACCACCTTCAGAACCTGATATACGACCGCAACGATGTGGATGTAGAAAGGTGGCTTGAGGATGTACGGGCATATCCGATAGAAATACCTCCTTATACGTATGATGTACATACCCGAAAGGGGAAGAAAAACGGAAGGACCAAAGAGGAGTTTTTCCGTGAGGAGTTTGAAGCGTTACAGCCTCGGGTACCGGGACTTTTCGACGATAACATAAAATAAGCAATCACGGCGATTCGGCATAAAACCCGGATCGCCGATTTTATTCACTCAACTTTAATTACATAAATGGATTTCGGAGAAGCATTACAAGCTATCAAAGAACGCCCTTTGCCATACTCAATCGGTATGGACTTAATGCCTAAAAAGGAACAGGCGATGCGTGAGCTTTCGTGTGAGGAAGCACAGAAGATTTTCGGGACGCCTGAAGCTGTCAAAATGAATTTCATTCCTCAGATGCTTATCGCCGTTGCCCTGGACGAAGCAACCCAATGGGTCAATTACTGCTCAGAGGAAAAGATAAAGTGTTTCCTTAAGCATAATCGTGTGATTCGGATGGCCGTTGAGCATTACACTGAACATCTGCGTGAATCATACGGCCCGGCATTTAAAGCGTATTCAATGTATGCAAAGCGATACTTTGAATATGTTGCAATTGACCGCCTTAAGATGTTGTACAGCATCGGGAATGTGGTAAAAGGTCAGTTGTCCGATCCCCGAGGCTATGAGGGTGCCACACGCATTGCAATAATCCATCATCTGCTGGATTTCGCTGAGAAATTTGATATTAAGGCAGACCACAGAATCAGTGAAAAGCTGAATACCGTTGTACAACGCAAACGCAACGATTACTTACTCATCATAACAGCGATGTGTGAGGAGTTTGAACAGAGCTACGGATTCGAGATCCAGCCTGACCCAATGATTGACGCTAATCTTAAAGTGCTTGCCAATCGAGCTTCAACGCTGGCAGATATACTTATCGAGGAGGAAAGTGTCAGTAAACGTTAAGGTGCCAAAATGGTGTACATTCTGATTGCATAACTTGCTAATATTGGCTAACTTTACAGTATAACAAATAACTAATAGTCAACCAATTAAAACCAAAAAAACTATGAAATCAATCGCCAATCTCGAAACAGTGATCAACGACATCCTTGAAATCGTAAAAGCAAATTGCCACAATTACGGTAACCCCGGAGAATACGGCAGTAATTCTGTTAACTACAACAATGGAAATTGCGACATCACAGTCAACTATGAAATCGAGGGCAAATGGAATTACGACCGTGGTGATTACTGGACTCCTTCGAGCTATGACCTCTGCGGAGGAGAGGTACTTGAATGTGAAATTGAAGGTAGCATCATAGATGACAACGAAGATTGGGCGGATATGAATGAAAACGACCTCTTGGAAATCGGACGTGCCGTGGACGGCCTCCTTGCCGAGATTATAAAATAAGTCAAACCAATAAAACAGAATAATATGGGATATAGAATCCATGTAGCTGAAGTGTACCAAGTGAAACACAGCAGTGACGGACATTTCAGCAATCATTCAGCGGAAATAAACAGAATGCTCTGCGAGAACTGCCCCGACCTTGTGTGGGAGGGTGATGACGTTGAGAGTTCGGAACGCCTTGAAGTTCCGCGCAACGAACTCGCAGTGCTCATCAGCAAGATCGTAACCTACCGAGACGACTTCGATAAATGGCTCAAGCTCCATAACATCAGTGAGTGCGTTGACGACTTCATCCGCAACGTAGCCGGCTGGATAGCACGAAGCGACCAACGAAACGATTTTGTAGTTCTTTCCTGGCACTGATACTCATTCTGATATGATCGAGATAAACGGATTTCAGTTCTACGATGAGCCGGGCAGCTGTGGGTGTTGTCCGGCTCTTAATACAGGCACAACCCATCAATCGGCCGGTCAGAAACGCGGTCACTGTCTTATCTGGGATGAGTGGCATCTGAGGTGGCGTAAGATTCCGGCAAGATGCCATAAGTTATTCAAAAAAGCTCTTACATATCCCGAAGGGAGTAAGTTGGTAATAGTGGCTAATCAGTAAAAGTTTATAAATCTACACAACACAATGAATCAAGATCAAATACTCCACGTCCTTCGCTCATTCGCCGGCGATGACGAATTTCGCCCCGTGTTCCTTGCCCCCTTTGAGTATCGCGATTACGTATGCGCCTCAAATACATACGCTCTCATACGCGTATCTAAAGACCTCGCCCCCGGCGACTTCTCCAC
>CAZHDH010000014.1:4307-42650 GCA_964531245.1 uncultured Bacteroides sp. | reverse complement strand
TGCATATTGATTTCAATGACACCTCCGCGATTAGCCATAATCGTTCCATGCTATAACGAGCAGGAAGCGTTGCCGGACACCATTAAGGTGCTCGGCGCGCTCCGTGCGCGTATGGCGGCCGATGGGTTGATTTCACCGGATTCCTATCTGCTGTTTGTTGATGATTGCTCCGCCGATAATACATGGCAGATAATTATTGACGCGCATAGCGTAGATGCATCTGTGCGCGGAGTGACCCTTATGGCAAATGCAGGACAGCAACCCGCTATGCTTTGCGGTATGGAAACAGCTGCAAAGGATGCCGATTGTGTCGTGACTATCGATGCCGACTTGCAAGATGATCCGGAGGCTATTGTGTCAATGGTTGAAAAATTCCGCAGTGGAACCGACATTGTTTATGGTGTACGAGCCAGCCGCGACAGCGACACGTGGTTCAAACGCAATACTGCCCGGATGTTTTATCGGGTGCAAAGATTGTTCGGAGTAAAGGTAATCTACGACCATTCCGAATTTCGCCTTATGAGCCGGCGCGCTATTGAGATGCTTTGCTGTTACGATGAGCGCAACCTATTTTTGCGCGGGGTAGTGCAGAGCCTCGGCCTCCCCTCGGCCATTGTGTATTTTGACCGTAAGGCGCGCACCGCAGGCACCACTAAGTATAATTTCGGCAAACTGCTGTCGCTATCCATTGACGGAGTCACATCGTTCACATCTCGGCCGATGCGTATGATATTTGTACTCGGCATAGCGATAGTATTCCTCGATATTATCGTGGGTATCTGGGCGTTGACCTCCTATATTACTCATAAATCTGTAACCGGTTGGACCTCATTGATCCTTTCGGTGTGGCTGCTTGGAGGCCTTATACTTATGTCGCTTGGTATCGTGGGCGAATACATTGGCAAGATATTCCTTGAGGTAAAGCATCGCCCGCGTTTCCATGTGCGCGAATACATTAAATAATACACACAACCTATGAAACAAACAGAAGTTTCCGTTCAGATATTCCGTCCTGAACTGCTGGGCCACACACGGCTTCCGTTTGCAGAGATGGGCATACAGGCCGGCTTCCCTTCACCGGCCCAGGATTATCTTTCGGAATCAATAGACCTTAATCAGGAACTGGTGCAACACCCGGCCTCGACGTTTTATGCCCGAGTGTCGGGTGAATCAATGATAGGCGAGGGAATCGAGGACGGCGACCTGCTCGTAATCGACCGCTCAATCGAGCCGGCCGACGGTGATCTTGCCGTATGCTGTGTCAACGGCGATTTTACCCTCAAACGCCTGTCGCTGGTCAGCAGACAGATATGGCTTATCCCATCCAACGAGGCATTCGACCCCATCCTTGTCACCCCCGACAACGAATTTGAAGTCTGGGGGGTAGTGACTCACACCATCAAGCAACATCATCGTTCACGCGCCAAAAAGCGTAATAAATAGATACGCTGAAAATGATAGGCCTTATTGACTGCAACAATTTCTTTGTGTCGTGCGAGCGCGTTTTCAACCCGGCTATGCGCAACAAGCCCGTCGTGGTGCTCTCGAACAACGACGGATGTGTTGTGGCTATGTCAAATGAGGCCAAAGCTATAGGCATAAAGCGTGGAGCTCCATTTTTTCAGATTCAGGACTTGTGCAGCCGCTATAATGTGTCTGCCTTGTCGGGCAATCATCGTCTATATGGCGATATGTCATCAAGAGTTATGGCAGTCCTGGGCAGTATAGTGCCTGACATTGAAATATATTCAGTAGACGAGGCTTTCATTCATTTGGATGGCTGGGCCGATGATCGTCTGTCCATAGTGGGACGCGATATAGTCCGCAAGATACGCCGTTCCACCGGGATCCCCACATCCCTGGGTATATCCTCTACTAAAACACTCGCCAAGATTGCGGCACGGTTTGCCAAGAAATATCCGGGATATCGCTCGTGTGCCCTTATTAATAATGAGGAGGCACGTCGCAAGGCCCTCGCCCTCACCCCTGTGGGTGATGTCTGGGGGGTAGGGCGACGTCTGCGCCGTAAGTTTGAAAACATTGGTGTAAGCACCGCCCTCGAATTTGCCGACATGCCACAGGAGCATATTAATCGTATGCTTAACGTGGTAGGAGAACGCACCTGGCGCGAACTCAACGGTGAATCGTGTATCTCAATCGAACGCGATGCTCCCGCGAAAAAACAGATGATGTGCTCGCGATCTTTTGGCAAGATGCTCACCACTTTTGACGAGCTTCACCAGGCGGTAGCTCTATTTGCAACGATTCTCTCGCGCAAGTTACGTGAGCAAAAATCGGCAGCTGTGTCGCTGTCTGTATTTATCCACACCAATTCTTTCCGCGAAGATTTGGAGCAATATTATAAATCCGACTTCCAGCAACTTCCGGAAGCTACATCTGATACTATGGCCCTTGTTGAAGCCGCCACTGCTTGCCTGGGACGTATATACCGTCGTGGCTACCAATATAAAAAAGCCGGAGTGATGATCAACGAGGTGGTGCCGCAAAGCGCCGTTCGCCGTTCGCTCTTCACTGATAATGCCGAGCGTGACCGCCGCTTCAGATTAATGAATATCATTGATTCTATAAACTCGACATCACTGGCTCACGACACTGTTCACATCGCGGCATATAACCCCGTGGAATCGCTCGTGCGCTCCGAAAAGCGCAGCCGATTGTATTCCACGCGCCTTAAAGATGCCATTATAATAAATTGTAACTAATTCTGTAATTGAATGGATACCAAACAATTAATCCGCAATATATCGGCAAAGCTCGATTTCGATAACCAGAAATCGGAAAAGATGCTGGACGCATTTGTAAGCACCGTGACATCGGCTGCTTTGAATGACGATAATGTAGCAATACCGTCTTTCGGCACTTTTGAACCGATTAAGGCCGACGAAGAAATTGTGTCAGACCACGTTACCGGCAAAAAGATGCTCCTTCCGCCTCAAATCTCATTTGTATTCACCCCCGCTGCTATGCTGCGTAAAAAACTCTTCAGTGATGGCACAAACAATTAATTTACCGGGACTTATCTCGCGAATTTCCAACGAAACCGGCGCCTCTCCAGCCGATGTTCGCCGTTTTCTGCACGAATTATTCGCATCCATCGAATCTTCGCTTGAAGCCGGTGATGCGGTGAATATTAATGGCTTAGGCGAATTTGTAAAGGGCGAAAGCAGCTCGTCGCCCGTATTATTCCGAGCTGATGCAGCATTTGCAGCCCGTTTAAATGAACCTTTCGCCGCTTTTGAGGCTGTAGAACTCAATGATGGCGCCGAACAGGAATTTGGAGCTGCTGAATTTACCAATCCGGAAGCCGATGCCGAATTTGGTTCTGGAGAAAACGCCCCTCAACCCCCGGCGCAGCCTTATATTGTGCTGGAAGAAGTAGCCGACGACATTTCAATTACACCGCATCCGACACTTGAGCCGGAACAAATTCAGGAAACAGAACTTGAATCGGAATCGGCTACTGAAGAAGAATCCGGACCTGAACCAGCCACCCAACAACCCTATACTCCGGACACCGAGGTTGTAGATACAACCCTGGAAATACCTACACAGCCTGTTACACCGTCAGCAGAAAATCTTCAACCTATACAGAATATTCCAGAAGTGGCTGAGGATGATCAGTTGAGCGTCGAGACTCAGAATATGCCTGCGACACGCGAACAGAATAGGGTGCTTTGGTTTATTCTGGGCATACTGATTGGCTTACTCATCGGCTTATGTGGCGGATACTTCGCCGGAAAAGTGATGGGAAGTGTGTCGATTCCTGAAGATTTCGAATATTCGTATAGTGAAGAAAATGAAGAAGTTGAATCACCCGAAGGAACCCTCACAGAGCAACCCGCTCCGGACCCTGAGGTGACTGAGACTATAGCTACAATCGACGAAGCTCAGAATACCTCGGACCAACCTGACAAATCAGAGTCCACACCCTCTGCTGATGCAGCATCCGCTCCGGCTCCCGCAGCCAAACAACCGGTTTACGACACCGTCACCCAATCTCGATACCTTGCTTTGATTGCTAAGGAACATTATGGCGTAAAGAACTATTGGATATTCATTTACGAAGCAAATCCAGGTCTGGGTAATCCAAATAAGATCGCACCCGGAACCAAAGTTCTCGTGCCGGACATCTCCACTTTCGCCGAGGAATCCACAAAAGCCACCACCGCCAAGGCATCCAGGAAAATCGGAGAGCTCCAAAAGAAATACAAGATTTAAAAAACATATTTTTTGCTCCAACACGCCGCAATGGTCAACCGTTGCGGCGTGTTAATTTCTTTTTATTTATAAAGCATCATTCGGTCAGGATATACAAAAAATGTTAACTGTTCAACCTGCTAAAGCAATTATAGGTTAAATTAACATTTAACAATTCATCCTCAGTTGTTTTATTACTAACTTTGTATATCTAAAAATCCATCAATCAGAAAATAAAAACAAAATTCATACTATCACTTATGAGCGACACTGTTAATATTCGCGACCTCAACGCTCTGGTTGCTTCCAAGAGCGATTTCATCAATATCATCACCCATGGTATGGATCAGACCATCGTGGGTCAGAAACACCTCGTTGAATCACTGCTCATCGCATTGCTCAGCAATGGTCACGTGCTGCTTGAAGGTGTGCCCGGTTTGGCTAAAACCCTCGCCATCAAAACCCTCGCGCAGCTTATCGACGCTAAGTACAGCCGTATTCAGTTTACCCCCGACCTCCTCCCTGCAGATGTTATCGGTACGATGGTTTACAGCGTGAAAAACGAAACTTTCCAGGTGAAAAAAGGCCCCATCTTCGCCAATTTCGTACTCGCTGATGAAATTAACCGTGCCCCGGCCAAGGTTCAATCGGCCCTCCTGGAAGCTATGCAGGAACGTCAGGTTACTATCGGTGAGTCTACCTTCCCCCTCGACGAGCCTTTCCTGGTTATGGCTACCCAAAACCCCATAGAACAGGAAGGTACATATCCCCTGCCTGAAGCGCAGGTCGATCGTTTCCTGATGAAGGTGATAATCGGATATCCTACCAAGGAAGAAGAAAAACTCATCATCCGTCAGAATATCTCAAATCAGTCGCGCAAGGTGATGCCTCTGCTCAAACCCGAGGAAATCATCGAAGCACAGAAAGTAGTAGAACAGATTTATGTAGACGAAAAAATCGAACGCTACATTGTCGACATCGTGTTTGCCACACGTTTCCCCGCCGATTTTGGTCTTAACGACCTCACCGGCATCATCGCTTTCGGTGCATCGCCCCGTGCTTCAATCTCACTGGCTCGCGCAGCTCGCGCCTATGCATTTATCCACGGTCGCGGCTACGTAGTGCCCGAAGATGTTATTGCCGTATGCCATGATGTGCTCCGCCATCGTATCGGTGTGACATACGAAGCCGAGGCAAACAATATTACTACCGACGAAATTATTACTGAAATCCTTGACAAGGTTCAGGTTCCCTAACGATAAGCTCCGTTTCAGTGTCTTATGGATGCAAAAGAACTTCTGAAAAAAGTGCGCAAAATCGAGATCAAGACTCGAGGATTGTCGCAGAATATCTTTGCCGGCGAATACCATTCGGCATTTAAAGGCCGCGGCATGATGTTCTCGGAGGTGCGTGAATATCAGTATGGCGACGACATCCGCGACATTGACTGGAATGTCACTGCACGTCATAACAAACCGTTTGTCAAGGTATTCGAGGAAGAACGCGAACTCACCGTTATGCTGATGGTGGATGTCAGCGGTTCGCGTCTGTTTGGCGCCGAGGGTGTCGAAAAACGCGAAATGATTGCTGAAATCGCTGCTACACTTGCATTCTCGGCAAGTCAGAACAACGATAAAATCGGTGCGCTGTTCTTCTCAGACAAGGTAGAAAAGTTCATCCCTCCCAAAAAAGGTAAGAAACATATCCTCCTAATTATCCGTGAATTGCTCGACTTTGAGCCCGAAAGTAAAGGTACCGACCTCTCTGTAGCCCTTCGCTACTTTACCGATGCGATGCGCAAACGCTCTACGGTCTTCATTATCTCCGATTTCCTCGATAGCCACGAATACCGTCAGGCCCTCTCGCTTGCACGCAATAAACACGATGTTATGGCTGTGCAGGTCTACGACCGTCGCGACTCTCAATTACCTGATGTTGGATTGATGCGTATGACCGACCTCGAAACCGGTAATACCCGCTGGGTCGACACAGGATCATCCCGCGTGCGCAAAGCTTATGCCAAATGGTGGTATGACCGCCAGCAGGCTATGTCCGAGCAGCTCAAAAAGAGTAGGGTAAACTTTACTTCTGTCGCCACAGATGAAGATTATGTCAAGGCCCTGATGGGGTTGTTTAAGAAACGAGTATGATGAATCATAGAATTCTGAAACATATCATTTTGGCAAGTGCTCTGGTATCGGCTACGGCTTCATGGGCAGCAGCACCGCGCGTCACCGCCTCGATAGACTCTGCAACGGTGGAGATGGGCGACTATGCCGTGATTACCGTCGATATAGCCGATGCACAGAAGCAAGGCGTATTTATTGATTGTCCCGAAAATGGTGCCGATGCCGGCGTTTTTGATTTCACATCTGTGGAGGCCGATACCTTCCCCGGTGGCTATCAATATCGCCTCAAGGTACAAGCCTTCGAGCCCGGAAGTGTCACATTCCCGCCCTTCCGCTATGTTTATGGAGCCGACACCGCTTTCAGCAATGCCCTATCGCTTAAAATTATGCCAGTAGAGCTTGATTCTATGGAGACCATCAACCCGATGGCTTCCACGGTCAATCCTCCACGCAAATGGTATGATTATGTGCCCGATTGGGTATTCTGGACACTGCTTGCAGCCGCTCTGCTCGCAGCCGGTATAGCCCTTTATCTCATTTACCGCAAGCATGGCACACTCATCGTGCGGCACGTGAAGCCGGTGGATCCCTACGAGGCTGCTATGGCTGAACTCGGACAACTCCGAGATAAAAAACTTGCCGAAAGCGGGCGTGAAAAAGAATTTTACACAAGCCTTGTCGACATCCTCCGTACCTATCTGGAGCGACGTTTCGGAATCTATGCTATGGAAATGTCCACCACTCAGATTTTGCACACCCTGCGCAGTAATCCTCAGACTCGCGATAATCAACCTCGAATCAAGCAGATTCTCGAACTCGCCGACTTTGTTAAATTCGCCAACATTCGCCCCATGCCTGACGATAATATCAAGACATTTAATAATGTGGTTCAGTTTGTCGAAGAAACAAAACCCGTGCCCGAGCCGGCTGACGATGATAAAGCGCAGACCGAGTCGAAAAAGTAACCAAACTTTTAGTATAGAATATGCAATTTGCTCATCCTAACATATTATGGCTTCTGGTTGTGCCGGCAGGCTTGGCTGTGTGGTATATTTTCCACCAGCGTAATTCCTATCCTTCGATGGGAGTATCAAGCACTTCGGCGTTTGCAGCTATGCCTCGATCGTGGAAACAATATCTGCGACACTTTCTGTTCGCCCTGCGTATGGCCGCTATCGCATGCCTGATTGTGGTGCTTGCGCGTCCGCAGATGAGCGACCGATGGAGCACTTCATCAACCGAAGGCACCGATATCGTGCTCGCACTTGATATTTCAAGTTCGATGTACGCTCGCGATTTTCAACCGGATCGTTTCGGCGCGGCTAAAAATGTAGCATCAGCCTTCATTCAGGGACGTGAAAACGATAACCTCGGACTGGTAATGTTTGCCGGTGAAAGCCTCACCGGTATGCCTATGACTATCGACCGTGCACAGCTCCTTAGCTACCTTGACGGCGTGCAGATAGGAATGCTTGAGGATGGTACTGCGATTGGCGACGGTATCGCCACCGCTCTCAATCGTCTTAAAGAAGGTAAAGCCAAATCCAAAAGTATCATCCTGCTCACCGACGGCTCTAATAACACCGGCATCGTTGCCCCGCTATCAGCGGCTGAAGTTGCCAAGGAATTAGGTGTAAAGATTTACACCGTGGGTATTGGCACAAATGGTATGGCAGACTATCCCGTGCGCAATGTTTTCGGTCGCATTGAATTTCAGAAGCAAAAAGTTGAAATTGATGAAGCAACCCTGAATGCGATTGCTCAAACCACCGGCGGCAAGTATTTCCGCGCCACCGATAATACCACACTTAGAAATATCTTTGACGAGATCGATACGCTGGAAAAGACCCGTATGGATGTCAAAATGTTCTCGCACACCGAGGACAACTATATGCTTTGGGCCTGGCTTGCGTTCGGATTCTTCGCTCTTGAATTGATTCTGCGCCGACTCTTCTTCCGTCCTATTCCCTAAATTATGTAATGTATGTTTGATTTCGCAAATCCATATTTACTATATCTGCTCTGGTTGGTGCCGGTATTTGTCGTCGCCTTCTGGCTGGGGCGTCGCGCTCGCAAGCGTCGTCTTGCCAAGTTTGGTAACCCCGAAGTGCTTGCACACCTTATGCCGGATGCTTCTCCATACAAGCCTGCTATTAAGCTGACCTTGCGCCTCATTGCCCTCGCAGCCCTTATATTTGTGCTTGCGCGCCCGCGCGCCGGTTCAAAGGAACAGAACGAGACCGTGGCCGGCATCGAGGTTATGATTGCTTTTGACGTTTCAAATTCGATGCTCGCATCTTCAACAGATAATCCCGACGGCACTATCCGTATCGACCGTGCACGACTCCTGCTTGAAAAGCTTTTCGGACGTCTTACCAACGATAAGGTCGGCCTGGTGATTTTTGCGGGTTCTGCCAAAGTTCAGTTCCCTATGACCACCGACTTCAATGCAGCTCGAATGTATCTCAACGAACTTTCTCCATCGATGATGGCATATCAGGGCACTTCCGTAGCGGAAGCCATCTCTATGGCCTCCAACGGTTTTTCGCCGGACGAAGATGTGCATAAAGCGATAATCCTGATTACCGATGCAGAGGATCACGAAGGTGATGCCGTAGAAGCAGCTAAAGCCGCTGCCGAGCGCGATATTCAGGTAGATGTAATCGGCCTCGGCACTGCCAAGGGAATGCCTATCCCGCGAGAAGGTCGCCGCGGTGAGTATATCACTGATGCCAACGGACAGATAGTGCTCACCACACTCAACGAACAGCTCGCATCGGAAATAGCATCGGCTGGTAAAGGTATTTTTGTAAACGGGGCTTCATCTGACGCATTGGATAAACTGGTTTCTCAGCTCGAAACTCTCCAAAAGTCTGAATTCAAACACGTGACATATAGTGCCGGTGCCGAGCAGTTCCCCGCTTTTGCCTGGATTGCTTTGATTTTCCTGGTCATCGACGTGTTTGTACTCGAACGCAAAAATACACTTCTGAAAAAAATCAACTTCTTCACCCGCAAATAATCTTTGCTACCTATGAATAAGTTTGCTTTGATATTATTAGGCTCTGTAATATGTGCGTCTGCTTACGCAGCTGACACGCAGCCTTCGACCAAAACTGAACGAAATCTTGTGGTCGAGGGCAATCGCCTTTATGCTTCCGAGAAATACCACGAGGCTTTGGAGTGTTATGAAAAAGCACTGGCTCTCAATCCTGCATATCAATATGCGTTATACAACAAGGCCCTTGCACTCACCCAGCTCGCCTCTGACGACAATAAAGGCACACAGAATGATCCACGTGTGGCTGCACGCAAGATTTTCGAGGATATCGCCAATCTGAAATCAAACGATCAATTGGCTGCCAAATCGTTTTACAACCTCGGAAATATGGCTTTCAATGACAATGAACTCGATCGTGCAATTAATATGTACAAAGGGTCGTTGCGTATCGAAAACAAGAATGTGGAATGTCGACAGAATCTGCTGCTCGCCCTCAAGAAAAAAGAGGAGCAGGAACAGAATCAAGACAATCAGGATCAGGACAAACAGGATCAGAACCAAGACCAGCAGCAACAGCAGCAGGATCAACAAGATCAGAATCAAGATCAACAACAGCAACAGCAACCTCAGCAGCAGCAAATGACCCAGAGTGCCGAGCAGCTCCTGCAGGCTATGCAGAACAAAGAAAATACCACCCGTCGCAAGGCGCAACAACAGGAACAGCCTGCCGGTCGCCGCACAACTGATAAACCTTGGTAATTTTAACGGTTATGACTAAGAGAGCTAACATAATTGCATACCTCACACTACTGTTGCTTGTGGTGTTAACACCGGTGACAAGCAAAGCCGAGGTTAGCTTCAGGCTTCAGCCACGTCAGAATGTAATTGCCGAACAGAGTTTCGCGCTAACATTCCGCCTCACGCTCGAAAATGAATCGGCCCGCGATATTTCGATGCCTAAGGCTCCGGAGCTTGACGGATGCCGCCTGCTCAGCGGCCCCAACTCCACGTCCTCGCAGCAACAGGATCGATATATCAATGGTAAACATACAAGCCTGGTGATAATTGATCTTACCTGTGTATATCGTGCACAGAAGGAAGGCACCGTTAACGTTCCACCGGTTTCGATAAATGTTGGCGGTCGCAACTATTCATCGCAGGCATCATCATTCAAGATTCTACCGCCCGATGCAGATGTTCCTGCGCAAGGCCAGCCGGCTCGCCCCGGTAATTCGGCTCAGTCTCAGGCCGCCTCATCACAGGCTTCTTCGGCACACGCTACTAAAAGCGATTTCTTTGTGCGTGTTTTCTTCTCCAAATCTTCGGTGTATGAGCAGGAGGGGGTAATCGCCGTTACGAAACTTTATCGCCCGGCCAGCCACAAATTTTCGCTTCAGCTTGAGGCCGTTCCCCGTACACCCGTTTATGAAGGTTTCCTTTCAGAAGATGTGGAAGCAAATCCCGAGGGGCAGATTGAAAATTACAACGGTAAGAATTACGTGACATACGAGCTCTCGCGCGTACTGCTCTTCCCTCAGAAATCGGGAGAACTCAAAGTGACCTCGGGTGTGTACACCCTCAAAATACGCGAACAAACAGGCACCATGAGCATGGGTTGGTTCGGTACTCCCACCTACGAGGATTACACCTACACCACTCCTATGACCACTGCCACCTTGCACGTTAAATCCCTCCCCGAACCTCGACCTGCCGATTTCTGTGGTGCCGTAGGCCAATACACCCTTGAGACCACCTTACAGCCAGACATCCTGCGCACCAATGAGTCGGCTACATATTCGCTCTCATTCCGCGGTACGGGTAATGTAAAATACCTTACAGTGCCCACTGTCGATTTCCCGGTTACTTTTGACAAGTACACTGCCAAAACAGATGTAAACGCTCGCATCTCGGGGCAGACATACGCCGGAACATATAAAGTTGACTATCCTCTGGTGCCACAGGAAATGGGTAAATTCACCATCCCTGAGCAGACATTCAGCTATTACAATTTGCAGTCCGGTCGTTACGAAACTCTGACTGCTCCGGCATACGAAGTAAAGGTTGAACGTGGCTCTGCTGTATCTATCAGCACTGAGCAGAAAGCCGTAAATGCAGATCTTAATGACATTGTTCATATCCACGCGCTTCCAGCCAATCTTTCGGCTGCTCCTGATACTATATTCGGGCGTTGGTGGTACTGGATGTTATGGGGAGTGACCTTTGCAGCCTTGGTTATCGCAGTGATTTGCTATCGTCGGTATATCCGTCTGTCGGCCGATGTCGCAGGCCGTAAGGAGGCCCGCGCGGGTCGCGTAGCCGAACGTCGTTTCAAAGCAGCTGCTGCATTTATGAAAAAACACGAAAGCCAGCAGTTCTATGCCGAGCTTGCAAGTGCACTGAAAGGTTATATTAGCGATAAACTTGGGCTGCAGCCCTCGCAGCTTATCAGCTCAACTATCTCTGAGCAACTCAACGCTGCAGGAGTAGGGGAAGCAACCGTAAATTCTGTGCTTGACGTTCTGGACCAGTGTGAGATGGCTCGCTTTACGCCCTCCGACTCTGATAAAGCAATGCAAGATCTGTATAATCAGGCCTCTGTTGCCGTTAAGGAAATTGAAGAAGCCAAGAAGCGCAAATAATCGTTAACTATGAATACAATTAAGAATATATTCTTTGCCATAGCCCTCGTATTTGCAGCAGGAGGATCGGCCGCGGCTGTCACTCCGTATGAGGCTGACTCGGCCTATACCCACGAGGAATTTACAAAAGCCGTGGCTCTTTATACCGATTTGCTTTATTCCGAGGGTCCCAACCCCGAGATATATTACAACCTCGGTAATGCGCATTATCGTGCCGGTCACACTGCTCAGGCAGTATTGGCTTACGAGCGCGCTCTACGCCTCGATCCAACTCACAAGGATGCACGCACCAATCTCGAATTTGTGAATGCTCAACTTGAAGATAAACCTGCCGATAATCGTTCTTTCCTGACCATCACACACCAAAATATAGTTCAATCGATGGGCGCTAATGCGTGGGCTTGGACAGCCTTCGCAGCCTTTGCGCTATGCTGTGCGGCTCTGGCTCTATATATCTTTGCAGGTAATGTGACCCTGCGTAAAGCCGGATTCTTTGGTGCAATCATCCTGGCCATTCTCACTATATATTTTATAGTGGTGGCATACGATGCATCATCGCGCCGTAATAGCCACGATGAAGGTATTGTGGCAGTACCCGGCACTTTGCTCAATTCTGTTCCCCGACAACCGAAACAGACTGATAAGGTAGTGCCATTGCACGAGGGTACCAAAATCCAGATAGTGGATTCGGTATCCACACCCGATGATCCTGTATCGCCACGCTGGTATAAGGTAAATATCGGTGGTAGTTCGGAGGCTTGGGTACGATCTACCGACGTCGAACGTATATAATTCGATAAACATAACAGAGAAGATTTCGCACTAAAAAATGCGAAATCTTCTCTGTTATTGAACAATTTGGTTTTCTGGTCGTTCTAATTTAAATACCTGAATCTATAACTAAACCCTGACAGACCATTATGAGTTACAACGTTGGCGACATCGTGCCCGACCTTCTTGGCAAGGACCAGAACGGCAAAGAAGTCCGCAGATCGGATTTCCCCGGCAAAACCATCGCACTCTATTTCTATCCCAAGGATAACACTTCGGGATGCACCGCTGAGGCCTGTAATCTTCGAGACAATTATCAAGAATTGCTGGATGCCGGCTATCAGGTGATTGGAGCCAGTGGAGATTCTGCCGCATCGCACACCAAATTCATCGAAAAATACGAATTACCCTTCCCATTGATTTCCGATCCGGAGCACAAGCTCTTGGAAGAGTTCGGTGTCTGGGCTGAAAAATCAATGTATGGAAGAAAATACATGGGCACCAACCGCACCACGTTTATCATCGACCCGGACGGCCGAATCGTGCGCGTAATGGGTCCCAAACAAATCAAGATTTCAAACCACGCCGCACAGATTCTTGAAATCGTATAACCATTCAACGAACTCTGAAATATAAAACGCATCGCGGGTATCGCGATGCGTTTTATATTTCAGTAAACACGCTTTCCGGCGCGTATTTTGTTGAGCGTATTGAGCACTTCATTAAGGCGGTCGCGCACATTTTTAAGTCTTTCGATGGCATCATGGCGCTTCGATACACCCTTGGGATTCAGCCGATATTGCTCTATGGCTGCTTCAATTTTCAGGCCACGTTCTTTAATTAGATACTGTATCAATCTTATTTTTTCAATGTCGGTCGGCGTATAATATCGTGTGCCTCCACCTGTGCGGGCGGGTTTAAGACCGGGAAACTTGCTCTCCCAAAAGCGTAGGGTAGATGCAGGAATATTAAGCATTTCCTGCACCTCACTTATACGATAACGTTTTTTCTCGATTGATTCCATATCAGTCCATTACGTGCCCGGCATTTTCCGACTGGCGCACCATTTCATCATATTGCTCGGGTGTAAGATCCATAAAATAATAATTTACGGGGTTTTGTGGCTGTCCACGAAATCTCACCTCGTAATGCAAATGGGGGCCGGTGGATTTTCCGGTATTTCCCACCTTGCCAATCAGATCACCACGCTTTACGCTTTGCCCCGGTTTTACAAACATCTCAGACAAGTGTGCGAAACGGGTCATATAGTTGTATCCGTGGTCAATGTCGATACAATTCCCATATCCGCTTTCCCACGAGGCCACACGCACTGTGCCATCGCCGGTGGCATAAACCGGGGTACCGATTGCGGCAGAAAAGTCCATACCTTCATGAAATTTAGAAGTGCCATACACCGGATCGACACGATACCCGTAGCCCGATGCCATAGTTTTCATGTGCTTGGCCGAGATAGGCTGTATGCTGGGAATGTGCGATATTTTATCAGCCATAAGGGAAGCCTGAGATTTTAGGTAATCAAACGATTTTATCTGATTATACACCAGATTGTCGAGTTGCTCAAGCCTTTGTGCAACATTATGCACAAGCTCATTATCAGGCATTGAATCCAACGATTCCAAGCGGCGGCTGCGTTCCATACCGCTTAGTCGCGATGCCATTGAAAGCGGTTCGGCCTGCATGATCACCCGATAGAAATTATTATCGCGGGCGGCCAGATCCTCCATGACGGCAATAGCTTCGTCGGCCTGTCGGCTTAAGGCTTCCACATCGTTCATCAATTGCTCATTCTGCTCACGCAATGCACGCTCGCGTGGGAAATCCACCAGATAATAAGCGGCGATGAATAGCGACACACCGATTGCGCCACCTAACACATACCTGCGAGCGTATGCCCACCAGCGACGTCGTGCGCTGGGATACACTCGCTCGTAAGCCGATGTTAGCGGATTGTATCGGTAAAAAGCTGTCTTCATCGTGGGGTTGCAGTTTTCTTCCTGCAAAATTACATAATAATTTTAGAATCAGCGTAAAATTTGCCGATGAAAAAAACTTAAAAAGTGCACCCTAAACGGCATGCCGGACGATTTGCATATTCAAGATTATTTACCTAACTTTGAAGTCTAATGCACTACCCCTGTATATGCAACCACAAAAATATACCGATATAATTAAAATCCTTAGTAACCTGAGATTGCCTCTGATTCTTGGGGTTGTGTTTATCCATAGCAATATTCTGATTCACTTTACAGGTAATGCAAATGAGATCCTGGGATTTGAATGGTTTCTGAAGATTTGGAATCAGGTGCTGGAGCTTTGCGTTCCTACATTTTTCTTGATTTCGGGATACTTATATTTTAGGAACGGATTCCTTACACGCATTTCATTTATCGAAAAATTTCGCCGGCGTATAAATACATTGATTGTTCCATATCTGCTGTGGAACTTCATCGGTTTCGTATTGCTGATACTTAAAACCACGCCACAGCTCAGTGCAATGTTTCCGCAATATCAGCATTTTTTTGATTACTGGCCAAATATTTTTATAGGATTCTTTGCGCTGCCTGACGGTCTATACCCCTTCGATATGCCCTTGTGGTTTCTGCGTAATCTAATCATCATAAACTGTCTCACTCCTATAATCTCGTTGATTTTCAAATACGCGAGGGTGTGGGGACTTTTTCTGATTGGATCGTTGTGTGTGTTTGATCAACTTGCAGCATACGGCATTACTGCATCAATATGGTATTTTTCAATTGGAGCCACTTTTGCACTTTTTTGTCCTGATCCGGATGTGATACGACGTTATCGATGGGCTTTTGTGGCTTTGTTCTTTTTATTTTTTGCTTTAGAATTAAAATGGGCAGATAGATACATGGATATTCTCACTTGCACTTTTGGAGCTGTTTTTATTATCATAATAGCTCAGAAGGTCTTTAATAACGGACGCCAGATATGGCATAATGCCGAGTTGATATTCTTCGTGTATGCCTGCCACGGTTTATATTGTTCGGTAACAACAAAAATAGCTTATAACGCGTTGTTTCCATTGACGTCGGTAAGAGCTTTCGCTGCATATTTTCTCGCTCTGATTTTGAATCTGTCAATCACTCTGCTCATTTATTTCATAAGCAAAAAATGCTTCCCGAAATTCACTCGGATTCTTACCGGATCAAGATAGAAAACTAATAAACTCGCCAATATGAATGAATTTAGAATACGCCCTGCTTTGCGATCGGATGCCCCGCTGATTGCCACTGCCGTGATGCAGGCGGTAGGAGATGAAATTTGCCTTGAATTTGCCGGCTCTCCTGATAATCTCAAGCTGGTAACTGAGGTATTTGAACGGCTTGCAGCCGACGACGCAGCCCAATATAGCTATCGTAATTCTCTTATAGCTGAGGATAGCAACGGACAAGCAGCGGGTGTAATTATTGCTTACGATGGTGCAGAACTCCATAGGCTCCGTAAACGATTTATCGAAGTGGCCAACGCAGTGCTCGGCTACGATATGAAGGAAGCTGATTTTATAGACGAGACCGATTCCGGCGAGGTTTATCTTGATTCGATATTCGTCCTACCCGAATATCGTGGTCAAGGGCTTGCCGGGATGCTGATTAATGCAACTATCGATAATCATAAGAATCTTGGCAAACCTGCCGGGCTGTTGGTCGACCCTGACAATCCACGTGCCCGACGTGTCTACGAGCGTATGGGCTTTAGGCAAGTGGGACATCGTCCATTTGCCGGAGTGATGATGGAACACATGCAGAAAGAGTAATCTGTCTTCCTACAAATACAACAGCCGCGACACATTTCTGAAGTGTCGCGGCTGTTGTATTTGTAGGAAATCTATTATCGACCGGAATTTTCAATCATATTGCGCAGACGAGTGTTGAATTCTGTCTGGGCCTTGAGTTCATCAAGGCTCAGGTGCATACGATAGCGCCAGTAGTGGCGTGGATTTGCAGGCACGTTGATAATCTCGTCGGCGGGATTGTGGCGGCGTAGCTTGCCATCCATCGAGAGCCAGTCGGCAAGCGGGATGATGCACAGCATAGAGGGCGATTGGGTCTGAAGCTTCAGAATTTCCTCGCACACCCAGGGTTCGGCATAGTAGGGTGCGTCGCCGGAATGGCCAAGCACGCTGTGATAGAATTCCGCACTCTTGGCACGGTCATCTTCCCACCAGGCACGAATACCACCCATGTCGTGGGTTGAAGTGGTGCATACGCTGTAATAGGGGTAAGACCACGTATTACCGAATTTGGAATTAGGATCCTTGGGCATACGCTGAATTTCCAGAGTGAGGATTTCCAGCTGGCTGAGCACTGCCGGAACACAGTTAGGTATCATACCTAAGTCTTCAGCACAGGTGAGCATATTGGTAGCATCAATCAGCGGGGGAAGCTTCCACATAGCTTTGCCATACCAGAAGTCGTTGTGGCGGCGATAGAAGAAGTCGTTGTACAAGCGGTCAAAGCACCAACGTTCGTAATCGTTGAGCGAACGATAGATATATGTAAACTGAGCCGAGATGCGAGGATGATACTTACCTTTTTCGTAGGGGTCTTCGATAAACAGTACCTGATCGATGAGGCCGAGCAGACCCTGACAGAGGCGTGTGTTCTTGTCGTTCTTTTCCTGAGTGGCAAAGTAATCGGCCACTGCGCGCTGGTTGGAATACGGATCTTTGAGTTTGTAACGACCGTAACCCACATGATACATAAAGCGTTCGCGGGCTTCATCGGTAAACTCGCCGAAGAAATCGCCCAGGAAGTGCTCTTTGATGTAAGGCGTGGTCATCAGATCTACATCGAGCCAGAAATCGTAGTTGTATTTGAGTTCATCAGGTGTGAACGGCAATGCAGGGTGGAACACACCGAGCAGCCCATGGAGCGCATCGATAGGAATCTGCCAGATACGGAAGAAGCCCAGAACGTGGTCGATACGATAAGCATCGAAGTATTCGCTCATTTTGCGGAAACGGTTTTTCCACCATTGGAAGCCGTCGCGACCCATTTCTTCCCAGTTATAAGTCGGGAAGCCCCAGTTTTGGCCGAGCACCGAGAAATCATCCGGGGGAGCACCTGCTTGGCAATCCATATTGAAAAGACGTGTGTCGCGCCACGCATCCACGCTGTCGCGAGAGATACCGATAGGAATATCACCTTTGATGGCAATACCCTGAGCGTTGGCATATTCGTGCACGTGCTGCATCTGTTTGTCAAGATGATATTGCAGATAGCAAACGTAATTGATGCGGTCGGCATTATCAGCTATGAACTTATCAACCTTAGCCTGCTTAAATTCTGCATATTCACCCCACTTCGAGAAGTCTGGAGTGCCAAACTGATCGCGTAACACACAGAAAGCGGCGTATGGCAGCAACCATTCTTTATTGCGCTCGACAAACTTCTTGAAGTCGGCCGAAGCAATTGTGCGCTTGCCTTCCTGAGCATAGATTTCGTTAAAGTATTCAATCTTAGCTTTGTTTACGCGTTCGTAGTCAACTTGTTCAAGTGCGTTGAGTTCAGCGCGCAGTTTGTCAAAGTATTCACGTCGTTCGGCAGATGCAAGTGTTCCCATTTCTTCGAGACGCAGATACATCGGATGCAGTGCGAAGCAAGAATTGGCGTTATATGGGTAGGAGTCAACCCAAGTATGGGTCATCGTGGTGTCGTTGATAGGCAGAATCTGAAGGAAAGTCTGCCCTGTAGATTTACACCAGTCAACCATCTTTTTGAGATCATAGAAATCACCCACACCGAAATCCTCATCAGAGCGCAGAGAGAATACGGGAATAGCCGTCCCTGCACCTTTCCAGGGCGCAAGAGGATTTACGAAACGCATACCTGCGATGATGGTGGATGCGTGAGCATCGGGAGTGACACCGATAGTGCGGTTCTCGCCGCCTTCCCAAGCTAAAACACTACCATCGCTTTTGAGTATCAAGAACTTATACTGAGTATCGGCCTTGATATTGCCGGCCTCAACGGTAGCTGTCCAACGAGGATAAAACGCATCGCTGAGCACTACTGCCTTTTCGGGATTCCAGCTACCCAATGCAGGGGCAGAACCACAGATAGCCAGACGGCAATCCGATGCAATCATCGGCGCGGAAACTTCGATTGTGAGATAACCGGCACGGGGAAGTTGTTCGGAAGCGCGACCGGTGCGTTTGCACACACATTCGGTGAAAGCCGATGAATAATAAGGCTTATCCCAGGGCTGGTCTTGCCAACGGTCGAATATATTATAATTACGCACATTGCGTCCACGCAGGAAATGATGACCTGCGCCCCATTCGTTCTTGGTGAAGCCGTTTTCGTGGCGCACCTCGTAATGATATTCTATTTCCTGAACAGAATCGGCAACTTCAATCTCGACACTCCAGTGTTCGGTGCCTTCTAAAGACATCCTTACAGCCTTGTGCCAGTCATTGTCGCCCAGAGCGGCGCAATTGCCTGAAACATACAATGATTCCCCCCAATTGGTACGGTAATCAACATTTAGGGTGATTTTCATAGATGGTGTTTTCTGATATTGTTTTAAGTTCACAAATTTGCCTTATAGCTGCAATACTGCTATAATCTGCGAAATTAGTGAAAAAAGCGATACGATGCAAATTTCAGCTAAAAAATTCACACAAATTTACTTATCACACATTTGCCACGGTACGTTTTACGTAACGATGGTAGAAATCTATGTAGGCTTCGTTGACCAATCGGTTGCCGCCGGGGGTAGGGTAATCTCCTGAGAAATACCAGTCTCCGGGATGATTCGGTATAGCCTTGTGCATGTCTTCGAGTGTCTGATATAGAATATCCACCTTAGCGTGAATGGGATGCTTACTGTCAGAAACGAGCAGGTTGACGATTTCTTCGGTGATCTGATCATCAGTGAAAGGAGCGTATATCGCCTTGACGCAATTGACACGCTCGTTATAGGGCAGTTCGCGCTGTGCGACGCAAGCATCGTAAGTGGATGTGATTACATCTGCCATACCGTTTTTGCGAAGCAGCGAAATTGCTGCGTGAAAAGCAATAAACTGGTCGAGGGCCGACATATCTATACCGTAATAGTCGGGATAACGAACCTGCGGCGATGAACTTACGATAATAATGCGCTTGGGATTAAGGCGATCAAGTTGGCGCAGAATCGACTGGCGCAGCGTAGTGCCACGCACAATTGAGTCGTCAATAGCTACCAGAGTGTCAACACCGGGTTCCACTGTGCCGTATGTAACATCGTAGACATGAGCAACCATATCATCGCGTGATGAACCTTCGGCAATGAATGTGCGCATTTTCACGTCTTTGATCGCAATTTTTTCTATACGCACACGCTCATCCAACACCTCTTTAACACGCTCGTCTGTGGCTTCTCCGTTTTGGATCAGAGCGCTTATTTTGCGTGCTTTGATTGCGTTGAGATGATTTTCAAGACCTTCGGTCATTCCGAAAAATGCTACTTCGGCAGTGTTGGGGATAAACGAATACACTGAATGTTTCAGATCATCATTTATCATATCAAGCAGACGCGGCACAAGCATTTCGCCAAGGCGTTTACGCTCTTTATATATATCGTTGTCGGAACCGCGCGAAAAGTAAATTCGCTCAAAAGAGCAGCGACGATTATCGCCCTCGGGCAATATTTCGGAGACTTTGACATCTCCGGCCTTGTTTACTATGAGAGCGTGGCCGGGAGTAAGTTCTTTAACAGCCTCGATGGGCAGGTCGAACACGGTCTGTAGTACAGGGCGTTCTGACGCCAGCACTACTATCTCATCATCATAATAATAGAAGGCCGGACGTATTCCGTGGGGGTCGCGCACAGCAAACATATCGCCCGAACCGGTAGCACCACACATCACATAACCGCCATCCCATTTGGGTGCTACATTACCGAGCACACGCCCCATATCAATACGGTCTTCAATTGCAATGGCCAGATCGGGATCGTGAAGTGTGTCACGCATCTCACGGTAGAGCAAGTGGTTTTCCTTATCCAGAGCGTATCCCACCTGTTCCAGAATCATATTGGTGTCGCTGTAAATTCGGGGATGCTGACCCTGAGCAACGATGCTGTCAAACATCTCGCGCACATTGGTCATATTGAAATTGCCGCAGAGCATCAGCGAGCGTGAGGCCCAGTTATTGCGTCGCAGCACGGGGTGCGCATAGCTGATGCCGCTTTTACCCGTGGTGGAATATCTGAGATGCCCCATATATATCTGTCCGATATAGGGAGTGAAGGCATCTACTTCGCGAGCGTCCAGAGTATTTACATTATCAGGAATATCCTGTCCGATTTTTGCAAAAATCTGAGGGATGGCATCCTTGCCCAAGGCACGTTCGCGGAAGATTAGCTCGTGACCGGCAGGGCCGTGAAGCTTCACGACACCCACACCGGCGGCTTCCTGACCGCGGTTGTGCTGTTTCTCCATCATGAGATACAGGCGGTCGAGTGCGTAAGTATAGCTGCCGTATTTTTCTTTATAATATTCAAGAGGGCGACGAAGGCGTATCAGAGCCACGCCGCACTCGTGTTTCAAAGGATCCATATATAATAATGAGATAGCCGCAGTTCCGGCACCGTATAACAGATGCCGTACTGCAGCGGGATATTGTTATCGTATAAACAAAAGTTCGCGATACTTGGGCAACGGCCACATTTTATTGTCGACCATAAGTTCGAGTTTATCAATATGGTAGCGAATCACCTCCATCGGGGGCACTACAGTATCGTGATAAGCGATTGCCTTAGCGCGTTCGTTTTCAATTTTGTTTGCTTCCTTTCGGGCATCGATCATCTTGTCTGTTTCGGCCTTGATAGCCTCAAGGTGGTCAGACATACGTTCGATAGTCTCAAGATCGTGTGCTACGATCTTCTGACCTTTTTCGCCGGGGAAGAGTTCTTTGAGTTTAACCACGTTGTCGACCAGCATCGACTGATAACGTGTAGCCACGGGCACGATATGGTTGATGGCCAGATCGCCAAGCACACGTGCTTCAATCTGAATCTTTTTGGTGTACATCTCCCATTTCACTTCGTTGCGGGCTGCGAGTTCCACGGGCGAGAACACTCCGGTGCGACCGAACATCTTGACAGATTCGTCAGAAAGATACGCATCAAAGATACGAGGAGCAGATGTCTCGCAATCCAGGCCACGACGTGCAGCTTCTTCTTTCCATTCGTCAGAATAGCCGTTGCCGTCGAAATGGATTGCTTTTGAAGCCTTAACCATTAGGCGTAATTCAGCGAGAATTGCATCTTGCAGGTCTTCACCTTTGTCCATACGCTCTATGATAGCCTTGTGGAAGGAATCGAGCTGATCTGCCACGGCAGCGTTCAGAGCTATAAGGGCACCGGCACAGTTGGCCGACGATCCCACGGCGCGGAATTCAAAGCGATTACCGGTGAAAGCGAAGGGCGATGTGCGGTTGCGGTCGGTATTGTCAAGCATCAGTTCGGGAATCTGTGCCAATCCGAGTGATTTTTCAGCCTTGGAGGTAAGCACGGAAAGTTCCTCGGCAGTCATATTCTCTATTTTTTCGAGAATATTGCTCAACTGTTTGCCCAAGAAGATTGAAATAATGGCAGGGGGGGCTTCATTAGCACCGAGACGATGGGCGTTGGTAGCCGACATAATTGAGGCTTTAAGCAACGCATTATGACGATGCACGGCCACCATTACGTTCACCACAAAGGTGAGGAACCGGAGATTTTCCATCGCAGTCTTGCCCGGCGAGAAGAGCATATCGCCTTTATCGGTGCCCAGACTCCAGTTGTTATGCTTGCCTGACCCGTTGATACCAGAGAATGGCTTTTCGTGAAGCAGCACGTGGAAGTTGTGGCGGCGCGCAACCTCCGACATAAGGGTCATCAACAGCAGATTGTGGTCGTTGGCAAGATTGGTCTCCTCGAAAATGGGTGCAAGCTCAAATTGATTTGGAGCTACCTCGTTATGACGCGTTTTAACCGGAATACCCAGTTTGTGCGCCTCCAGTTCGAGTTCGAGCATAAATGCTTCTACGCGCGAGGGGATAGCACCGAAGTAGTGGTCTTCCAGCTGCTGATTCTTGGCGCTTTCGTGTCCCATCAGGGTACGACCGGTGAGCACAAGATCAGGACGTGCTGCAAACAAAGCCTCGTCGACAAGGAAATATTCCTGCTCCCATCCGAGGAAATTTTTTACATGCTTTACTTCAGGATCGAATAAACGGGCTACAGAAGCTGCGGCGTGGTCAATGGCGTTGAGCGAGCGCAGCAGAGGGGTTTTGTAGTCAAGACTCTCGCCGGTATAAGATATAAAGATAGTAGGGATACAAAGAGTGCCATCAAAGATAAAGGCCGGTGACGAAATGTCCCATGCAGAATAGCCGCGAGCTTCAAAAGTGTTGCGGATACCACCGTTGGGGAACGATGAAGCGTCAGGTTCCTGCTGAACAAGGAGTTTACCGGAAAATTCCTCGACAACACCGCCTTTACCATCGGGCATCACAAAGGCATCGTGTTTCTCGGCGGTACCGTCGGTCAGAGGATGGAACCAGTGGGTATAGTGACGCGCGCCAGTATCCACAGCCCAACGCTTCATACCCTCAGCCACGCTATCGGCCAGCGAACGCGACAAAGGCTTCTTATCCTCTATGGCGGTGATGAGCGCATTGTACGTATCCTTGGGCAGGTATTCATACATTTTTTTACGGTTAAACACCGCCGTACCATAGTAAGTGTCGGGACGGGCTGACGGAAGTTCTACAGGGACAGCCTTACGGTTGAACGCCTCTTCCACAACTTTAAAACGCAAAGATGACATCTTTTTTACTTTATATAATGATCAGAGTAAGTATTCAAAAAAATAGCCGTGTCGCATCCCGCGGGCTGTGAGTGTTCCACCCTTGGGGAGGTGGAGGACAGCTGATTGTCGGGGTGTCGATACGGTTTCCATTGCTGTTAGGTGCTTAATACAAAAATCCCGCGGCACGCATCAATCGTCGCTCAATGGTGAACGACAAAGCATCGTATCGCAGGGAAGTGTAATTGTGACTCTCCATTGGAAAAATTGATGTGCAAAGGTACAAGTTTTTTTTCAACCCACAAAGCGCACACAGCAAAAAAAACACAAAAAATGCGAAATGCCGATCAGTGCATAATAAGCGGGAAAGTGGCTGCTGTGGCGGCCACTTTCCCGCTTATATATAATTAATGTGTCTCGATTATTTCTTGGCTCGGCAAGAATCAAAGTAGAGATAACCGATAAGCAGGGCGTATGCCACAAGACCCAAAACCTGGGGTGTGAAATCGCCACCGTTATCCGGCACTTGTTTGCCACACATAATGGTGATGGCGGCAAGTACACCAAACAGTGCGCCACCGGCAATCAGACCCGAGGAAATAAGAGTGCCGCGATCCTGACGTGCCTTGCATACGGCCTCATCCTTGGAGCTACGGCCAACAAACCAGGAAATAAGTCCGCCCACAAGCATCGGAGTGTTGAGCGACAAGGGCAGGAACATACCCAGGCAGAAGGCCAAGGCAGGTACACCAAGCCAGTTGAGTATGAGTGCGAGAATAGCTCCCACGATATAAAGAATCCACGGCGGAGTCTGGCCCATCATCATGGGTTCGAGCACGCCGGCCATTGCATTGGCCTGAGGGGCTGCCAGTGCATTTTCACCTGAGAAGCCGTAAACATTGTTAAGCATCATAATTACAGCTCCCACAGTGGCGGCTGAAACCAGAGTGCCGAGGAATTTCCAGCTCTCTTGCTTTTTGGGAGTAGAGCCAAGCCAATAGCCAATCTTAAGGTCGGTAACAAAACCGCCGGCCATCGACAATGCTGTGCAAACTACGCCGCCTACAACCATGGCAGCCACAATGCCGGAAGTGCCTTTCAGACCTATTGCCACGAAAATGGCAGATGCGATAATCAGAGTCATCAGGGTCATACCGCTCACGGGGTTGGAACCCACAATGGCTATGGCATTAGCCGCTACAGTTGTGAACAGGAAGGCGATAACTGTAACCACGACCCAGGCTACGAGTGCCTGCCAGAATGTATTGATTACGCCAAACCAGAAGAACAGAAGCACTGCAACGAGCGCTATGGCTATAAAAAATGTGATGTGCTTCATAGATATATCGGTCTGCCAACGCACGGTCTTGGCCGTGGCCTGAGCCGAACGGAGTTCGCGTGAAGCCAGCCCCACAGCCTGAGCAATGATAGACCATGATTTGATGATACCGATGATACCGGCCATTGCAATACCGCCGATACCTATATAACGGGCATATTCGTGGAAGATGCTGCCGGGAGCCATAGCTACGATTTCTTCTGAGCCGTATGCTCCCATAAGAGGTATGATTATCCACCATACGAATATAGAGCCGGCAAAAATCACAAAGGCATATTTCAAACCCACGATATAGCCGAGGCCGAGCACTGCGGCTCCGGTGTTGCACGACAACACAAATTTGAATTTATCGGCAAGGGATTGTCCCCAGGTGTAGGCCGTGGTGGTGATTGTCTCACTCCAAAAACCGAAAGTAGCCACGAGGTAATCATATATACCGCCGACGAGCGATGCGATTACAAGTAATTTGGCCTGGCCGCCGCTTTTGGCATTTGCACCGTTACCTGAGATAAGCACCTGTGTGGTGGCAGTCGCCTCGGGGAAGGGATATTTGCCATGCTGATCCTTTACGAAATATTTGCGGAAAGGTATGAAAAACAATATGCCTAACACTCCGCCAAATAACGATGAAAGAAAAATTTGGAAGAAGTTGACAGAAATATCGGGATGCGAAGCCTGCAAAATATAGAGGGCAGGGAGCGTAAAGATCGCTCCGGCCACAATCACGCCCGAGCAGGCACCTATCGACTGGATGATTACGTTTTGCCCTATGGCATTCTTTTTCTTGAGCACGCCGGAAAGACCTACGGCTATAATGGCGATAGGAATGGCAGCCTCGAACACCTGGCCAACTTTCAACCCCAGATATGCAGCGGCCGCACTGAATATCACGGCAAGTATCAAGCCCATCGTGACAGAGTAGGGCGTTGCTTCGGGATAATCGTGCGCGGGATGCATCACCGGCACATACTCTTCATCTGCGCCCAGTTGACGGAACGCGTTTTCCGGCAGGTCGATCGGTTCGACTTCGGCGGGCGGAATATCCGGTCCCGTTGTCGGCTGCTTGCCGGGGAATTTATCCTTTTTCATTTATTATTATGATGAATGATTAGTAATCGGATTATTTTCTACGGCGTGACGATTTCGACGATGAGCTGCTTTTGGCAGGAATCTTAAGAGTCTGTCCGGCTTGCAAAGCATCGTTCTTCAAGCCGTTGGCTTTCTTGATTTCGTCAATGGTTACGCCATATTTCTGAGATATGCGGTAGAGGCTTTCACCTTTTGCCACCTTATGTTGTGTTGCAGCCTTGGCAGAAGTGTTAGTGTTGGTTGATTGTCTTGCCGGCTTATCTGCCTGAGGACGTGTTGATGCCTGGCGCGAATTGTTCATTGCGCCTGCAACCTTTGATTTAGCTGTGCTTGGGGCTACAGGTGCGTCGGTTTCGGTTATTGCGAGCGTATCGGTTTGGTTTGTACTCGTCATGGTGGAATCTACAGCTACGGCGCTCACTGCGGGTTCTACCACCGCCGCGGGAGTTTGCTGAACGTAACGACGTTCTACGCTATTGATTTTAAGCTTCTGACCGGTGCGCACACGCTTGCCAATCTTGTTCGACTTGCGAATAGCGGCTTGCGTTACGCCATATTTCTTGGCGATGGAAGCCAAGGTCTCGCCTTTTTTAACTGTATGATATTTCACCACGGTTTGCTCTACATACTCGCCACGGGAATCCGAACCGGAACCGGCCGGCGCAGGCTCGACTACACTGCGATGAAAATACTTTTCAGCTTGATAGTTGCAGATCGAATCTTCATTGGCCACGTATGCATATACCTGCAACGAGGGAAGCACAAGGGAGTAGGGGCGGATGTCGCCGGGAATCACATCCTGGCGATACTGCGGGTTAAGCGTGCGCAGTTCCGTTATGGGAATGTCAAGGACATTGCTTATCTGATCGAAATGCACACGACGGGTCACGTGCACGGTATCTGTAAGAATGGGTTTGCGGGCCAGAGCCGGAGAAATGTTATGCTCGTGATAGTAGTTCATTGCATAAGTCGCTGCAATGAACGCGGGCACATATCCACGTGTTTCGGCAGGCAGATATGGATAAATCTCCCAAAAATCTTTCTTTCCGCCACCTGCGCGTTTTATAGCCTTGGTGACATTACCGGCTCCACAGTTGTAGGCGGCGATGGCAAGGCTCCAGTCGTTGAAGATGCCATACAGTTTTTTCAGATATATGGCGGCAGCCTCCGAGGATAGATAGGGGTCGCGTCGCTGATCCACGAGCGAGATAACCTCAAGTCCCTCACCTGTAGCAGTGCCGAGCAAAAACTGCCATAATCCGGTGGCGCCGGCCTTTGACACGGCATCAGGATTTAAAGCGCTTTCGATTATGGGGAGGTATTTGAGTTCGAGCGGCATATTGTTTCTATCCAGAGCCTGCTCAAAAATGGGCATATAGTATAGGCTCATGCCCAGCATATTTTCTACGAGCTGCTTCCGACGGTCTACGTAAGCCAGGATGTTATTCCGTACCAGCGAGTTGAACGGAAGTTCAATTACCGATGGAATTTTACCGAGACGTTCCACAAAAACCTCATCAGACGGGATTACCGAACTGCGATTATCGGCATTACGGTCGATATCGGCGTATGTTTTGAGATACCAATTTTCTTGCATCTTATGCACATCGGTCTCGAAGCTTTCAGGAAGTTGGCTCGGGACGCAGTGCAACGAGTCCTTAATATTAAGAATAGAGGCCGGATAAGCAGTAAAGCTCGCGGCGCCCAGGAGAATTGATGTGATTATGATATTTGGTTTCATTCTTTAGAAATTTAAGGCCCAACATAGTCCGACGGCGGGCTTTTGGCCGCGCGAATCGGGAAGCAATGCCGGTGTGAGGTCCATTGACAGGTCTGGGGAAATATCGAAATGGCTCAGGGATGCATCGACGTAAGCATCCACCATCGCCAGCAGGTACACCCCCACCATCGCAATAATACAAAGATCGCGATTGCGCCGGAAATAGTTCTTGCGGCTCTGAAGCACATTCGTGAGCCATTTCTGATCCAGATCGCTCTCGGAAGTGGTGGGTGGAAAGAAATTCATATAGGAATTGGTGGAGGGGTCGTTGTCCATTATATCACGATATGCCTTGGTGTAGTCAGACAACATTCCGTTATTCCATGACGTAGCGTACCCGAGCCCCAGATATGCTCCCACCACAATAGGCAGCTTCCAGTATCGGCGATTGTACACCTGCCCCAGGCCCGGAAACAATGCGCTCATCCAGATAGCGCGGTTGGGATCGGGATTGAATTCCTGCTCACGCGGAATCCACTCATTATAGCCCATTTTTTCGGTTTTGGGCAGCAGAATTGAATCAGATATTGCGAAAGAGGTGGTGTCCGGAGCAATCGCTACAGAATCAGATAGCACGTGCTGATGACGCACCGGGCGGCGGTGGTCGTCGGCAAATGCGGTGGTGGTGGCCGTTATGGCTATTGCGGTAGTTATGATTATTCTACAGAAAATATTCACCGTTTGTTGTTGAGAGAGTCAAACATTGAGATAAGCCGTTCAAGCTCGTCGTCATTTGTGAATGAAAAGGTTATCTTGCCTTTTCCCTTGCTGTCATATTTGAAGCCGACTGAGGTGCCGAAACTGGATGAAAGATGCTTTTCCAAGATATTGAAATCGTCGGAACTGTATCGTCCGCGCGGGGCATCGCTATTAGACGCAACCTTTGTGGCGGCTCCCTGTTGCCATGCTTTTGCAAGCTCCTCAACTTTGCGCACACTCAGTCCCTGACGCAAAATCTCGTTGTAGAGTTTGAGCTGAAGTGCAGGATCTTCGATGGTAAGCAGAGCACGTGCGTGACCCATTTCGAGCCGGCGGTCGCGCAATCCTAATTGCACCTCGGCAGGCAGGCGCAGCAACCTTAAGAAATTGGCTATCGTAGTACGCTTTTTACCTATGCGTTCACTCAGGCGTTCCTGCGTGAGGTTGTACGTGTCGATAAGCTTTCGGAAAGTCAGGGCAATCTCTATGGCGTTGAGATCCTCGCGCTGTATATTCTCGATCAGAGCCATCTCGGTCAGCTCGGTATCGTTGGCAGTGCGGATATATGCCGGCACTGAGCGTAACCCGGCAAGCTGGGCCGCTCTGAAGCGACGCTCGCCGGCTATAATCTGATAGGTATCTGCACCGGTTTTGCGGAGCGATAGCGGCTGAATGATGCCCAATTCGCGGATAGAAGCGGCAAGTTCATCAAGCGCATCGGGATCGAATGTGCGTCGGGGTTGGTCGGGATTCGGCGATATTTTATCGAGTGCGATGTCGTTTATGGCAGACGAACCGCTTGCCGGAACATCGTCCATCGAGATAAGCGAGTCGAGCCCGCGACCTAAAGCGTTACGTTTTAAAGCCATTATTTCCTAGTTTTATTTTTATTGATGATTTCCTTGGCCAGAAGGTTATGGGATGTGGCACCACGGCTTTCGGGCGCATAAAGAAGCACGGGTAGGCCGTGGCTGGGTGCCTCGCTCAGGCGGATATTGCGCGGTATCACGGTATCAAAGACCATATCGGCAAAGTGACCTTTGAGCTCCTCATATATCTGATTGGCAAGTCGCAGGCGCGCATCATACATCGTGAGCAGGAATCCCTCGATATCAAGCGAGGGGTTCAGGCGACTCTTGATAATGCGGATGGTGTTCAGTAGTTTGCTGATGCCTTCCAGCGCAAAATATTCAGCCTGCACGGGTATGATAACTGAATCGGCGGCTGTAAGGGCATTTACCGTTATAAGACCCAACGAGGGCGAACAGTCGATCAGAATAAAATCATATTTTTCGCGTATTCCTTCGAGCAGATTGGACAAGACGCGCTCGCGCTGAGGCTTATTGACCAGCTCCAATTCTGCTCCCGCAAGGTCGATACTGGATCCTATCAGGCTGAGTCCTTACACACACGTGACAACCTGCGACCCGTCAAGTGGGTAACCGTCTACCAGACACTCGTAAATCGAAGATGTCATAGTGCGGGGGTCAATGCCGTATCCAGATGTGGCATTTGCCTGCGGATCGGCATCGATAATCAACACCTTTTTTCCGGCAGCGGCCAGCGAGGCTCCGAGGTTGATGGTGGTAGTGGTTTTGCCTACTCCGCCTTTCTGATTGGCTATTGCAATTATCTTTCCCATTATACTAATGTTAGGATTGGTCTGCAAAGTAAATAATTTTTCGTGAAACAATAAAAAAATTGTTCCACTAAAAATGTAAAAAAAGAATTAAATGTTGATAACTCCACTAATTTTCACTAACTTTGTCCTCTGAAATACATCTGAAAACTCATCCCTATGACTGAAATACGCCCCCTTATATTGATTACGAATGATGACTCAATATCCGCTCCGGGTCTGTTCAAGCTTGTCGAAGCCTTACCGGAAAATGTTGATATAATTGTCGTTACACCGGAATTGCCTCAATCGGGAAAATCCTCGGCTATAACGGTTAACGCCCCTTTGCGCATCGCGCAGCATCCCGACGTAGGAAATGCAAGGGTGTTCACAGTGAGTGGTACACCGGTCGATTGCGTTAAACTTGCACTCCACACCATCGTGCCACGCCGCCCCGATCTTGTGCTTTCCGGCATAAATCACGGCTCTAATTCGGGATGTAACGTGATTTATAGCGGAACGATGGGAGCTGTGATGGAAGGATGCACTGTGGGCATTCCGTCGTGTGGATTTTCGCTGCTCCACCATTCTATGGCAGCTGATTTCGACCTCAGTCTGCCTTTCGTCCGCCGTATAATTGCCGAGCTGTTGGAAAATCCGCTCCCCACCGGGGTATGTCTAAATGTGAATATCCCGGCTCGTGTGGTGCCCAAGGGGGTGCGGACGTGTCGCGCTGCAAAAGGTTATTGGACAGATGAATACCAGCGATATATGGATCCGTCCGGCAAGCCGTTCTATTGGCTTACCGGCACGTTTGTCAATTCTGAACCTCAGGCAACCGATACCGACGAATATTGGCTTAATAACGAATATATTTCCGTCGTCCCGGTCTGTGTAGATATGACCGATGGTAATCAGGTAGCTCCGCTTTCTAAGCTTTTCGACCAATGAGCGACGAGAAGTTTAATAAGATGCAACTGCTTAAACGCAGGATGTTTGCAATGCGTAACGGTGTGATTGCGGATACGTTGCGTCAAGCCGGATGCCCCAGGCGTATTGTTTTCGGCCTAAACCTTCCGCAGCTTACTGAGATCGCAGCCGAATTCGGTCCCGACTCCCATCTGGCGCGTCAACTCCTTGCCGATAAGAATGTGCGTGAAAGCCATCTTCTCGCGCCGATGCTTTTCGCCCGTGAGGATGTCTCGGAAGCTGAAGCTTTACGTTTGGCGCACAACATAGCTTGGCCCGAAGAAGCCGACATCCTTTGCAATAAATTGCTTAGATGGCTCCCATTTGCCGAAAATATAGCCGAGACCCTGTGCGACGAGCCCGACAGACTGAATCGTTACACCGGTCTTAGGCTTTGGCTCGCCATGACCTGTGTAAATCAGGCGGCGGAATTGCGCACGCAGGCCGTCGCCGCGGCTCGCAAGGAAATCGCGAGAGAAGATGCCATTGCCCAACTCGCCAACCAAATTATCACAGATAACGATTACTAATTATAGATGACAATTTGACAAACTTTTGCTCATTTTGTCAAAAATGCGTATATTTGCACCGCCAATCATACTGCGCCCTCGTTGGGGTGCATCTCAATTCAGAATATACAAATCTCTTAATAAACTGAAAATCATGAGCTTAAACATCATTGTGCTTGCCAAGCAGGTGCCCGACACCCGCAACGTAGGCAAAGATGCCATGAAAGCCGACGGTACTATCAACCGTGCCGCTCTGCCTGCAATCTTCAACCCTGAAGACCTAAACGCTCTCGAACAGGCTCTCCGTCTCAAGGATGCTAATCCCGGAAGCACTATCACTGTTCTTACAATGGGCCTGCCCAAATCGGCTGAAATGATTCGCGAAGCAATGTATCGCGGTGCCGACGGCGGTGTCGTTCTTACCGACCGTGCACTCGGTGGTGCCGATACCCTTGCTACTTCTTATTCGCTGGCTCAGGCTGTTAAAAAAATCGGAAATTACGATATTATTCTCGGCGGCCGTCAGGCTATCGATGGTGATACCGCTCAGGTGGGTCCCCAGATCGCCGAAAAGCTCGGTATCCCCCAGGTTACTTATGCCGAAGAAATCGTTGATCTCAAAGATGGCAAAGTCACCGTTAAACGTCGTCTGGAACACGGCCTTGAGACCGTTGTCTCTCCGCTGCCCTGCGTTGTCACTGTCAACGGCTCGGCTGCCGACTGCCGTCCTCGCAATGCCAAGCGTCTGATGAAATACAAATATGCTGTTTCACCTTCTGAAAAGGCGGCTCTGCCTCAGGAACAGCAGGATAAGGTTGACGCACGTCCCTATCTGCAAATCAACGAATGGGGTGCCGACTACGTTGAGGCTGACCCGCAGCAGATCGGTTTCCCCGGTTCGCCCACAAAGGTGAAAACTGTGGAAAATGTTGTGTTCACCGCCAAGGACGCACGACAGATCGAAGGCTCAGACGAAGCAGCTCTCGAAGATCTCATCAAAGAACTCATTACAAATCACACCATCGGCTAATTCGACCACTCAGCCGAAATATCCCTTAAAACTATGGCAGATAAAAACAATCTTATAGTTTACTGTGAGCTGGACGAAGGTCGCGTAGCCGATGTCAGCCTCGAACTCCTTACCAAAGGTCGCCAGCTCGCCGATCGCCTCGGCGTTAAGCTCGAAGCTCTTGTGATCGGTTCTGACCTCAAGGGCATCGAAGACCAGATTTTCCCCTACGGTGCCGACGTTGTGTATAAAGTAGACGACAAACGCCTCTACCCCTATACATCACTCCCTCATTCGTCGATCCTGATCAACCTCTTCAAGGAAATCGAACCGCAGATTGCACTTATGGGTGCCACTTGCATCGGCCGCGACCTCGGCCCTCGCGTTTCCTCAGCCCTGCACAGCGGTCTTACCGCCGACTGTACATCGCTGGAAATCGGCGATCACACCGATGCTAAAACCAAAACCGATTACAAAGACCTTCTTTATCAGATCCGCCCCGCATTCGGTGGTAACATCGTGGCTACAATCATTAACCCCGAATGTCGCCCTCAGATGGCTACCGTGCGCGAAGGTGTCATGAAAAAGGAAGTATTCAATCCCGACCATAAAGGCCAGGTTATCAACCTCGACCCCGCAAAATATGTTAAGGATGAAGACTTTGTAGTGGAAATCATCGACCGCCAGATCGCTAAATCAAAAGTAAATATCAAGGGTGCTCCCATCGTGGTAGCCGGTGGCTACGGAGTAGGGTCTAAGGAAAACTTCCAGCTCCTTTTTGATCTTGCACAGACCCTCGGTGGCGAGGTTGGCGCATCACGTGCTGCTGTGGATGCCGGTTTTATCGAACACGAACGCCAGATCGGTCAGACCGGTGTTACTGTTCGCCCCAAACTGTATATCGCTTGCGGTATTTCCGGCCAGATCCAGCACATTGCAGGTATGCAGGAAAGCTCGATCATCATCTCGGTGAACAATGATCCCAACGCTCCCATTAATGCCATCGCCGACTATGTCATCACTGGCAATGTCGAAGACGTGCTCCCCAAACTTATCAAATACTACAAAAAGAACTCCAAATAAGCCATGGCTAACTTCTATACAGATAATCCCGATCTGCGCCATCATCTCAACCATCCGATGATGCGTAAGATTGTCGAACTCAAAGAGCGCAACTTTACCGACGCTGAAAAGTTTGACTACGCTCCCTCGGATTTCGAGGATGCGATGGACAATTACGAACGCACCCTTGAGGTGGTTGGCGAACTTTGCGGAGGTCTCATCGCCGATAACGCCGAAGCCGTTGATCATCAGGGCGCTTCCTGCTCCGACGGTCGCGCGCATTATGCCGACGGCACTGTCGAAAACCTCAAAGCCTGCCGTCAGGCCGGCCTGATGGGTATGGCTATGCCTCGCCGATTCGGTGGTCTCAACTTCCCCATCACTCCCTACATTATGGCCGCCGACATCGTTAGCCGTGCCGACACCGGTTTTGAAAACCTCTGGGGCCTGCAAGACTGCGCTGAAACACTCTATGAATTTGGTGACGAAGACCAGAAGCAGCGTTTCATTCCTCGCGTTTGCGAAGGCGAAACTATGTCGATGGACCTCACCGAACCCGATGCCGGTTCCGACCTCCAGAGCGTTATGCTCAAGGCCACTCAGAAAGAGGACGGCACTTGGGTGCTCAACGGTGTGAAGCGCTTCATCACTAATGGTGATGCCGACCTTCATCTGGTTCTCGCTCGCTCAGAAGAGGGTACTAAAGACGGTCGTGGCCTGTCAATGTTCATCTATGATAAGCGTAATGGTGGCGTAACCGTTCGCCGTATCGAAAATAAAATGGGTATCAAGGGTTCTCCCACCTGCGAACTCGTATATAAGAATGCACCTGCCGAACTCTGTGGTTCGCGTCGTATGGGCCTCATCAAATATGTGATGGCCCTGATGAATGGTGCACGTCTGGGTATCGCGGCACAGAGCGTTGGCTGCTCAGAACTCGCTTATCGTGAAGCTCTTGCCTATGCTCGCGATCGCCGTCAGTTTGGCAAAGCTATCATCGAATTCCCTGCTGTGGCCGAGATGATTGCCGTTATGAAAGCCAAACTTGATGCTTCTCGTTCGCTCCTTTACGAGTGCGCTCGCTATGTAGACCTCTACAAAGTGTACGACGACATCGCTAAAGAACGCGCCCTTACCCCCGAGGAACGCAAGGAATCCAAGCATTACAACCAGCTCGCCAACGCCCTCACTCCTATGGCCAAAGGCATGGGTAGCGAATATGCCAACCAGAACGCATACGATTGCATCCAGGTGCATGGCGGATCGGGCTTCATGAAAGATTATGCTTGTGAACGCTTGTATCGCGATACTCGTATCACTTCGATCTATGAAGGCACCACTCAGCTTCAAGTTGTGGCTGCTATTCGTTTCGTGACCACCGGTACCTACAAGGCGCTTATTGACGAATACGCCAAGGAAGATGTGCGCCCCGAACTCCAGGCTATCAAGGATCGTCTGGCCGTGCTCACCGAAATGTACGATACAGCCGTTAAATCAGTCCTTGAAGTGAATGACGCTACCTACACCGACTTTATGGCTCGCCGTATGGTAGAAATGGCTGGAAATATCATCATGGGCTATCTGCTTGTGCTTGATGCCAACCGTACTGAATCATTCACCAAGAGCGCTCTGGTTTACGCTAACCTCGCAGCTGCCGAAGTTACCCGTCACGCCGAATTTATCCGCACCTTCGATCCCAAACAGCTCGAGGCATACCTCCAGCACTAATTCAAGTCCCAATATACGTCAAAGGGTGTACCATCGCTGTATGGTGCACCCTTTTTGCGTTTCTCCTTTCATCCTATATCTCGCTATACAAACGACCAACAATTGGCTCAGAATCTCTTAAAATTACGAAATTAAGCCATTTGATGATTAGAAAGAGATATCGATTCCCTTCGTTGCGTAATGGTGTTGATGCATTATGATAGCAAGATTAGAGTCATTTCAGAAGCCGCATATGCAGGAGAAGCGTTTGCTTACCCGTATTGTATGGCTCAATAGAGAGCATTCAAGCCCATTCAAAACCTTTCATCATACTGAATAGAATAAGTTACTAAGGGATGGCAATGGGAGCTACGCCGCGTTTTTAATCTTTTGATATATAAGTAGGTAGGGATGTGAAAAAATTTGCGTCCGCGTTAGGACGGCACCCGCGCCGGATGGCACACACCGTCCAATGGAGCGACGCCGCTCCGCGGTGTCGGACGTGCGCCGGATGGGGCACACCGTCTAATGTGGACGGGGACGGTTTACTGCCGTTCAAATCATCTGGACAACCATCTATTTCCTTTAATATATAGTATCTTATTATTAGTGCCGATCTCTTAACACCAATAAGAAAAAGGGGGTAGGGGTTGTTTATAGTAGATAAATTTACTCAGCAAGCAATCCTGGATTACAACTCCAATTTTATTCCTCTCACGACATATCCGACTGTGACAACCGGATAGGGTACACGCTATCATTGAAAAAAATCTAATAAATGCTCAGGAAAAATTCTCGCTTATCTGAACTGAAAATATGGAGCCGCAAACCGAAAAAAATCCGGTCGAGTATCACAAGCGAAATATGAAACCGAAGATCCGTGGAATGAATGACCGAGAATAAAAGCAGACGCAGGGGAACATCCGTGCACAAAAAGCAGTGAAATATTATGTTAAATAGCACTTGCGATTTCTGAAGAATTTATCATCCGTTCAGGAATTTTGAAATTTCAAAAAATAGGGGAGATTCGACCATTTTGTACCTTTAAAACTATGGCAAAAATACAAGACGCCCGTGACGGGGTATGTTTCCTAATGACAATGAGTTTTTCGACAATCGACTTCTACATCCCATTAAATAGACGCCTGAATTCGCGTAGGCCAATTAATCTCTTGGAGTGAAAGTTTCGTAGCTATTGTCGGTGTAAAACACCATGATACTTTTGATCTTTCTCTCCGGATTCGCGGAAACCGGTGGTATAACATGCATTACAGAATGTATGTTTTGAGTAGCAGTAGCGGTTACTTCACGATCTGTATTAACGGCCTCGCGGGGCTTTTGCACGTCTGATTGAGCACCATCTTCAGTGGATGTCTCACCGTCTCCTGAAGGCTCTGTAACGCGCATTTCAGGCACTTCTTCGGCTACTCTATCATCTGCGTGGGCAGAGGTCATTTCTCCTTCACCAAAAAGCAACCAGGATATGTTCAATTCCGGGAAAGCCGTATGGAGTTTGGCGATAAGCTCATCACTAAGGCGTTTATTTCTGCCGTTTACAAATTGAGATAAGGTAGGACGTGCAATCTCTGCTTTATCTGCAAATTGCGAGCTTGTAAGGCCTGTACTATCCTTAAATTCGATTAATCGTGTTACAATATCCATAATATAGGGGTTTTCGGGTAGGGGATGAGCATAAATATTTGAGTTTGCAAATGTAAAAATAATAATTGACGTATGCAAATTTAAATTTTCAAATAGCGTTTACAATCGCATCGCAATATGTATTAACAACGTTACGTATCCAAATTTGCGTTTTTAAATGGCGAGGTACCGACTTGAAGTATAATTGTAGATTTAATTATACATAAGATTATTAATCAGACTATTACAAACGCCCATTTATTTAAAGCGATAATCTCAGCCGTTAGATGCTATTCTACACCTACAATAGATATAATAGCCATAATAGGTATGAGTATCAATCAATTACAATATGTGTTAAAGGATTATAATGACTGGTTTTTAATTCTGTAAACCTCGAATGGAATTAAGTAACCCCGTATTTAACTTCTAAAACTCTCAGATAACGATAGAGAATTTGGAGTTTGTAAATTGAATTTTGTTTACATTTGAGCTAATTACATTCTGTAAATTCGACTCTGTAAACTTGGATTTTCATTTTTCAATTTACATTTGTATATCAATGATCGACGATTTGATTTTGTAATCGTTTTGTAATACAACATCACGTGCTCCTTTTTTGTTCACGGAAGATGATTTTTTTTGTAATGATTTTGTAATATTTTTTTGAGGCGAATTTCAGGCATTGATCATCCCATTTAGCCGTTAATATCGATTCCGTAGGAGCGACGATACACCATATGATCTGTGGACAGAAAAATCAACTTTCAATTAGCTATATTGAGTTTGATCGAACTGCTAATACTATGCTGTGACCCTATACCTGGTCAATAATCCTCATCAGCTTCTCTAAATATTGATCGGAACCCATAAGTATGAATATTTGGAGCGCTACTCAGGGCTGCAGAAAACCGACAAATTCAGTAAGCTTCCATCTTACGGCTGCGGAAATTTCAATAACATAACCTACAAGTGCGCGACGCTTCCCATCTGCATAATCCGAGTTGAAATTTTACTATTATTTTTCAATTTTCGTACATTTAGGTTGCATAGATCCGGTTAAGGTGCGCTCCACAATTTTGCTTGTTGTTACCATCTTGTGAGATAATTACTATTATGTTAAATAGTATTCTCAATTATCCGATTAGTTGGGGAGTCGTTCAGAATTTTGAAAAACGAGTTTTCGAGGATTAGCACCCTATTGAGCATGTCTATTTTCAAGTACACTGATGCCATCATGTCGAAACCGCAAGCTACCTGATATTTCATCAATCTAATATCGGCAAGTTAGGAGATCCCCAGGTTTTCTAATTTTTCAAGTCACCATTACGACGTCCCGGAAGC
>CAZHDH010000014.1:0-4207 GCA_964531245.1 uncultured Bacteroides sp. | reverse complement strand
AGTCACCATTACGACGTCCCGGAAGCACGGTCTATCTGAAATTTCAAAATCGAATGTCGGAACATGCACGTTATAAGATCTTCAAGTTTCTAATTTTTCAGTCACCATTACGACGTCTCGGATGCGCAGGCTATCTTAATTTCAAAATCGAATGTTGAATCTCAATAGACGGAGGACAGCTCAGAATCAAAATAGTTACATATTATGAGAACTAACATAGTCTGGTTTGTTTCCCACTCTACTCCCATTGGAAATCATAGCACCAATAATCGAATGTATATTCTACTACATTATTGGATTGCCGTCCTCACATAGGCTTTTAGCGCAGACTATTCGCGGCCATTGGTCACATAATCACAATCTCAAGTGTGAAATTATGTCGAGTATATGTTTGACAACAGTTCATAATTCAGAATAATTTATTAGCCAACTCACCCTACTCTCTCTATATAATATCTGCCATTATAGCTAAAGTATTACCCTACTCCTAATTATACGTGTTATGCTCTGTTAGAATGCAGAGCAGCGTCACTCCGTAGGAATCTACTGTCCAGTGAAGCGAAACCGCTTCACTGGACAGTGCACCTCTCCGGTAGAGGACGCAAAATTATTATCAGTCCAATTCTTTAGTAATAAGGACGTTTCGATGAAGTGACTCGCTATACCGGGGGAATTGAGTGGACGTGAATTCTAAGATTTCACCCTACTCTTCGTTGGCCTTTTAATCGCCACAGCTGTCGAGGCCAAGCTGAATTGTATCCTCGTCATTATTAATCTCGGTATATTCCGATTTGGGAGGTATAGCTTTGATGAATTTGGCGGGATTGCCTGCTACAATGGTATTTGGAGCAACGTCTTTTGTGACAACACTTGCAGCTCCTACCACGGCATTATCTCCGATGGTAACACCTGGCAGTATAGTGGCTCCTGCCCCTATCCATGCGTTCTTGCCGATATAAACGGGCTTGCATGTTATGACCTGACGCTCATAAAGATCATGATTATTGGAGATAAGCTGCACGTTGGCGGCAATCATAGCGCCATCATCTATTGTAATTCCTCCGGCCGACATCATCAGGCATCCGGGCATTACCACAACGTTTTTGCCGATATTTACCATGTGGGGTCTGATGGCCGTCAACGGAGTACCCACACGGCTATTTTCTCCCATAGTCGGGAATATCCGGTGCATAAGTTCTTCATACTCTGAGGTGCCCGGCATCGTGTGGTTGAACGTGAAAATGAGCTGAGCATGTTCATTGGCGAGGGCCAATTCTTCCTGCGTCTGTTTATTTACATCTATTCTTATTTCTTCCATAATGTTATAACAATTTTGAATCACTTTTTGCTCTTTGGTGTATATTTGTCTCTAACTATATCGTATGCCCTTTCGACAAGGCTGTATATCTTATTGTCGGGAATATCACCGTTGAGGTTGAGCTGGATCCAATGGCGCAGGCTTTGATTCAGCGGATCGCTTACAGATGAATAGTTGCTTCGGATTTCTTCAACCTCCTCGGGAGTAGATTTGACAGTGACCGACGTAAAGTTATCTATATCCATCAAACAGAACATGTGGTCAAGGATATAAAATACAAGAATGGATTCGTAGCGACGGGCAAATTTCCCGAAAGGGGTCTTCTCTGTCACACCTTCCATCGTCAGGCAATAGTCACGAAATTCCTCAATATTCATTTTCTAAAGAAACTCTAAACTACGATCGTTGAGGTTTTAAACCCGCAGATTAAACCTCATAATTAATGATTAACGAGACACTATCTTGTGATAATGTCTCGTTAATCATTATATAATTATTGAATTTTATCGTATTCCTCATCGGAGACGGGTTCGAGCCAAACGTTTTCTGACTTCTCACCGGGCACTGCGAACGCCAGATGTGCAAACCACGAATCTTTGGCCGCGCCGTGCCAATGCTTCACATTGGCCGGAATGTTAATTACAGTTCCGGGAAGAATCTCAACAGGCGCTTTGCCTTCTTCCTGATACCAACCGCGACCGGCAACGCCCACCAGCATTTGTCCACCACCTTTCTCAGCCTTGTGTATGTGCCAATTATTGCGGCAGCCAGGCTCGAAAGTAACGTTGGCAAAGGGAATTTGATCCGTAGATATTTGAGCCAGATAGCTGTTGCCTATAAAATATTGTGCATAGGCAGTGTTGGGCTCGCCTATCGGGAATATCATCTCGCGTTGGAATTGCGCCTTGGCATCATCTCCTTTTATATCATCAGTCCAGACTTCCTTGGCCAGTCGGAATGCAGCCCACGCCTTGGGCCACCCTGCATAAAATGCTATATGGGTAATGATTTCGGCTGCTTCTGTGCGGGTGATACCATTTTTCTTAGCTTCCATCAGATGAAATTTCAGGGAGCTATCGGTTATTCCCTGCGAAATCAAAGACGTGATGGTAACAAGGCTGCGGTCGCGGAGCGAGAGCAAGTCGTTGCGACTCCATACCTCACCAAAAAGGATATCATCATTGAGGTGAGCAAATTCGGGAGCAAAATCGCCCAAAGCGTCATGCCCTGCCGTCTGAATTATTTTTTGCTGTGCCATTGCATTAAATGTTATTAATGTAGTTGCCAAAAGAATGAGATGTTTTTTCATAGTTTAGTCATCTGTATCCGAAACAGTCGGATACGCAAAGTTACAAAAAAATTCGTAAATTTGCACTTCCGACAGAATGATTATGAGTAAAAACGTTAATCCCGAAATTATCGCATACGTGGAATCAACCATTATTCCACAGTATTCCAACTTTGACAAAGCACACCATCAGAATCACGCCCGGATGGTTATTGACCAAAGTCTGCATCTTGCAAAAAATGTGCCGGATATAAATATGGATATGGTGTATGTCATTGCAGCTTTTCACGACCTTGGACTGGTAAATGGGCGTGAACGACATCACATTGATTCGCGTATCATTTTACAGAAAGATGAGTTTTTGAAAAAGCTCTTTTCTGCGGAACAAATAGATACGATGGGCGATGCCGTTGAGGACCACCGCGCGTCAAAAGGCAGCGAACCGCGATCTATTTATGGACGGATTGTTGCCGAAGCCGACCGTTTTATTGATGTAGAAACCATATTAAGACGCACCATTCAATACGGACTGGCAAACTATCCCGAACTTGACCACGAAGGACATTACCGACGCACAATCGAACATCTTGAAAAGAAATATGGCGAAGGCGGCTATCTGAAAGTATGCATCCCATGGAGCGATAATTCCAGGCGTCTTGCCGAGCTGCGTCGAATAATCAAAGAGCCGCAACAGCTGAGTGTCTTGTTTGATAAACTATATAACGAAGAATGTAATGATCACAGCGCTGGATATTGAGGAATGTCTGCTTGCTGAACGCAGCGAAAAGCAGCGTAAGATTTTGTGCCGGTTCTTCAAAACCGGAAAGGGTGAATACGGCGAAGGCGACGAGTTTTTGGGTCTAAGAGCTCCACAGACTCACCTCGTGGTAAAGGAAGCACGTGGCGAAGTCCCATTCGAGGAAATAGAGAAGTTGCTATATAGCCGCTGGCACGAGGCACGTTTAGCCGGTTTTCTACTTCTGGTTGAGGAAATGAAGCTCGCGTTGCCTAAAAAATCAGACAGGGACAATTCCAAAACCATCCGTCGCAGGCAGATCGCTGACTTCTATCTCCGGCACACAAAGCAGGCCAATAACTGGGATCTTGTGGATATGTCGTGTCCCAAAATTCTTGGTTACTATCTGCTGCACAGCCTGCCGGCCGACTATTCAGTATTATGTCGGCTGGCTCAAAGCGACAATTTATGGGAGCAGCGCATAGGGATTGTAACCAATTGGATGCTAATACGAAATGGCATATTCACCCCTACCCTTGAGATTGCGGATATGCTCCTCGGGCATCCGCACGATCTGATTCACAAAGCCGTGGGATGGATGTTGCGCGAGGTAGGTAAACGCGATCAGGAAACCCTATTGTCGTATCTTGAACAGAACTATCACCGGATGTCGCGCACCACGCTGCGCTATGCCATAGAAAAGCTTCCCGAAGGCGAGCGTCAACTATGGCTCAAACGCCCTATCCTTCCGGTTCGATAAAAAACAAACAGGACACATCCGGAGTTTGGATGTGTCCTGTTTGTTTCCGGTTAAGTAACTCTTAAAAATTAGACGATATAGATTTGCGAAGGATTGACGATGCAT
>CAZHDH010000013.1:0-42828 GCA_964531245.1 uncultured Bacteroides sp. | reverse complement strand
TAGCGGCGTAAGATGTTTGTCGACAGATTGTTTCCAAGCGCAGCTACGCAGCGCCAATCTATATACATCGGCTAATGATCCTATGGCATCGGCGGCTACGCGCGCCTCGCCAAAGGCTATCCTCCGAACACCGCTGACGCGGTGGCATCGTCACCTTCCGGCGACCAAGTAAACAGTAAAATATGTGCAGACCAAGGTCTCAGCTCAAGTCCCGCGGTTAATTTTAAAAAAAATGTGCAGTAATTGGAATTTTATTTGGAGAAACCAAAAAAAGGCCGTACCTTTGCATTGCAAAACCGAAAGGAATGCCTCTCCCACCAATGTCAGAGGACAGCAAAAAACAAGGTGTGGTAGTTCAGCTGGTTAGAATACCTGCCTGTCACGCAGGGGGTCGCGGGTTCGAGTCCCGTCCATACCGCCAGAGGAGAGAGGAGAATGAGAAATAGCAAAAACAATTGTTTTTCGTTTCTCATTCTTTTTTTTGTGCATACAATCGTGGGGGCTCTAAAGCATCAAAAGCATAAAAGCGAAAGGTCTCACATTCAAAACAGGCACACCCTCCAGCGGTACTACACCGCGCCGCGCACCGGGAGCCACGCCGTCTGCGGTGTGGGGTACGCGCCGGAGGGCCACCCCAAGTCCCACCGCGAGTATTAACTAATATTTAATATATTGATAAACAGATAATTGTAGGGACGCAAAAAATTTTGCGTCCCCTGCCGGATGGCTAACTACGGGCGCCCCATCCGGCACGCACCTGACACCGCAAAGCGTCACTCCATTGGACGATTAACCCCATCCGGACGCGGACGCAAAAAAATTGCGTCTCTACAAACATCTGTATATCAAGCGTTTATACAAACATGCAACCCCTATCCCCCCACTCCGCTCCGCGGTGTGGGATACACGCCGGACGGCAACACCGCGAACCTCCTCCGGCGCGCGCCTGACACCACGGAGCGGCATCACTCCCGGTCCATCCGGCGGCGCTGTCACGCCACGGCAATATTTACGCATTTGTCTGCTGCAATAATTATTTTTTTGCGAAAGTAAAAATTTTAGCTACACAATTCGGATTTTTTTTGTACCTTTGCATTTTAAATAGAGTTTTATACGCTTTCATATTCCTCTATCCCTTGTGTTTTTAGTATTTTCAATCATTAATCACTATACCGAATGAATAAATTTATTACGTTCACTCTCGGAAGCATAGTAGCGGCAGCCGGTATTGGCGCAGTAGCCCTGTCCGTACCCGGTGTTGAGCCTACCGTTTCGGTTCAGGCTGAATATCCGTCTAATATGTATCCCTCGGATGTCACTGACATCTCAGGTAAATGGCTCCCCGCCACAGAGGCCATCGAGGTTACATTTACCCTCCCCACTTCCTGCAACTATTACGGTAATGCAGGTATGGAACTTTTTGAATTTGATTCTGTTGACAAGGTTGAAGTGTTCCATTACGTGACCGGCGACTATACCGGTGAAATGGTTTACACAGCCGAAAACGTTGCAACCGGTGAACCCCTCACATTCACTGATTCAAATGTCATCAAGGGCAAAAGCTACGCATACAGCGTAAAATATTATCTGGGCACGACTTCCAACTCCGGCTACTCCAAATCGAAATCTGTCGATGCCGGCCTGATGCCCTCGCAGGTTACAGACATCACCTATACCACCACTAAGGGTGGCTACCCTGTGACAATCACCGCCACAACCCCCACCGTGTACAGCGATGGCGTCACTGAAATCAACGAACCCGTATATGTCCGCGCTTATTCTCAAAGCTTCGACTATACCACCTATCAAACCGTTACCACCGAGCTTGGCAAGACTGAAGGCCACGAAGCCGGCTCGGTGTGCGACCTCGTAATTACCGAAGGCCTCGGTGAATCAGGCATCTCGAGCATTTATCTTGTAGCCGGCACCGCCGATGGTGAAAGTTCTCCGTCATACGTTTCCATTCTTACCGGTGAGGACTATCCCGGCAAGCCCGCCGACTTTACCGTGAAGGAAAATCTCGACGGCTCAGTAACCCTTTCTTGGGAAGCTCCCGAGTCGGCCCGCGGCGGTTACTTCGATCCCACCGCTACCCGTTATAATGTATATGTGGATTATAACAACTCCTACAATGACGAACTCATAGCAGGCGAACTTGAAGAAACCACCTATACTTACACTCCCGAACTGGATAAACCCACACAGGTGAAATTTAGCATCGAGGCTTACAATCACGTTCAGGTTAACTCCATTCACGCTGAAGAAACCCTGATTCTGGGTCCTGCTGCATCTCTGCCCTTCAACGAGACATTCGACGTGGTAAACGAGGGTAGCTATTCTGTAACATACTCTCCGCTGAACCTCTGGACAAACTCAACCACAGCTATCGGTTATCCCAAGTCGTGGAACTATGGTGCATCCAGTTATGCCAACGGCTCGCAGATCGCCACTCCCGACGGCACCGGCGGTATGGCAATGGTCTACTACTCTCAGTATGACAACTCTGCTTACATCGACTACCTCACATCTGCCAAGATCAATGTGGACGGTGAAGCCTCACTCGAATTCTCGTTCAACTACTACACAATCCCCGGCTTCACCAATATTATAGCCGGCGAAATCAGCTTTGACGGCGGCGAATACCAGGAAGTGTGCCGCGGTTCTTTCAATGATGCTACCGAGGCCGGCTGGACCACCGCTTCAGGCTCTGTAGAGGTGCCTGCCGGTGCTACATTCGCCAACATCCGCCTTGCATCCCACACCGGCGAGGGCGAAGTAATCAACCCCGCTTACCTCAACATCGACAACATCAAGCTCCGCTCTGCCGATGCCCTCGCCGTGGTATATCCCGCTTCGGTTGATAACTTCAACGTGGAATACGACGCCGATGTCAATTCTATCATTGTGTCGATGACCGCTCCCACCAAGACACACGCCACCCTGGGCGATGTCAACGATGCCGACCTCGACTATATCACACGCATCGTTATCTTCCGTCAGGCCGGTAGCGCAGGCACCTACGAGGAAGTTCACACCTTCGAACACCCCGCTGTAGGCGAAGAACTCTCCTGGGAAGACACCGAGCTTGGTGAAGGCGGCTACTTCTATTATAAAGCTATCACCTACGTGGAAGACCGTTGCGATTATGGCGCGTTTGTCGACCAGCCCGTGCTCGTGGGTCAGATTCCCGCCGAGGTTACCGACCTCACCGGTGTGACCACCAAAGGCGGCGCACCCATCGTGCTCAAATGGACAGCTCCCACCACCGACAACCAGGATAAGGAACTCAAGGCCATCAAGAGCGTAACCCTCAAACGCAACGACAATTCCGACAACGCCACTATCAAGGTTTGGGACGACGTTAAACCCGGCGATGCAATGGAATACACCGACAACGATGTGGTGAAGGACGTAACTTATACCTACACCGTAATCTGCGCCGGTACTGCAGGTAACAACTATGGCACTCCCTGCACCGTAAGCACCAAGGATGATGCTCCTTCAACTCCCCAGAATATCAAGGCCGCTTATAATCAGGACGGCAACGTAGTGGTGACCTGGGATCCCGTAACCAACGGCCAGACCAACGGCTATGTTGACCTCTCCAAGCTCACTTACAGCATTTACCGCGCCGTGGGCGAAGGCGTATACAACGTTTACGATTCAGAACTGCTCGCTGAAGGCCTCACCACCAATTCCTACACCGACACCAACTTCGACTTCCCCGAAAACTCTATCAAATATTTCGTTAAAGCATTCTGCGGAAATGAAGAAAGTTATGCCGACAACTCCAACAGCATCCTTGCCGGTAATCCCCTCTCGATGCCTATTGAGGAACACTTCAGCAACGGCACCGGTTATTTGATCTCACCCGACATCGCTTGGGTTTCTGAAAGCACTGCCGCTACCTCTAACATCTCCAACTGGTCATTCTCTTCAACCGGCTACGATGGCACCAACTCTATCGGCCCGGCCGGTGGTTCAGACGACCGCGGTGTGGCATACTGCTACTATGGCATTTACTCTACCGAAGAATTCGATGACCTGCTCACCAGCGCTCACATCAAGCTCGACGGTGGCGAAACTCCCGTTGTATCTTTCCAATACTACGGTGTGCCCAACTTCGACTCGGGCCTGGCACTCGCCGTAAACTTCGACAATGGTGAATTTGAGACAATCTGGAGCATTTCGTTCCGCGAAGTCACCGAAACCGGTTGGGAAAAAGTTTACCAGCCCATTGATGTGCCCGAAGGTGCCAAACTGATGCAGGTGCGCTTCATCTCTCACAAAGGCGTACGCTCTTGCCCCGTAAACATCGATGAAATATCAATCTTCGATCTCCCCGCTCCCGTGCTTGATTCTGACGAACTCACCCGCGACCTCCTCTGGTCTGTCGAAGAATCAGAATACGTAGACCTCGCCGGTTTCCACGTTTACCTCGATGGTAACCGCCACAACGAGAAGATGCTCGAACCCACTGCCTCTACACACCCCTCTCATCCCGACGTGGTGGCCGACTATACCGTCACCGCCCTCTACGATAAGGGTCAGCTCGAATCAGCTCACTCCAACAAGCTGCGTGTCAAGGGTATCAACGGCGTTGCATCTGCCGAGGTTGCCGGTGTTACCATCCGCACCCAGGCCGGTAATATCATCGTTGAAGGTGCCGAAGGCCTCTTCGTAACCATCACCAACACCACCGGTGCCACTGTCTACGCAGCCGAAGGCAACTGCAAGGTAGCCCTCACCCCCGCCACCTATATCGTGAAGGTAGGTGAAGCTCCCGCTGTCAAGATCTTCGTACGCTAATACCCCATCCCCGGCAGGCTTCACGCCGCCGTAATCCGGGAGGCTGCCTAACCCACGTTAGGCAGCCTCTCTGTTTATATTTTTGATAAACATTACCCTCACCTTTTTCTTCCAACTGCCTTTGAGCATTTTTTTGCGCCATTGGCGTTTTTTTTGTACCTTTGCAGTATCTGCAAAAACTATCCGATTATGTCAATCCTTCAAAACAATAAAAAGGTGGCTATGTGCAGCGACCACGCCGGTTTTGCACTCAAAGCCGCTATCGAGCAACACTTAACCCGGAAGGGTATCGAGTTCACCGACTTCGGCACCCACTCCGAGGCTTCATGTGACTATGCCGACTTTGCCCACCCCTGTGCAGCAGCTGTGGAGAGCGGCGAATGCTATCCCGGTATTGCAATGTGCGGCTCAGGCAATGGTATTGCCATGACCCTCAACAAGCATCAAGGCATCCGCGCCGCCCTGTGCTGGACAGTGGAGCTGGCTCAACTGGCCCGTCAGCATAACGATGCCAACATCCTGGTGCTTCCCGCACGTTTTATCCCCCGGGAGCTGGCTCTTGAAATTGTTGATGCCTTCCTGAACACCCCCTTTGAAGGTGGACGGCACCTCCCCCGTATCCAGAAAATTCCCGTGCATTAATCTAATTGACCATCACATTTCTTGCTATGAAACTCACACGTTTAATCCTGCCGCTCTTAGCAGCTATTTTTGCTCTGACTGCGTGCAATTCAACACCCAAAGCCGATCCCGAGGCTGCCGAACGCGCCCGCGAGCTTATGGGTAAGGTGCTTCCATACGCCACTATTTCTACAAACGACACCGCGATTGTCACCGCCTATAACGTTGACACCCTATTCACTCCCGATGCCATGGGTTATCCCATCGTCGAATTCCTTATGTCGGCTCGTCTGCGCCATGCGTCTGCCGAGGATATCCGCTCTCTGGTTCAGGATATGAAAGACGGCGGAGTGTCTATGGATGTTGAAATCACTAACGGCACTGCTTTCTCCATCTTCAATTTCGCTCCCGATCGCTTGCTGACCCTCCGCAAAGCCACTCGTTTCGACCTCGACATCCCCGCTGTGCGTGCTGCCTGCGTCAACCTTGCCGAGCGTATCAACGCCGAGCGCTTTGCCCGGCTCAAAGGGGTAAAGGATGTAGTGGTGGATATCGATCATAAATTCATCACCTACACCATAATCTGGGAAGACGGCTATAAGTTTGCCAAGAGCGATCAGGGCCTTCTCACCGCTCGCTATATGGCTGTGTTCCAGAATCAGATAAAATTCCTTGAAAAGACATTCCCCAGCCTTACAGAACTCATCAATTCCACAGATATCGACGGCCTTCGTGTTCAGTATGCCGTGGGGAATGAAGAAAATATCGTGGTGAAAGAAGCCTTCCCCTGGCGTGTACTCCTCTAATAATCTACTGTTATGACTCTTATAGACAGATTTCTGGAATATGTGAAGTTTGACACTCAGAGCGACGAACTCACAAACCTCACCCCCTCCACCCCGGGACAGATGATTTTTGCCCGACACCTGCGCGACGAGCTGGAACGTATGGGTCTCAAAAACATCTCTCTGGATGAAAACGGCTATCTGATGGCCACACTCCCCGGTAATATCACCGACCGTAAGGTGAGCACCGTGGGCTTTATAGCACATCTGGACACATCGCCCGATATGTCCGGCCGCCACGTTTCGCCCCGCATCGTGCAGAAGTATGACGGCGGTGACATCACCCTCAACGCCTCGACCGGCGTGGTGCTTTCGCCCACCGACTTCCCCGAACTGCTCCATTATGTAGGCCAAGACCTTATTGTAACCGACGGCAACACCCTGCTCGGAGCCGACGACAAGGCCGGCGTGGCCGAAATTATTACCGCTGTGCAATATCTTATGGATCATCCCGAGATTCCCCACGGCGATATCCGCATCGCCTTCAACCCGGATGAGGAAATTGGCAAAGGTGCTCATAAATTTGATGTGGAAGCATTCGGCGCCGACTTCGCCTTTACGATGGACGGCGGCGAAATCGGCGAAGTGGAATACGAAAACTTCAACGCAGCATCGGCCCGCGTGACTTTCCGTGGCCGCAACGTTCATCCCGGATATGCCAAACACAAGATGGTGAACTCAATGCGCATAGCCAATCAGTTTATGATTATGCTCCCCCGCTGGGAAACACCCGAACACACCGAGGGTTACGAAGGCTTCTATCATCTTGTGGGTATGGAAGGCACCGTGGAACAAACCACCCTGACCTATATTATCCGCGACCACGACCGCGACCGTTTCGAACGCCGCAAGAAGGAGCTTGAACACCTTGCCCGCAAGATAAACAAGGAATTCCCCGACTGCTGCTCCATTGAGATCAAGGATCAGTATTACAATATGCGCGAGAAAATCGAGCCGGTGATGTTCATCATCGACATCGTGCGCGAAGCTATGCTCAAAGCCGGCGTAACACCCAAGGTGGTGCCCATCCGCGGTGGCACAGACGGTGCGCAGCTATCGTTCAAGGGTCTCCCCTGCCCCAACATCTTTGCCGGCGGTCTTAACTTCCACGGTCGCTACGAATTCGTGCCCGTACAGTCGATGGAAAAGGCTACCGAGGTAATTGTCGAAATCGCTCGCATTGTCGGAAGCGGTGAATACGCCTGATATTAAAGGTATAACTATATATGGTGGGTCGTGCCCGGGGCACGACCCCGCCTTTGCTGCATCTGCGCGAATCGTTGGCGAATGCATAGCCCGCTGCGGGTTGCCACTGATTTATGGCGGAGGCCGTATGGGTATGATGGGCATCGCAGCCCACGCTGCGCTTGATGCCCACGGAGAAGTGGTGGCTGTTATCCCACAGTTTATGGTAGATCGCGGATGGAACGACCCCGCGGCCACACGCACCATAATCACCGAGGGTATGCACCCTCGCAAACAGATGATGGCAGCAATGGCGCGCGGCGTCATTGCTCTACCCGGCGGTATAGGTACGTTCGAGGAGCTTTCCGAAATAATCACATGGCGGCAATTAGGTCTGTACACCGGTAACATAGTGATACTGAATATTTCGGGATATTACGATGGCTTCCTTGCTCAGATTGACAAAGCCGTGGATCAAGGCTTTCTGCCTGAGGACCACCGCGCTCTGTTCAGCGTTACCCGCGATGCCCGAAATGCAGTGAGCATAGCCGCCGGAGAGTGTGAGAACCCGTCACTTAGTCCAAAATTCTGACCGGAAGTATGGCGCAAAATCCCGACTCTCCCGATTTTTCGGAATTGAGGCTCATAGAAGCCCTTGATGCCGAAAATGTGCATCCGGTGAGCGAAGACTCGATTGCCGGGCCGCCATTTGACAGCATTGCGCCGCTACCGTTTGACACTGTGCTCGACACCCTGCGCATCCAAACCTACCTGCAAACAATTCCCACCGACACCACCTCCGTAATCCAAACTCCGGCAGCTCCCCCCGAACCGTGGCAGAACGGATTGGAACCACGCCCACGATTCATCCACCCGGCGGCCAACAGCGGCTTCCTGCTCACCCTGGCCGTGGTGCTCATCATCGGTGCGTTCAACATTCGCAATCTATCCCACGTGGTGGTGACCTCGGCCAAGGAGCTGGTCAAGGTGCGCATCGGCCGCGATAACGTATTCGACGAACTATCGGCCGGCGACGCACGCCTGCGCATCTTCCTGTTGCTGCTATCCATTGCTTCCGGCGGTCTGTTTTTAGCCACGGGAGCGTTCCTGCTCAACGGCCTCGGGGCTGCCCTCACGGTAAGTGCGGTGGTGAAATATATCGCGCTTTTCGCTATATATTGCACCGGAATGTATGTTGCATATCAGACTGTGGGCTACACATTTGCGCCGGGTGATGGACGCCGCGAATGGGTGCGCGGATATACTGCTTCCCTTATCCTCTCGGGCGTGATTTTGGGTATTCCTGCCGTGGTTGCCGTTTTCTATCCTGCGGTGGCTCCGGCACTTGCCATCGGAGCCTTGGCGGTATTTATCACAGCCAAATTATTGTTTATAATCAAAGGGTTTAGAATTTTTTATGATAAAATCATAGATTTAGTCTATTTTATTTTGTACCTTTGCACCCTTGAAATAATACCGTTGTTGGTAATGTACTATATAGCGATGTTCGAGCTTATCTAAAACCTCGCCTAAAAACCTCGGCTCGCTTTTAGTTGTTATCACATAAAGCCGCTCTTGCATCCAAATTTCAGCGGTGACTGTTAAATGCACTTTTGAGTCGTGAAAATTAAGAAAATTCTGGTATCGCAGCCCAAGCCTGCTTCTGATAAATCACCTTATTTCGAACTCGCCGAAAAATTCGGCGTGGAAATTGTTTTCCGTCCTTTCATCAAGGTCGAGGGTCTATCTGCACGCGAATTTCGCGCTCAGAAAATCTCGATTCCCGAACACACAGCTATCATATTCACCGCTAAAACGGCTATCGATCATTTCTTCCGCCTCTGCGACGAAAATCGCTACACTGTGCCCGATACCCAAAAATATTTCTGTACCTCGGAAACAATCGGCAAATATCTCCAGAAATACATCGTTTACCGCAAACGCAAGATTTTCAACTCGCCCACCGGCAAGATTGATGGCCTTATCCCCTTCCTTACCAAGCACAAAAACGAAAAATTCCTGCTTGCGCTGAGCGAAACCGGCAGCAATGCTGAAGCCGATGCACTCAATGGCGTGATCGCCTTTGACCGCGCTGCTATGTATCGTACCGTAAGCAACGACTTCGCGCCCGACGAACCCTTCGACTACGATATGCTCGTATTCTTCTCGCCCGCCGGCATTGATTCGCTCTTTAAGAATTTCCCCGATTTCAAGCAGGAAAATATCGTTATCGCCACCTTCGGCCCCACTACCACCAAGGCTGCCCGCGATGCCGGGCTCAACGTGCAGATCGAAGCTCCCGCTCCCGACGCACCCTCGATGCCCGCCGCTATCGGTAATTTCCTCTCAGCCCACCAAGAACGCGCCGATGAAGGGGCTCCGACTGTATAAAAAGGAGAAACTCTGCTCCACCACAGCTATTGAATCATTGTTTGCACGCGGAGCCGATGTAAATTCGGCTCTCGCCTATCCTCTGCGCGCTGTGTGGAGGCAAAACCCACGCCGACATTCCGATGCTCCGATGGCCTTCCTGATCTCGGTGCCCAAACGACGGCTGCACCATGCTGTCGATCGTGTGCAGATGCGCCGCCGCATACGCGAGGCTTACCGTCTGAGCCGTCTCAATGTCGAGTTGCCCGACGATGCACGTCTTGACCTCGCCTTTGTATATGTGGCCGACCGCCTGCTCCCCTACTCTGCCATAGAATCGGCTATGGCGCGCCTGCTCAAATCCATCTCCAACACCCAATGCAACCCCGTTTGAGCACCCCGGCGCGCATTGCCTCGGCCGTGCTATCGCTGCCTATTCATTTTTACCGCGCCTGCATCTCGCCGATGCTCCCTCCGAGCTGCCGCTTTACCCCCACGTGTAGCCAATATGCGCTGGAGGCTCTGCGTCGCCACGGCCCTCTGCGCGGCTCTTGGCTCACTATAAAACGACTCTGCCGCTGTCACCCCTGGGGTGGCTCAGGCTATGATCCTGTGCCATGACTCCGCCTCTGTCACACTTCAGCGATATTCACTCACACGACACCTCCCGCGCCACTGACGGTAGCACCATAGTGAGTCAGCGTCCCGGTGCCACGATACACCCCGATGGCTGGTATAGTGTGGGCATACACCCATGGGACACCTCAGATCCCGTTACACTATCAACACTGCGCTCCCTTTGCATAGACGCACAATCGCCGCGCGTGATAGCCATAGGCGAAGCCGGCATTGACCGCCTGCGCGGTGGCGACCTCGACACCCAGCTGCGACTCTTCAGGCTCCACGCACGCCTGGCCCGCAAGCTTCATAAGCCACTTATAATACATTGTGTCCGCGCCTTTGATCTGCTGCTTGCCGAGGCGCGCCGGCTGCACCCACAGCCCGGAGAATGGATAATTCACGGCTTCCGCGGCAATCCTATCCTGGCCGCCCAACTGCTGCGGGCCGGTATCGACATCTCTTTAGGTGAAAAACACCACCCCGACCTCCCCGGCACCACAATTCCGCCCCACCGCCTCCACCACGAAACCGACGCCCCGGACAAATAGGCAACCCTCTGAAATTTTTATCGTACAGTCTGTAATCAAATCAAGCAGACAACATTTAACTACGTTATATTGTTAAGAGTCAAAAGAATCTTTTTCTAAAAAAGCTTGTGGTTCCAGAATATAATTTATAACTTTGTAAATCTTATAACCACATTAAGCAGAAACATCCAAATGATACGCTCAGTTCCAAATCCTCCGATGGATAAAGAAGATGTGATTCACTTTCGCAGAACTCTCGCAAAACATTTGCGAGATGATTTTACTATGGAGGAAAAGCAAAGCGTCCAAAAGCGTAAAACTCGTGCCGATTCTAATATCGCCCGCATACTGAATAATTGTGACGGCAAGAATCCACTCCTTGGATATTGATTTCAAAATACGTCTTATGAAAGATTCAGACTACGATAAGTTGTCTGATTTCTATTGTGGTGTAGCGCAACTCGACGATTTTTTTCATTACGAGATTAAAGAATGTGTTCTACATCATTATCTGGCTGCTTATTGTGCTATAACTGAAGATGATACAATCGTAGCCGTTTTTACTCTTATGAACGATGCCGTGATGATAGATAGCCACACTGAAAAGGACGATTTCATCGACGATCTCAGACTTGATAACTGTGATGAAATTGTAGATTTCTTCATCAAGCAATCTTCATATCCGGCAATTAACATCGGACACCTTGGTACAGCACAGGCTTTCCAACGTCGCGGTATCGCCACCGCAATAATTGATCTTGTTTCCGCTACTTTCAGCTCATACGACAGGGCCGGATGTCAGTTTATTACTGTTGACGCCATAAATACTCCTGCCACTACTAAGTTTTATATTGAAAATCAGTTTAATTTTCAGACCAACCGCGATTTCTATGACGATACGCGTCGTATGTATCGAATAATTTAAAAACAGGTTAGAAACGAGCGTCATCTGCACCGGGAGTCACGCCGCTTTGCGGTGTGGGGCGCGCGGTATGAAGGTCGCGGATGGCCGGCCGGCGCGGTGGTCGACATCGCGGAGCGGCGGCACTCCCGATGGGGGTGACGGTATTTATGCTCGTGGCAAAAAATATTGCGGTGGATAAACTTTTTTGTGAACCTGTGCGTTATATATAATGTAGGAAGCTGTATTTTCCTATAAAAAACCTTATCAACTATCTACTACTTATGAAAAAGTATTATGCAGAGATGCTCGGTACGTTTGTACTGACTCTCATGGGCTGCGGTTCAGCAGTCTTCGCCGGCATCGGTCTGGGTACCACCGGCTATGGTGTATCCACCCTTGGTGTAGCTATGGCATTCGGCCTTGCTGTGGTGGCTATGGCTTATACAATCGGTAATATCTCAGGTTGCCACATCAATCCCGCTATCACCGCAGGCGTATGGGCCAGCGGACGTATGAAAGGCAAAGAAGCTGCCGGTTATATGCTATTCCAGGTGATCGGTGCTATCATCGCGTCGGCTGTTATCTATATTCTGGTACACACCGGCAACGCAGCCGGCGAGACTTCTATCTTCAACAGCACCACTACTACGGGTGCCAACTCGTATCTTGACGGCAACGTATTCCCTGCCTTCCTCGCAGAACTCATCTTCACCTTCATATTTGTACTTGTAGTGCTGGGCAGCACCGATTCAAAGAAAGGCGCCGGCGCATTTGCTGGTCTGGCCATCGGCCTCACACTGGTGCTTGTGCACATCGCTTGTATTCCTATCACAGGTACATCGGTTAACCCTGCCCGTTCAGTAGGTCCGGCTATCTTCGCGTGCATCGAAGGCAACTGTGTGCCCCTTCAGCAGCTTTGGCTCTTCATTGTGGCTCCGGTGCTTGGCGCACTGCTGAGCGCAGGTGTGTGGAAAGCCATCGCCGGCGGCGAGAAATAAAAATAAAAACCCTAAAAGCAGAAGGCAGAGCGGTATTCGTACCGCTCTGCCTTCTGCTTTTAGCATTCCATCACTATTGCAGCAAGCGGGCGACTACTACGGCGTTGTTGTGCTCGGTGTCGTGGCTGGAGAAGAGTAGGGTGACGGTGGGGTGCTCGTGAGCTTCCCGGCGGAATGTGGCAAACGATTCCGATGCCGAGAGTTCGGCTGTATAGCGGCGGGCAAATTCATCCCAACGGTGGTCGGGGTCGGCGTGGAACCATTCGCGCAACTCTGTTGAAGGAGCGAAATCCTTGTCCCAAAGGTCGTAATGGAAAGTCTCGTGCGATAGTCCGCGCGGCCAGAGGCGGTCGATATATACACGCCAGCCGTCGTCGGGAGCGGCGGGGTCGTATGCGCGTTTCAGTTTGATATTCATAGTGAGAGGAGATTATCGACCATTTCGGTCAGTTGTGTAATATTTTCATCGGTATAATGCCCGCGGAGTGTCACAATTGGCTCGGCAATCTTCATTCCGGGCATAGCTTCCACGGCGGCTTTCATCTTCTTGCCGGCCACGGGCGCCCACAGTCCATTTTCCACAATAGCCACCGAGCGGTTGCAGTAGCCTTTCAACGCCAGGCGATGCAGGAAATCGGCCATAGGGGTGAATACGTCGCCATCGTATGTCGAGGCCATAAGGATTATGTGCTTCATACGGAAGGCTTCGCGCACGGCTTGGCTCATATCTGAGTGGGTAAACTTTATGGTAGTAACGCTTTCCACTCCTTTTTGTTTCAGCAACTCGGCCACACGCAGGGCAGCCCAGGCTGTAAGGCCGTGGATAGATGCCACCGCTATGAGCACGCCGTCGTCCTCGTGCTCGTATGACGACCATTTACGGTATAAGTCGAAGTAGGGTGTGAGGTCGCCGCTGAGCACAGGGCCATGGAGCGGAGCGATGGTGCGGATGTCCTTATCGCGGAGTTTGGCGATCAGATTTTGCACCGGTTTGCCGTATTTACCCACGATGTTCAGATAATATCGGGCACCTTCCTCGGCCCATTCCGAGGCTTCAGGGTGGCCGAAACGCCCAAAGGCATCAGCCGAAAACAGCACTCCGCTTTCGGGCACATACACCATCATCACCTCGGGCCAATGAATCATGGGGGCTAATAGAAATGTGAGGGTGTGGCTGCCCAGGGGTAGGGTGTCGCCCTCGCCCACAGATGTTATGCGGTCTTTAAATTCGTCGGTACCGACCACTGCCGGAAGCATACGCGCGGCCGCTGCGCTGCATATTATTCGGCAATCGGGAAAGCGATGCATCAGGCGCGCTATCTGCGATGAATGATCCGGCTCAAGGTGTTCAACGATAAGATAATCGGGAGTACGCCCCTGGGGTAGGGCGCTCAGGAGGTTATCGAACCAACGGTCGGCCGCACGCGCATCCACGGTATCGACCACGGCTATTTTATCGTCAATGATAAGATAGGAATTGTATGTGATGCCCTCGGGGGTAGGGTATTGATTCTCGAATTTGGTGAGTTTGGCGTCATATACGCCGATCTGTATGATATTTTTATCCATTTCTGCATATATCTTTTCCGACTGCAAAGTTACGCAATTTTGAGGAATATGCCCAAAGGTATATTAAAAGGTATAATATAAGAGGCGCTCGCATTTTGATTATCGGAAGATTTTGAGTAACTTTGTAATCGTAACACGGCGGTGTAAAACAAAGTTTAACACACCTGTGCCTATTTGTTACACAGCCGGGGATGTAACTTTGCATCGTAGTTGAGAGACTCCTCCCGGCTCGCCTTAATTAATGACAAAATATACAACAAAGATATGGCAAAAAAAGAAACTAAAAAAACAATAAAGACTCCGTCTGACCCTAAGGAAGCCCGTCTGGCCGCCCTTAGCTCGGCACTGGAGAAAATCGAAAAAGACTTTGGTCGCGGTGCTATCATGAAGCTGGGCGACGAAGCCGTCGAGAATATCGATGTGATCCCTACCGGTTCTGTGGGTCTCAACTACGCGCTGGGTGTGGGAGGCTTTCCCCGCGGACGTATCGTGGAAATTTTCGGCCCGGAATCGTCGGGTAAAACCACTCTGGCCATCCATGCCATAGCTGAATGTCAGAAAGCCGGCGGTATTGCCGCAATCATCGACGCCGAACACGCTTTCGACCGCTTTTACGCCCAGGCTCTGGGTGTTGACATCAACAACCTGCTTATGGCACAGCCCGACAATGGCGAGCAGGCTCTGGAAATCGCCGAGCAGCTCATACGTTCTTCGGCTATCGACCTGCTGGTGGTTGACTCAGTGGCTGCCCTGGTGCCCAAAAGCGAAATCGAAGGCGATATGGGCGACAGCAAGATGGGCCTTCAGGCACGCCTGATGTCGCAGGCCATGCGTAAGCTCACAGGTATCATTTCCCGTACCAACACCTGCTGCATCTTCATCAACCAGCTGCGCGAGAAAATAGGCCAGATGTTTGGCCCCACCGAGACAACAACCGGCGGTAACGCGCTCAAATTCTATGCTACGGTGCGTATCGACATCCGCTCGCGTGCCTCGATTAAGGATGGCGAAGACGTGCTTGGACGCCATGCTGTGGTGCGTGTAGTGAAAAATAAGGTAGCTCCTCCCTTCCGTAAAGCCGAATTCGATATTATGTTCGGCGAGGGCATTTCGCGCGCAGGCGAGGTGATAGATCTGGGCGTGGAATATAAAGTGATTGTCAAGAGCGGTTCGTGGTTCAGCTATAATGGTGCCAAGATTGCCCAGGGACGCGAAGCCGCCAAACAGACCCTTATCGACAATCCCGAACTCTTTGAGGAAATCGCGGCAAAAATCACCGAGGCAATGAAGGAGGATAACGAATCCGACGAACCCAAGGTGAAGAAAAACATAGCTAAAATCGTGGCTGAAAGCGCAGCTATCGACGAGGCTATCGAAGCCCGCAAGGAAGCCGAAGGCGAGCTTGATTTCGATGCCGACATCGACGACGATCCGTATAACATAAACGAAGATCTCTAAAAAACGTGTCACGCGGGGTGGGCCAAATGGCCCACCCCGCGGTGTTTTTATACACGTATGCACCGGGGGTGACGCCGGATGGCACATCACCGGATGGGTCGCACCACAGGACGGTGCGCGCCGGATGGGTAAACGTCTGAATAACAACAGTTTGTAGGGACGCAAAAATTTTTGCGTCCGCCGCCGGATGGAATGTCGCGTGGTGGCCATCCGGCTCGCATCTGACACCGCGGAGCGACGTCGCTCCATTGGACGGGGTGCGCCGTCCGGACGCGGACGCAAAAATTTTTGCGTCCATACAAGTCTCTGTAAATCAATATATTGCGCAAGATAGCGGCGTCGATCCCGGGGGCTATAAGGACGGTGGACGCACAGCCGCGCATCCCTACAACATTGTGATAATCAGCCTATTACTTAAATACGAAATAGACTGCGCCGAGGAGGCAGAGGGCGGCGGCGGCGTGGTTCCAGTGGAATTGCTGGTCTTTGAAGAATAAAACAGTGAAGAGGGCGAATATGACCAGAGTAATGGCTTCCTGCATCACTTTGAGCTGCGGGAGGGTGAAATGTCCGCCATTGCCGGCAAAACCATAGCGGTTGGCCGGTACCATCAGGATATATTCGAGCAGAGCCATACCCCACGAAATCAGGATAATTACCCAAAGGGGGGTAGCATCTGTCACCACTTTCATCTGTTGGAGTTTGAGGTGGCCATACCACGCAAAGGTCATAAATACATTTGCTATTACAAGCAGCAGGATTGTAAGCCAGGGAGCCATAATTGAGGGTTAGAAACCGGTTAATTCGTCAAGACCGAAGAGCAAGTTGAGTATGTGCATCACATTGCCCGCACCACCCTTGTAACGGGCATCAAAAGCCGTGGTCACAATCAATCGGCCGAAGCCGTCGTGTCCCAGACTGATTGCTGTTTTATTGGTATTCATCACCATATCGCGCGTAATGGCGCGCGTGGGGAAGAATACGTGGCGGTGGTCGGCATAGAAATCGGCATAGAGCTTGCGCACCTGGTCCAGAGACATACGGATGTCGAGAGTGAGCACAGCGCACGCAAATGTATCAGGATGCTCGATTGATGTAATTTCGATTGGTGCGGTGAACGACTGCTGAAGTTGTTCAAGGATATTCTCGCGCAACACTTTGAAATCCATAGGAGGCATAGTGGCAGCGGGCACACGCACCGTGGAGCCACGCCAGGGCAGTAGCATTGTGCCGGTCACGGGGGTATTGAGCAGCAGATTTTTGGCCGGCGGCATCAGTGCCAGTGCACCCAGCAGCGTAGGCACCTCGGGCTGCAAAGCCACACGCGCGCCGCGCACCATCGCCTTGCGGTTAAATTCGCACACGCCGGGCAGCCCGTCGCTGGCGCTCACGGGGCGCATCATCATATTGGTAAGAATGGCTTTGGCGCGCACATTGCCGCCTAAAAAGCTATCGAGCTGCGCCGTATCGGGCCCTATATACAGGTCGATGGCATCGAAATCGGGCACCGAGGGTATCTGAGCCGCCACGCCTTGCAGGGAGTCAAAAAGCGATGTGACACCATCGGCGGGCATAGACGCACCGCTCACCCAACGTAGATCGACGTCGGGATGGCGCAGTAGCATACTGATCAGTTCGGGCCCGGCGCCGGGGTGGAGTTGGATTCCGGTCTTAATCATCAGAGGAGTTGAATATATGGTTAAAAATCAGATTTGTAGCACCGATATTAGCTTTAATATACCGATCGGCGGCTTGCCCGGCGGCCAATCTTTCTGAGATATCGGAAAGCAAGGAATCAAGCACGGCCGAGGCATCTGCTTGATTTTTTATTTCGAATGCGGCTCCTTGTGCGAGCATATCGCCGGCTTCCTTAAACTTAAGGTGACGCGGCCCGAACATCACAGGGATGCCCCATGCCGCCGGTTCGTTTATATTATGGATTCCGGTGCCGAAACCGCCCCCTACCCACGCGGCGTTTCCGTAACGATACAAGCTGCTGAGCAAGCCGAACGAATCCACGATTATATAGCGTTCAGAGCCTGCCAGATCATCGGGCGTTTTAATTTCGGAAAGCAGGCGCGCCGATTGCCCCAGCGCGGCGAGCAATGCCCCCAGGCGTGCGCTGTCAAATTCGTGCGGAGCTATAACGGCCCGCACGTGCGGATTCGCTTTAAGCCAGGGGATATAGAGGGCCTCGTCAGGTGCCCATGAACTGCCGGCCACCAGGGTAAACGGTGAATCGGCCACAAATCGCTCTACGACCGGTATCCGGCAGGCGGCCTGGCGTATATCGGCCACGCGGTCGAATCGTGTATCTCCGGCAATGGTGACATTGTCCACACCAACCGATGCAAGCAAGCGGCTTGAGCGTTCATCCTGCACATATATATGGGTGAAACATCCCAGCATATTGCGAAATTCACGTGCCCATGGCTTGAAAAACACTTGGTCGGGGCGGAAAATAGCCGATATAATATATGTGGGCACACCGCGGCGGCGCAATTCACGCAGGTAATTGCCCCAGAATTCATATTTTACAAATATGGCGCAGCGAGGGGCGGCGGCATCCAGAAAGTCGCGCACCCGTGCGGGGGTGTCAAAGGGCAGATAGGCCACCGTGTCGGCACCCTGATAATTGTGGCGCACCCGATAGCCCGACGGCGAGAAAAAAGTGAGCAGAATTTTCAGCTCCGGACGCTCGCGGCGCAGCCGCTCGATGAGCGGTCGGCCTTGCTCAAATTCGCCCAGCGATGCGGCGTGAATCCACACATCGTATCCGTCGGGAGCCACCCGGCGGCGTTCATCGGCAAGCGTAGCCAGAGTGTGCTTCTGTCCGCGGAGCATCTCTCTGACTTTATCAGAACGTACCGCGGCCAGTGAAGCCGCGGCACGGTATAAATGTATTCCTGTATTATACAGCAGGCTCATCTGTATGGATATTCCGGATGGCATCGCGCAGACGCTTCAATGTCTCGTCCTTGCCGATAATCTCGGTGATTTCGAACATGTGAGGGCCTTTACATTCGCCTACGACAGCCAGACGGAAGGCATTCATTACGTTGCCCATGTGCAGGTTGTTGCTTTTGATCCAATCCATCACCACGGGTTCTGCAGCGGCGGCAGAAAAATCGTCGAGGCCGGCGAGCAGCTCGGCAAGCTGTTCCATAAGGGCCGGGGTCTCGGCGCTCCAGCGTTTCTTAACGTCCTTGGGAGCGTATGTGGTGGGAGCTTCAAAATAGAAACGAGCCTGGTCGGTGAGGTCTTTTACAAAGTTGATACGGCTCTTGAGCGTACCCACGGCTTTGGCCACATATTCATCCGAGTAACCGTCGAGGTTGATACCGGCGGCTGCGGCAGCCGGGCGGAAAAGACGCGCAAGCTCATCGTCGGTGAGCTTCTGGATATAGGTATGATTAAACCACTTACCCTTTTCAAAGGCGAATTTAGCACCCGAACGCGAGCAATGGTCAAATGAGAATTTCGCGATCAGCTCGTCCATCGACATCACCTCGGTATCGTCGCCGGGGTTCCAGCCCAGCAGGGCCAGGAAGTTGATCACCGCCTCGGGCAGATAGCCGCTCTCGCGGTATCCTGCAGAGGTGTCGCCGCTCTTGGGGTCGTGCCATTCCAGGGGGAATACGGGGAAGCCCAGACGGTCGCCGTCGCGCTTTGATAGTTTGCCTTTGCCGTCGGGTTTGAGCAGCAGAGGCAGGTGTACAAATCGGGGAGCTGTGTCGGCCCATCCGAAAGCTTCGTAAAGCAGCACGTGCAGGGGAGCCGAGGGGAGCCATTCCTCGCCGCGAATCACGTGGGTAATCTCCATGAGATGATCATCGACGATGTTGGCCAGGTGATATGTGGGCAGATCGTCGGCACTCTTGTATAGCACTTTATCATCAAGGATGTCGCTCTTGATGGTCACCTCGCCGCGCAGCAGGTCGTCGACCACCACATCGCGGCCGGGCTCCACCTTGAAGCGCACCACGTACTGATGCCCCTCGTCGATCAGGCGCTTCACCTCATCCTGGGGCAGAGTGAGCGAATTTCGCATAGAGCCGCGTGTCGAGGCATCATATTGGAAATTAGCTACACGTGCACGGGCAGCTTCAAGCTCCTCGGGGGTGTCAAAAGCGATGTATGCACGGCCGGCATCCAGCAGATCCTTCACATACTTGCGATAAATGTCGCGGCGCTCGCTCTGCTTGTATGGACCGTGAGGACCACCCTCGCGCACACCCTCGTCAATCTTAATACCGAGCCATTTGAGACTCTCATTTATATAATCCTCGGCACCTGGCACAAAGCGGTTGGAGTCGGTATCCTCGATGCGCAGAACCATAGTGCCACCGTGGCGGCGGGCAAAAAGATAATTATAAAGAGCGGTGCGGACGCCTCCAATGTGAAGCGGACCTGTAGGAGATGGTGCAAAACGCACCCTAACGGGACGAGACATATCGTGAATATGTTAAAAATCAAACAACTAAGAGCTCCACGGCCAAAAACCGCGACACCCTGTTAATAATCCATTTTCAGCCGACAAATTTACAACAAATATCCCAAACCGCAAAATACCCGCGACGGGTAAATTTTTTCACGCCCGTCACCCAAGAAACTCTCACAGAGTTTCACAATGTCAATCCAATAAAAGTTACTCCAAGCGGAATCAGCTTTTTTCGTCGGTTTGAGGCAGAAATAAAAGTTGAAGCCATCGAAATAGAATGTTACTCTTTTCTTAGATTCCGAAATATAAAGATGGCCTATTCTCCAGGTCTCCATTAGAGGATAAATAAAACAAAACCCGATAGCTTGATATACAGGGGCTACCGGGATTCAACACTGCAAAGATAGTGCTTTTCTCTTAATAACAAAATTTTACACCGAAATGATTGTTAAATTCAAATGAAATACGCTGACTTCGAGAAAATATTGTCGCCACAGCGCATGGAGCGTTATGTAACGGCATGTGGAGGCGATACCCGCAAGGCGATGACGCTATACCGCTATAATCTTCAGGTTTCGCAGGAGATGTTTACCATAGTAAGTTGCTTTGAGGTCGCATTGCGTAATGCCATTGACCGTAAATTAACTGAAAATTTGGGCGATAATTACCTTTTTTCTTTTGTTGAAAACTATCTATGCGATTAGGTGGCAGTAGCCCTGATCCAACGCGCAAACGCAAAGCTTCGGCTCTAATGGCTACACCCAATCCGGCGTGGCTCCCGGTATTTGCGACGTATTTACTCACAACTCATTGATTCTCAATATTTTGTAGGGGCGCAAAAATTTTGCGTCCTCGTCCGGATGGGATTCACCCTCCTGTGGAGTGACGCCGCTCAGCGGTGTCAGGCGCGCGCCGGATGGGGCTCGCGGTAGGCCATCCGGCTGTGGACGCAAAAATTTTTGCGTCCCTACAAATCATTGAAACACAATATGTTATCACAAATGACCATCCGGCGCGTATCCCACACCGCGGAGCGGGGTCACTTCCGGTGCGGGGGCGCACGACTTCGCTCCGGGGTGGCTCCCGGGGGCGCAGTTTTTTGTGTCCTTACCTAAAACCTATATCATTTAACTTTAAATTATATATTGTTAAACATATTTAACGTTTAGGGGGGGTGGATCGTCGCTTTTTTCGTAATTTTGCACGTCAATTGGTAGGGCGATTTCCAATAAAACCTTGATTCACCCAATCTGTTGATTTCCTATAAGGTACAATTATCAAATTAACCAATTATACATTTCATGTTTAAACATTTTATTCTGGCATGTGCAGCTGTGCTCGTTGGCTCAGCCTCTATGCACGCGTTAAAGCCTGAAGAAGTGGCCGTACCCGAAGGTATGGTAAAGGGCTTTATCGGCACTCCTTTCCTCAAATCAAACGGCTGGCAGGCCGAAAAAGGTGCCTTTGACCTCAATATCGGCACCGCATCCTCTTCGTTCGACGCTCTCACCAATGATGATCCCGAAGACTACTGGTCGACATTCAGCATTGCCGAACTCACCGTAGGTTATAACGAAATTATCAAGATGATGCCCATTCCGGGCCATGACACCCAGAAAATCAAATCAGGCAACCGCATCGGTTTCGTGGTATCATACGAGGGTTCGAAGGTTGATGTTCTGAAACTCGACCTGGTGCAGATGTTCTGCGTCAACTTCTATAAAAATGGTGAGTTGGTAACAAGCACTCATGCAAATCACGATAATCTTGACGTGCTCGGTCTTGGTCTTATCAGCGCGCAGCTTGGCGACAAATCGCAGCAGGTATCGCTTGACGTTCCTTACGGCGAGAATGGCCAAGAGCTGGAATTCGACGGCTTCAGCCTGAGTGTGGGCGGCCTGGACGTTAATGTACTTCAGGAATTCCGCATCCGCTACGCTTATCTTGACAACTTTGTTGAAGTGCCTCTGATTAAGAAATACTTCCATAATGTCACCGCTTCGTCTACCGGTATGACTTCCGGTGCCAAATATCTGGTGGACAACAACCTGGAAAATGGTGCATCAACCGCTGTACTCAATATCGGCGGCAACTATTACACCATTATGAACGATAAGCCCTTCCCCGGCGGTATCGAATTCGGTTTCCATATCACCGAAGGCACCGTGCTCGACCTCGACCTTGGTAAAGCAATGCGTATCTATGCCATGACTTATCCTCTGGATGCCAATGGCAATTATGATATGACACAGAAACCCATCGTTGCCTCTGAGATGAGTGTAAACTTCAACGTTGTGGGTGCCAACCTGATCGGTGGCGGTAAAACCGTGGTGTGCACAATCGCTGATCCCGGTGTGCCCTTCTTCGGCATCAAGCTCGACGTAATCAAGGGTGTGTCGCTCGAACTCGGCGCTACCGTTTATCATTACGCATACGTCAAGCTGCCCCAGACTCCCGAAATCGATATGCCCTTCTACACCCCCTTCCACGTAGTGCCCGCAGCCGAATTCTCGACCAACACAGCCGACAACGCTCCTGCAGCGTTCAATTACAGTACCTGCCTTAAAGACGGTAACTATACCAATACCTACCACAACACCTTCCTGCTGGATAACAGCGACGAAATGCCCCTGACCGATAAAAACGAATACTGGTCGGATAAATCATATCCTTCGTTCTCAAAGTTTGCTACAGTTTTACGTCGCACAAGCAACATTTCGATGACACTGGCTCGCCGCGCTATTTATGACGACGGCACTGAGGGCGACTTTGAAGCAGCTGCATATCTGGTATTGCACAAAGCTACCACAGGTATTTCAGCTTACACCGGAAATCCCGTAGCCGAGCTTAACTGGTATGAAGGCAATTCGCTGAAAAACAACACTGTTGAACTCGAATATCTCGAAGGCGATAACAGTGCGCTTGATCTGAGCAAAATAGCACTGGCTATGGAGCCTCTGGTGCGTCCGTTCTACTTTGAATCTGAATTCGACAAGCATATCTCAGCTTTTGAATATGCTCTGTTCCTTCCCTATAAGGATGAAACCGGCCTGACCGAAGATAAAATGAAAGATCTGGAAAACGCTACCCAGATTTCTACCGACTATGTAGTGATTCCCAACGTGAAACCCACCTATGAAATGGCAGGTATCTTCACTCACGACGAAGATAAAGACGCCGCCCAGACTCCCGGCGACGAAATGGCCGTGGGCGAATACGGCAACTATCTGATTATCGACATGCCCAAATTCCTGGATGAAAAGGTTGAAATAGAATCTGTCGACCTTATGGAATATGAAGCATACGAAGACACATACGTCGGAATATACTATGACTATTCACGCGTGAACGCACTGGGACATTACAACGTAGATCCCGCAAAGGATGCCGTTGAAGCCGAAAAGATTGCTCATATCAACGCACCCGGCGTTTCTAAGGTTATTGTCAAGATCGACCCCGACACCCGCGACTATGTAACCGTACAGAACGGTAACAGCGGTCATGGTTATTCAAAGCGTATGACTGACCTCAAAACCAAGAGATACTTTGTGGTTGCCAACCTCAAATATACCGATGCATTCCTCAACCTCATCAAAGGTTCACACGAGGGTATGGCTGATATGGCTAACAAGAAGCTCCAGTATGCTTTCGTAGCTACCTCGACACCTCAGCACGATGTACCCACTCTGGAACTCGTAGGCGACATCAATACAGAAAATGTTGAAGGCGTAAATAACCTTCACCACAGCACCTGGACTGTAAACGGCCTGGAAGACCTCACTTACAGCCATGCTGTATATGAGAATACCGACCCCATCCACTTCACTCAGTGGTGGATGACCAAAATAATCGAGGCAATCCAGCCCAGCCGCGCCATCGCACGCGCTGCAGCCGAAGAAGGCGAAGAATGGAACACCTCTATCAGCCACAACAAGAATGACGATGACAATGGCAGCTTCGTTGAATCAGCTGAATACGAAACCAATAGCAATGGCATGACCCAGGCGCACACCGCAGAGCTCGTAACTATTGCTCCCGCACCCGAGAACGACTATAACGTGGCTCTCCACACCCGTGCTTATATCCCCGTGCGTCCTATCGGTGTAAATGCCAACGATGTTGAACCCTCATACCTGGCTATCGAAGCCAACGGCAACCACGATGTACACGTCGACGGCCTTGAAATGTCAGGCGTGGAAGATGTAACCGTTGACACCGACTCAGCTGCTGAATATTTCAACCTGCAGGGTCAGCCCGTTACCAATCCCGCAGCCGGTATCTACCTGATGCGCAAGGGTAACACCGTATCTAAAGTAACACTTCATTAATTTTTATATATAGGACAACTCCTAATGCTCCCCCCGCTGAAGTGATTCACCGGGGGGATTTTTTATTTAGTAACTCATAAAATTAAAATCTATATAATTTTTATGATTTCTGCCTTAAGATGTAGGATATTAACAAATTTTATTGTACCTTTGCGATGAGTAGAGCTTTTGACGATAAATCATCGTGTCCTGGAATGAAGACTCTTTTACAAATTAATACAAATGTGGGCTGGAATGCCACAGGTATGCTCACCGAAAGCATCGGTCGCCATGCGATTGATGCGGGCTGGATGAGTTATGCCGCTTACGGTCGTGATATGAACGGCCGCACCGAAAGCGCCTCGAAGCTGATAAAGATTGGTAACCGGGCCGATCAGATAGCTCACGGTATCATAACCCGCATAGCCGACCGGCACGGCACGGGATCGGAAAACGCTACCCGCAATCTGATTCGCAGCATAGACGCTATCAATCCCGATATAATACATCTGCACAACATTCACGGCTATTATCTGAATTATGAGACGCTTTTCGCTTATCTGAAACGCACTGATAAACCCGTGGTGTGGACACTGCACGACTGCTGGCCTTTCACGGGCCATTGTGCATATTTCTCGATGGCCAGCTGCACGCGCTGGAAGGACGGCTGCCACAGCTGCCCGCTGAGCCATGAGTATCCGGCCTCGATAATTACCGATAACTCAAGAAAAAACTATGAGCACCGCAAGCGGGTATTCACCTCGGTGCCCAATCTGCATATAGTCACGGTATCCGATTGGCTTAATGTCACCCTGCGCCAATCGTTCCTGAGTAAATTTCCCATTTATACCATCCACAACTATATGGCGGTAAAAAATCATAAGATAGATAAAGATACCACCCCGACGGTGCTTGCAGTGGCCTCCAACTGGGAGGAACGCAAGGGCCTGGAATATGTCAAGGGCCTCCGCGCATTGCTGCCCGAACGGATAAAAATGCGGGTTGTGGGGCTTTCCAAAGCCCAGATAAACTCCCTGCCGGCCGGTATCGAGGGATTGCCACGCATCAACGAGCGCGAGGAACTGATGAAAATATATGCGTCGGCTTCGGTATTCATCAATACGTCCATGGCCGATAACCTGCCGATGGTGAATATGGAAGCGCTGAGCTGCGGCACGCCTGTGGTAGCGTTCAACTCGGGAGGTATGGCAGAAACGATATCGGAACATTCGGGTATAATAGTGCGCAGCGGCGATGTGCGTTCCATGGCACACGCCATTCACAAGGTGTTATCCATGCCCGAGCGCTATTCGGCAGAATCGTGCCGCAATTTTATATCAGAAAAATTCTCGAAAGACAATACGCTGGGAATGTATCTGGAATTATACGAATCCCTGATACCCTCGCTGCCCGATAGATCGAAAATTTTACGCCCGTTCAATATTATGTAAATATTGCCGCCGCCGCAATATGTTGATAAACAGCAAGGTACCACCACTGTATTCACCTCATTTTCAGTGTTTTGCGTCCCTACCAATGCGCTGTATATCAGCCTCGTATCCCATCCGGCGCGAGTCCGACACCGCGGAGCGGTGTCGCTCCATTGGACGGTGCACCATATTGGTTATAAAAATGATATTCGCCCTATGTGCGGGAGTGTTCAGCTATACGCGTACACTCGGGCACAAGGGCGAATTTCTAATATGAGTTTATGACATTACGTCATAAACTCATATTCTGATTACCGGTATCAATAGCCGAAGATCTGCTCAGGAGTCAGCACCACTACTTTGCCGAGCTTCGAGAGGACATCCATGTCGAGGTCTTCTATGTCGCCGAGGATACAATAGTAGAATGTGCGACCTTTCACCTTATCTTTCTGGAACGCAACGATGTCGTCGAGCGAAAGAGTCGGAAGGGCCTCGAACACGTCGCGGCGGGTGTCGTGGTCCTCACCCTTGTCGAGCGCGTTGATATAGCTCCAGGCTATGTTATCCTTGATAATGCGCTGGGTGCGCAGGCGTCCTTCAAGGCCTTCCTTGGTGAGTTCAAAGGAACGCTCGCTTTCGGGCATATCGTTGATGATCTCGTTGAAGGCCGCTACAGCCTCACCCATCTTGTCGTTCTGGGTGGCGATTTCAGCGTAGTAGGCATACGGACGGTCGAGATAGCTCGGCTCGCTGTAAAAGGCATTTGCCGAGTAGGCGAGCGAACGGCTTTCGCGCATCTCCTGGAATACGATTGCATTCATCGAACTGCCGAAATATTCGTTGTAGAGTGCGAGTTCGGGGTCATTTACTGATCCGATTTTCTCACCATTGTTGGAATACATGCGCATATACAACTGCTTGGCAGGATAGGGAGCCACGAATACGATGGTCTCGTCGGTGGGTCGCATGGCATATTTGTCAGAACCCTTAACCGGGCGCAGCGACTCGATGCCCTTGCCATGGTTGGCGTTGAGGGTAGCGAGGAATTCGTCAGGCTTCAAGCCACCATAGTAGATGATGCGGTGGTCTACTCCCTGCAGCGAGCGGAGGGCGTCTACGAGTTTCTGCGGGTCCATATCGCGGAGATCTGCCGAGTGGAGGGCATCTGTCACAGGGTTGTGCTCGCCATAAATCATATAAGTATAGAGTTTGGTGAAGTTGCTGCCCTGACTTGCCTTCTGGTTTTCCTCGTCCTGGGCTATACGCTCAACGAGCGCGTCGTAGGCATCTTTATCCACCACTGCGTTGGCCAGGACATCCTCCATCAGCGCCATAGCCTGGGGCATATTCTCGCTGAGGCCGGAAAGGATGATATACGACCTGCGGCCGGTGGTCACAATGCGGTAATTGCATGCCAGGGCATAGAGTTGGTCCTGAATCTGCTGGGCTGTCATATCCTTGGTGCCGAGATAGTCGAGATATCCGGGTGCTACTTCAAGCAAAGGATCGTCGTTGGTGCCGTAATCAAAGATATATGTCACCTGGAAAAGGTCGTTGGTGTGGTTGGGGGTGTAAAGCACTTCCACGCCATTATTGGCCGTCAGTTTTGTAATGTCCTTGTCATAGTCAACAAACACCGGCTTGATAGGCTCCACCTTCGAGTTGCGTATATCGGTGAGGAACTGGCTTGTGGCGTCGCGGTTGGTGGCTATCGGGGTAAGCATTGGCTTCGCCATCTTAAGAATGTTGGGGTCGTCGCCCTGACGCTTGTAGAGCGCTACATAGTTGTCGGCACCGAAATACTTGTTGGCCACTCTCACCACGTCATCTTTGGTAATCTTGTCGAGATTGTTCATGCGGTCTACCACTTCGCTCCAGTCCTGACCGTTAACGAATGCGTCGCGATACATATCGGCTCTGCCTTCGTTGCTCTCGAAAGTGCGCTGTTGGGCAAGTTTCTCATTATTGACAATAGCCTTAATAAGAGCCTCGGAGAAATCACCGGCGCGCAGTTTAGCCATCTCCGCGGTCAGCAGTGCGCGAACATCGTCAAGTGTCTGACCCGGTTTGGGATAACCGACAAGAAGGTATGCACCCTGATCGGCGAGTCCATACATTCCGGCGCCGGTGGCCAGGGCGAGCTGCGGCATATTGATGTCAACGTCGAGAAGACCTGTCTGGCCGTTGGAGATAATCATGGACGCAACCTCCAGAGCGGGCATATCCTCGTGTTTGATAGCGGGAATGCGCCATGCCAGATATATGTATTCTGCTTCCTTGCCCAGCACCTCTACCTCGATAGGAGAGGTGATAGGCTGTTCGGTGGCGATCTCGAGCACAGGGAGATTGGGATTGGGTTTCAGGTGACCGAAATATTTTTCGATAATGTCTACCATCTGGTCGGGGTCAAAATCACCCGACAGACAGATGGCCATATTGTTGGGCACATACCACTGTTTGTGGTAATTCTTCACGTTAGTGATAGAAGGATTCTTAAGATGCTCCTGGGTGCCGAGCACAGTCTGGGTGCCGTAAGGATGGCTGGGATAGAGGGTAGCGAGCATTTTCTCCGACATCTTGCGGTCGTCTTGGGTCAGAGACATATTCTTTTCCTCATAGATAGTCTCAAGCTCGGTGTGAAATCCGCGTAGCACGGGATGCTCGAAACGATCGGCCTGAATGCGGGCCCAGTTCTCGATCTGGTTGGAGGGGATATCCTCCACATAGCAGGTGAAGTCGTGGGACGTATATGCGTTTGTGCCGTTGGCGCCTATGGCCGCCATGAGTTTGTCATACTCATTAGGAATAGCGAGCAGCGATGCCTGATAGCTCACGGAATCGATCTCATGATATATGCGGGCGCGGGCTGTGGAGTCCGTGGTGGTGCGGTATGTCTCAAACAACTGCTCGATGCGGTCGAGCATAGGTTTTTCGGCAGCATAGTCCTGTGTGCCGAATTGCTCTGTACCCTTAAACATCAGGTGTTCGAAATAGTGGGCGAGGCCGGTTGTCTCGGCCGGATCGTTCTTTCCGCCGACGCGCACAGTCACGTATGTCTGGATACGTGGAGCATCTTTGTTGACGGTCATAAAGATCTTAAGCCCGTTGGGTAGGGTGTACATCTTGGTGTCCAGCGGGTCATTGGCAACCGTCTGGAACTCTCTTCCGGCCATTGCCGAGGATGCTGCAAGGAGCATAACGGCACCTAACCATAAGGAACGGATGGGAAGTTTCATAGATTTATAGTAATGTGTTGTTTACTTTGCTCTGCAAAGGTATATAAAATTATTTATGCATAAAGCAATTGTCAGATAATTTTAGGACCCTGAATGCAATTTGCCCTTATTGATGAAGCGGTGGCCGATGAAGTTCCAGGATGCGAAGGATAGCAGCAGAGTAACGACTGCAGCTATGGCAACCCCGAGCAGGGGATCAAGATTGCGTATGCCAAAATACACTCCGAGCTGTATCACCGGGAAGTGGTAGAGGTAAACATCATAACTGACATTATCGTGGCGGCTCAGGAAATGACCCCACCTACCCACCATCGACAGCCATATAACCAATCCGCTGAAAGCAAACGGGGTGATGAAAATAAAGGCATCGTAAAATATGAATGATGCCGCGCAGCCTATGACAATAAGCACGCCGAAAATCCATTTGTAACTCAGAAATTCGCGCAGATAAATTCTGAGCAGCGCGCCAATATAGAACACGCCCATCTGCCCGAAAAACTGCCGCGCCAGGATGCTGTAGATGTGCTTGCCGGTATAGTCGTGCAGCAGGTTGAACCCATAACGATAGGCTATCGACATTATCACTATGACGAATATCGCCAGATTGCGGGCGTGCGGCACGCTGCGCATCTTGTAAATGATATAAGACACCACCGGAACGCTCAGATACAGGAACCATTCCACTTTCATGGTCCACAGCGAGCCGTCGACATATGGCTGCACCATCTGGCCGCCTGTGAACACGCCTGGAAGCGTGGGTTCTATGAAATTCATAAAACCGAGGTTGGCCAGGGTGTACCGCCACCAATGCCACGATGTGAAATATTCGCCCGGGGAAAGGGTGGAAATAGCAGCAAAACCAAAAGCACAAGCCAGCACAATGAAAAAATATGGCGGCAGAATGCGTCGTGCGCGACTCGTTATATAACGTCGCAGCGACGGCCGGCGATGATAGCTGTCGAACACCAGAAATCCGCTGAGCGTAAAAAACATAGCCACCACCAGATCCATGCGCAAAAGCACAAAGAGCGACGAACCCGTCAGATCGTTGAAATGGGATACAAGCACCGTGAAGGCCATGACATAACGTATGGCATCCATATTGTTATTGGTGCGTATCAATTTGGCTCCGGCTGCTTCCTGACTTATCATAACCTCGACTCCCAAAATTTTACGGAACGCGCGGCCACAAGCTCCACATCGTTATGCCGGCTCACAAATTCACGTCCCTGCGAGGCGCGCCGCCGTATATCCTCGCGATCAAGCACCGCGGCCGTGAGCGTGTCATATATCTGCCCGGGGTCGGGAGTGACGTTGATAATGGGGCGCAGCTTATCCTCGCCAATAAAATTATAATAATCCTCCTCGCCGCCGCTCACCACAGCTTGCCCGGCCGCCATTGCCAGCAACGCATTTGTGGCCGGAGAGTAGGAATACAGTTGGTCGATGATCACGTCGGCTGAACGCATACGCTCCACATATTGCGCATACGGCAGATCCTCGACAATATCAAGCGAGGCTACATCGGGATGTTCGGCCACCACCCGGGCGCCCACATCGCCTAAAATATCCGTGCCCTTAAAGGCCATACGATGGGAATGACGGCCAAGAAAGAGTCGCACCTTGCCATCGGCCGCAACGGGCCGCGACAGGGGCTGTACGGCCTTTAAATCCACCGGGATGCCCACATATTGCAGCGGGACGGGCCGGCCGAGTATTTCAAAAGCTTTGTGATACTCATACAGGGCGGTGGTGATGCCGTCCACAGAGCCATAAAGTTCGTCGCACCAATCGGCAATGGCACCACTGCACCACATTCTGTCGGCCTCAAGCACCGCGGCATTGCGGGTATTTGGCACGCCGGGCGCCAGAAAATATTCGTTATAACGCAGCGGAGACCGCCCCCCCAGCACCATATCCATAAAGGCTTTATCGGTGCCCGAGGCGTTTAGAAACACCGCGCCGTTATATTTCCGCAGCTTGCGATACACCTGCCGCAGGCGCGAGGGTCGCAGAGAGGCAAAACTGGGAGCTATGAGCGATACCACGTCGTAGCCGCGCAGCCTCCCCGACGACATCATACGGGCATAAAGCAACGCCCCGCCCGGGGGTCCTGGCAACGGACGCCTGAGCGAGAGCGTATAATCTGTTTTCATAAACCCGCCGCCGTCCGATGCCACCACGGTATCATGCCCGAGACGTCTGAGCCCCATGGCCAGGCAAGCGTGGCAGTTGCTGTAATCGCCCAGCAGCAGTATTTTCATAGCAAGAGTTACATTGTGAGGCGGCGCAGAGTCTCGATGACCTCGGCAGCCGACATAGAACGGCGTGAACGCAATACCGACGCAAAATCACGCGCAGCGGCGGCAATCCGCGGATGGCGGAAAAGCTGACGGTAATAGTCGTAGCGGTCGTTGTAAATCGAATCTACCTCGTCGGCTTCGAGTTCACACCATCGAGCACCTTCCTCCACCATAAAATCGTGGATAGCGGCCAGCTTTGCATCGTCAAGGCTAATAGTGGAGGCATAATGACGGCAGAGCACATTGCCCAGAAGCATATTGCCGCCCACCTGATATTGGCGCAGAATGTCGCGCCAGGCGAGCTTCGCCGACATACGCGGCGAGGTGGCAAAGAAAAATTCGCCTGACATTTCAAAAGAATTGTCGTCGGGTTCGAGCGACACTGAAGCGAGCATATCCTCGCTGTCGGTGGTGAGCAGGGCAATGGCCATGCCCGCTATACCGTAGCTTTTATCGTTTTCGTCTGTATATTTAAAATAATCCATAGTTTTATAAGTCTTATAAGTCTTATATGGTTTATAAGTTTTATAAGAATTATTTGATAACCACAATCTTTGTCACGGCCTTATCAGATTGATAATCGCCGGATGTCGAGGCAAATACGAGATACACGCCGGAATGAACACGGTCGCCCGAGGCATCGCGTCCGTCCCACACTATCATACCGCCCTCGCTGGTGTCCTGGTGCACGAGGTGTCCCTGGGCATCGGTGATTTTCACGAGGGTGTTTTCCATCAGGCCGGTGATTGTGATCCAGCCGTCGTAATCCGGACGCACAGGGTTGGGATAGGCATATACGTCGCTGAGGTCCTCGGCCGTGGGAGCCGATTCAGAGCTATACACGAAGTGACCCTCGGGAGTGGAGAGGAATATATCATTGCCGTCGGGATTGCAGGCCACGGCTGTCACGGTGTTTGACAGCAGCGGAGAGTTATCCTTGGTGAAATGCTTGAGAATCTCGGTGCCGTCGGGGTTCACCTGATACAAGCCGGAATATGATGTAGCGATCCACTTATTGTTGTTGACATCCACGGCAATGCCGAATACAGTTTCGGCCGAAAGGAGGAAGTCGGCGTATGTGGTGCCGTCGTTACGTGCCACTTTGGGACGCACGGCATTGATTTCCCTTGCCGAGCTTTCGCCAAGCTGCGACAGATCTTTTACAACAAAAATACCGCTTGTGCTGCCGATCCACAAATTCTCGTTCTTATCTTTAACCAGAGAAGTGAGGTGGTAGGGCGATGTGATCAGGCCGTCCTGGTCGCGCAGAGCGGTGAAGGTCGATAGTTTATCGTCGGCTGTATTTGCAGTGTTGCGGGTGTCGATACCGAATAGACCGCCGTTCCATGTGCCATCGATAAACAGCGCTTTGCCGTCGGATGTAAACACTATCTTTGACTCGATAGCACAGTTATAATCGTCGGGGAAAGGAGTCTGCACATACCAGTCGGATAGGGTGACTGAGGCGTTGAAATTATTTCTGAGGCGATCGAGGGCTTCCTTTTTCAGCACCTTTACCACGCCTGCCGAGGCATTGGGCAGGTGTGGGTTGTCGGTATAATAATTCTGCATCAGCAGCCACAGGTTGCCCATATTATCAAATTGGAGCCAGCCGGGATATGAGCGCCAAGTGGCATCCTCGATGGGCGAGTTATTGCGGTCGAAACGGAATTTCACCTCGCCGTCCTTAATGCCGAAAACACCGTCCCAGGGTGTTACGGCATACACGAGGCCATCCACCACAGGATCGGGGAGCACCTGCGAGGCACCGCTATACAGCAGCTTACTGTTATTTTTCTCCGCCGCATTGCGGGCTTCGGCGGAATACTGCCCTGAAAGCTCCACTTCGGGATAATTCTTGATAACGTCGCCTGTCTGCCAGTCGTAGCCCTCGACAATCACGGGAATATCGAAAAGGCTGCCATTGTGAGGCAGATAGGTAGTGAACGACTGCGGGCTGAAATAAAGCACACCGTCGGCACCGGTATTGGCATGGTTGGCGCTGTATTGGATTGACCCCTGCGGCTTAAAACGCTGCGAGAGCACTGTAGCATTGCCTGATGAGATGTCAAAGTTGCCCAGACCTGTATAATTGCTCTGCCACACGCTGCGGGCACCATTCCACGATGCAAGGATACCTGCACGCACATCGGCTGGCAGGCTCACGGTGGATTCCAGAGCCGCATCCTTGATCATATATAACTTATCTGATGAAGCAGCCATCCACGAATCGCCGGCTGCCGGGAGCAGCTTGGTGGCTCCGGGAATCTCGGCTTTGGTTATGAAATTTGCGGCATACTTTCCACCTTCCTGAGGCACCAGACGCACTTCAAAGAGTTTTCCGCCCAGGGTGCTGATATAGGCGTTGTCGCCGTAAGTCTGCCAGTCGTCCATACCCACGCTCTGGATGGGCGTAAAGGCATCCAGGGTGTTATGACGGGCGTTGATGTCGGCAAAACACAGATAGCCTGTGGTGGGATGCACAATCAGGAGCTTATCGCCCACTGGCAGCACAAATCGGATGGGTTTATTATATATGCCGCTTTCCACCACCACGTGTTTCTGGTCGTCGTAAACCACAAGGCCAAATTCCGTGCCTATATATATGCGGTTATTCTTACCAAACTTAACGGTGCGGATGTTTTTGGATGAAGTGACCGATGAATTACGAATTTCGGGCAGATTCACGATGCGCCCTGAATCGTAGATAAGGTCGATGTTACCGTTGGTATATGTAACCAGCAGATATTTTCCGTCGGGATTATAATAGAAATTGCTCACACCGGCATCCGAGATTGATGTGCCGGGTGCGAAAAAAGTGGTTTCGCCTTCGTTTTTATCGTAGGCGTATAGGGCTTTGTTATTATAGGCTGCAGTAGACAGGGTATAGTAGACGTGATCGGGGGTATCGATAACGTCCACAATATCTGTACCGGATGCCGGAACCAGCTTCCAGGTGCCGGGAGCACTCTGGGCCGCTGAGGTGAGCGCGGCAGCAGCAAGAACACTAAGGAGAAAGGTCTTTTTTATCATTGTATCAAAAAGAATTTACTTGAGAAATGCGACAAGAGCGCGGGTGGCACGCCCGCGATGACTTATGGAATTTTTTTGCTCGGCCGACAGCTCGGCAAAGGTTTTATCGTAGCCGTCGGGCACAAATACGGGATCGTAACCGAAACCCTCGGTGCCACGGGGCGAGTCAATAATGCGTCCGTTTACAATGCCTTCAAAGAGCCGGGGCTTGCCGTTGCCCTGAATCAGGGCGATTATGGTGCGGAAGCGGGCGCGGCGGTCGGTCTTATTCTCCATCTTCTGAAGCAGGAGGTTCATATTGGCCAGAGCATCGTGCCCCACACCGGGAGCGAACCGTGCCGAATGTACACCGGGAGCACCGTCCAGGGCATCAACTTCAAGACCGGTATCGTCGGCAAAGCAATCGTAACCGTAACGATCCTTGACCCAACGGGCTTTCTGAATGGCATTGCCTTCCAGTGTATCGGCATCCTCGGGAATGTCGTCGTGGCATCCTATATCGTTCAGGGAAAGTATTCGGATTTTATCTCCTACTATACTCCGCAATTCCGAAAGCTTGTGAGCGTTATTTGTGGCAAAAACTATTTCCATAAAAAATCAGATAACCCCGAAACAGGGCTATCTGATATAACGTTATTTTTTATTATTTATTGTGTGTTACCCCACAACGACGTTGACAATCTTGCCGGGCACGACAATCACCTTGCGCACGGTTTTGCCTTCGAGCCATTTTGCGGCTGATTCGTGCGAAAGGGCGAGTTTTTCAACCTGGTCGGCCGGCATATCGGCATCCACCTCGATATTGAATCGTGCTTTACCGTTGAACGACACAGCATAGCGCGCTGTGCTCTGGCGCAGGTATTCCTCATTATGCTCGGGCCAGCGGGCATCGCATACGGTGGTATCGTGACCCAGAGCCGAGTGCCAGAGTTCTTCGGCCACGTGGGGCGCGAAGGGTGCGAGCACTGTCACGAGGGGTTCGAGAATGGCACGAGAATGGCAGTTCTGACGGCTGAGTTCATTGACACAGATCATAAAGGCGGCCACAGAGGTATTGTACGAGAAGTTCTCGATGTCGGCAGTCACTTTCTTGATCAGAGTGTGCATGGTCTTGAGGTTTTCGGCAGTGGGAGCGTCGTCATTCACCAGGCAGGTATCACCCTTGTAGAACAGGTTCCAGAGCTTTTTGATGAAACGGTTTACACCGTCGATACCGTTGGTGTCCCAGGGTTTGGATTGCTCCAGCGGGCCCAGGAACATTTCATAGAGGCGCAGGGTGTCGGCACCGTAGCGGTCGACGATGTCGTCGGGATTCACTACGTTAAATTTAGATTTTGACATCTTTTCCACCATGCTGCCGCAGATGTATTTGCCGTCTTTTTCGGTGATAAATTCGGCATCGGCAAATTCGGGACGCCATGCGCGGAAAGCGTCGGTGTCGAGCACATCATTGTGCACCATCGAGATGTCTACACGGATGGGGGTGACTTCATAGCCGTCCTTGAGTCCGTAGGATACAAAGGTATTGGTGCCCTGGATGCGATATACAAATGAGGTACGGCCCTGAATCATACCCTGGTTGATGAGCTTGCGGAAGGGTTCGTCCTCGCACACTTTGCCCAGGTCGTACAGGAATTTATTCCAGAAGCGTGAGTAGATGAGGTGACCGGTGGCGTGTTCTGTGCCGCCGATGTAGAGGTCAACCTGACGCCAGTAGCCGTTGGCCTCGGGGCTTACCAGCTCGGAATGGTTGCGTGGATCCATATAGCGCAGGTAATAGGCCGATGAACCGGCAAAGCCTGGCATGGTGTTAAGCTCCAGGGGATAGCCCTCGGTGGTATGCCAATTAGCGGCGCGACCCAGCGGGGGCTCGCCGGCTGCAGTGGGGCGGTATTCGCTGATTTCGGGAAGCAGCAGCGGGAGCTGATCTTCGGGGAGCATGTGGGGTATGCCGTCTTTGTAATACACTGGGAAGGGTTCGCCCCAATAGCGCTGACGGCTGAAAATAGCATCGCGCAGGCGATAATTCACCTTTACGCGGCCAATACCCTTGTCAGCTATAAATTCTTTGGCCTTGGCAATAGCGTCCTTGACTTCGAGACCGTTGAGATCAAGCTCGTCGGAAGCAGAATTTATCATACGGCCTTCCTTGGCCTCAAACGACTGCTCAGATACGTCGGCACCCTCGATAAGGGGAATCACCGGCAGATTGAATGCGCGGGCAAAGGCATAGTCGCGGGCATCGTGGGCAGGCACGGCCATAATAGCACCTGTGCCGTATCCGGCCAGCACATAGTCGCTCACATAAATGGGTATTTCACGCCCGGTAAGGGGATTCACGGCGTAAGAGCCGGTGAACACGCCGGTCATCTTCTTGTCGATCATACGCTCGCGCTCGGTCTTATGTTTTACGGCAGCGAGGTAATCATTGACTGCGGCGCGCTGTTCGGGAGTGGTGACAGCATCCACATATTCGCTTTCTGGTGCAAGCACCATAAAGGTTACACCGAAAACGGTGTCGGCACGGGTGGTGAAGATTTCGAGTTCGAGATCATCGCGTCCGGCTACCTTGAAACGCATCTCGGCACCCTCGCTGCGACCGATCCAGTTGCGCTGGGTTTCTTTGAGTGAGTCGCTCCAGTCGATAGTGTCAAGACCGCGCAGGAGGCGTTCGGCGTATGCGCTCACACGCAGACACCACTGATACATGAGTTTCTGCTCCACGGGGTAGCCGCCGCGCACGCTCAGGCCTTCGCTTACCTCGTCGTTGGCAAGCACGGTGCCGAGTTCGGGGCACCAGTTTACCATTGTATTTCCGAGATATGCGATGCGGAAATTCATCAGAGCGTCGCTCTTCTGCTTTTCTTCCATGGCGCGCCACTGGTCGGCGGTGAAGGATATTTCGCCGCCGGCGGCGTTAATGCCCTCGGTGCCGTGCTTTTCAAAGTGTTCAACCAACGAAGCTATGGGCATAGCCTTCTGGAGCTTGGTGTCATAGTAATGATTGAACATCTGCTGGAATGCCCACTGGGTCCAGTGATAATATTCGGGGTCGCAGGTGCGAATCTCACGATCCCAGTCGTAGCAGAAACCGATTTTGTCAAGTTGGGAGCGATAACGTGTAATATTATCGGTAGTGGTCTTTTCGGGGTGCTGACCGGTCTGTATGGCATACTGCTCGGCGGGCAGACCGTATGCGTCATAACCCATAGGATGCAACACATTGAAACCCTGAAGGCGTTTGAAACGCGAGTAGATGTCAGAGGCGATGTAGCCTAATGGATGTCCCACGTGCAATCCCGCTCCCGAAGGATAGGGAAACATATCCAGCACATAGAATTTGGGGCGCGAGGGGTCGATTTCGGCCTTGTATGTTTTGTCGTCTTTCCAGCGCTGCTGCCAGCGTTGTTCTATTTCACGGTGATTGTATTCCACTATTATATAATCTAAGTGTTATTATTCAAAATTCAACATTCGCTCGATGGGCCGGCGGGCGGCTTCGGCAATTTCGGGGTCGATTGTCACCTCGGGGGTTTCGTCGCGCAGACAGCGATACAGCTTCTCAAGGGTGTTCAGCTTCATATAAGCGCAATCGTTGCAACCGCAGGTGGTGGCATCGTCAGGGGGAGCCGGGATAAAGGTCTTGTCGGGGCAATCCTTCTGCATCTGGTGGAGGATACCGCTCTCGGTGGCCACTATAAATTCGCGGGCATCGCTATGGCGGGCGTAATCGAGCAGAGCGGCGGTGCTGCCTACCTTATCGGCCAGAAGCACCACGGCGCGTTTACATTCGGGATGCACGAGCACCTTGGCTTCGGGATGGGCTTGTTTTAGCTCAAGAATTTTCTCTACCGAAAATTTTTCGTGTACGTGGCAGGCACCATCCCACAAAATCATCTGCCGCCCCGTGACAGAGTTGATATAATTTCCGAGATTGCGGTCGGGGCCGAATATGATTTTTTCATCGGCCGGGAGAGATTCAATAATCTTGCGGGCATTACCCGATGTGACCAGAATGTCGGTGAGTGCTTTAACGCCCACCGATGTGTTCACGTATGACACCACCGTGTGACCGGGATGCTCCTTTATAAATTTCTCAAATTGATCAGCGGGGCAACTGTCGGCCAGCGAACATCCGGCATCGGCATCGGGCACCAGGACCTTTTTGTCGGGACACAGGAGCTTGGCGGTCTCGCCCATAAAGTAAACGCCGCACAGGACAATGATACGAGCATCGTCGAGGGTGGCGGCATAACGTGCAAGGGCGAGCGAGTCGCCTATATGATCGGCTATATCCTGAATGGGACCCTGCTGGTAATAATGAGCCAGAATCACCGCCTGTTTTTCTTTTTTGAGGCGGAGGATTTCGCGTTTGAGTTGGTCGGCTGACATGGAGTTTTCAACACCCATATATTTTTTCTTTAGTGGATTTTTGAAAAAAATTTTTTAAACCAAAAATACCAAGTAACAATAATGGGGTGTCAATAAGTTCATAACTTGGAGTGCTAAAATTTGCATTTTTAGGTTATCAAAATCAATGCTGCCGTTATCTACACGTTATCAACAACTATTGATATTGACTTACAGCGAGTTCCAAACCTTATCAACACCGTGTTTATAAAGTGCAAAGTTAATAAAAAACTCGGGAATAATCATTCAAAACCTGTATAAAAACTATAAAATAACCCCGAGACAGAGGTTTACAAACCGGGCCACGGCAGGGGTGCATACTATCCGGCCGGGGAGCGACCGGGCGTAATCAACACCCAATTAACATAGTTATCCACATAGTTATCAACACGGTTTTTATAGCTTTATGGATACAAAAAATACCGGGATACGTCCTTGATATAGGGCGTATCCCGGCGGGGGTGTCAGATAGTTTTTTAGGAGTTTTTCTGTTCTACTTTTTTAGCCTGTTCGGGTTTGTGCATCTTGCCGTGATGCTTGTCGCCGCGGCGCATGGGAGTGGCTTTGGCCTGGTTTTCCAGATAGGTGGTGTACTGCTCGGGAGTGAGGATTTCCTTCATCTTCTGGAGGTATTCGGCACGCTTGGCTTTATTGACATCGCGACGTCCTTCGCCTTTCATTTTGCGTACTTCTTCCTTGGTTTTACCAACCACTTTTTCGCCCTGCTCCTTGGCTTGGCCTACCAGCTGCTGACCTTTGTCTTTGGCTTTATCAATGAATTTTTCACCTTGTTTTTCGCCACGCTTGGCCATTTTTTCGCCTTTGGCTTCAGCCTTGCGCATTCCTTCTTTGGTAGCTTTTGCATCCTTACGGAATTCAGCCTTTACAGCTTCGATTTTTGCCTGCTGCTCGGGGGTGAGGGTGATACCGGCAAACTCGTTAGACTGCTTTTTATGACAGGTACGACCGCAGGTTTTTTCGCATTTGGTAACGGTGTCAGTGGTGGCCTGTGCCATTGCGGAAGTTCCGGCAAAGAGGGCTGCGGCCAGGGTAAGGGTTAATATTTTCTTAAACATAGTCATTTTTCATTTTTATTATTGTTGTTAATATTTTGCTTATCTCTGTTATTAAGACACGCAAATATTCTAATGGTTTAAAGCGAATTTTGCTTTTAACTATGCTTAACGTCGGTTAACCCTTCTTGTTATTTTTCTATAAGCGGCAGATATTCGCTGTAGCCTTCTTCTTGCATTCTGTCGGCCGGGATAAAGCGCAGGGCTGCTGAATTGATGCAATAACGCTGGCCACCCTGGTCGGCGGGGCCGTCGGGAAACACATGGCCTAAATGTGCTCCGCTGGATGAGGAACGCACCTCGGTGCGTATCCTGCCGAACGAAGTATCGAGGTGTTCCGTAATCAGATCATCGCTGATGGGGCGTGTGAAAGCCGGCCATCCGCAGCCTGAATCATATTTGCGTGATGATGCGAAAAGCGGTGTGCCGTCGGTGATGTCAACATATATACCGGGGCTAAATTCGTGGTCGTATTCGTTTACAAACGGACGCTCTGTGGCGCCGTTCTGTGTCACTTCCCATTGCAGGGGGGTGAGTCGGCGGCGCAGTTCTTCCTTATCCTCCCCGGCGCGCGGGGTCATAGCCCTGGCTTCGGCAAACAGTGCGGGATTGATATGGCAATATCCGCCGGGATTTTTATCAAGGTATGATTGATGATAGTCCTCGGCGGGGTAGAAATTTTGTAGAGGTTCGACCTCGACGGCCAGAGCCGTGCTGTATCGGCGCGCCACGGTAGCCACCACCGCGCGTATCACATCCAGATCGGCCTGGTCGGTATAATAAATGCCCGTGCGGTATTGTGTGCCGATGTCGTTGCCCTGACGGTTGATGGTGGTGGGATCGATGCTGCGGAAATATAGAAACAGCAGGTCAGACAGCCCGATGCGATCGGGGTCGTAAGATACTTCGACAGTCTCGGCAGCTTCAGTGCGGCCGGTACACACCATCTGATACGATGGGTCTGGCACCAGACTATTGGCATATCCAACTACGGTATCGGTAACGCCCGGTACCAGCGACATAAGGTGTTCTGTGCCCCAGAAACATCCCCCGGCCAGGTATATTTTCTTATTCATAAGTAACTCTTAAAAATTAGACGATATAGATTTGCGTAGGATTGACGATGCATTTTGTCCTTTGAGTAAAGGAGCGTAGCGAGCTACGCGACTGAGCGAAAAGAACAAAAGGCGCGTCAAGACAAGCAAAGATATATCGGCCCGCAGGGTTTAAAATATAGTCCATAATATAAACTAATTTTTGAGAGTTACTTAATATATTATCCTTTATATTGGAAACACGCACATCCATTACCAGGTTCAACCCACCATAAACATAATGCCGTAGAGCATACAAAAGTATGACAGTTTCCGCTCAGGCTATTATTACGAAAAGGGTATAATACAGCCATAAAAAAGGCGGAAAAAATAATGCGATAAAGATATTGTTAATAATTATTAAATAGTCTTTCAAAATTTGTATTAAGGAATGTTCGTGTAGTATCTTTGGACAAAAATTATTTTACTCAATGAAAGCCAACATCGTCACAGCCATTATGCTAAGCCTCAGCAGTGTTCTTGGCGCACAAGAATAAATATGACTCAGAAGTTGTACAAGAATTTCCTGCAGGTCCAGATGCCAGAAAAAATGCCTTAGCAGCTGAGAAAAAAAATGCTGATAGACTACGTGACAAAGGAGAACTTGATCCCGGTATTCACAAAAGACCATAAATATGTACCTTAAAAACATTGTAATTTGTTACGACGTGAATGCGAGTGATAAGATTTATGGAACCCAGAAATATGTAGACCCCTTAACTGTGCTTCAAGTGGGGCTACGTTTTGGTGCTGATGGATCCTATCTTCCAGTAACAACCGGATTTAGGCCAACTCACTCCATAGATGAAATTGTTAAGGCATTAGCACCAATTAAGCCAGAATAACTATGAAAATTGTCGTTAGAATATTTGTTACATTATTTTCACTGGTGATGCTCAAGGCCTGCTTTGGGTTGTTTTATCTCAAAGTTGCAGAACTGACACCGAATGAATTGAAATGGGTGTATAACAAAAAAGACCTGGAGAGGGTGATGGTTTCTACCACGGGAGAGCATGCAAAAGTGTTTACTTATTCGCATGGGATTGATAACGCCCAAAATCCACTGCAGTTTAATTGGCATGGAGGGAGCGTGGATTACAAGGATGCTGGAGCCTGGTACGATTTTAAAATCCGTAGTAATAGAATTGATAAAGAAGGATTCTTACATATAATAAAATATGCAGCGAATGATTCATTTCGCATTCAAAGTAGAATTGGGAATCTGTATAAAAATAACCTCACATTATCCGATGTCAAAACTGTGACGGTCGGCAACCATGAATTTAAAGACTGCATTATAGTTGATGAATGTAATGGCAACCATACACTTTACACCAATGAGAATGATTCTAACAATGTGAGTAAATTCATTATTAGCAAGCAGTACGGCCCCATCTATCTACGCCTCCAAAGCGGAGATGAGTATTTCCGACAGTTCAAATGAGACTCACGAACTAACATTTATTATCAGAAACGAGGAGAATCGTCTGCTGTCAGAGGGCGTCGAGACTACGTAAACAAAAAGAACTTGATCCAAAAATTCACAAAAGACCATAAATATGTACCTTAAAGACATTGTAATTTGTTACGACGT
>CAZHDH010000012.1:0-43107 GCA_964531245.1 uncultured Bacteroides sp. | reverse complement strand
CTCAAAGCCCCCGGCCTTGAAGCCGCCATCGACGACGGCCTGCTCGACACCCCCTTCAAGGTGGTGAGCTTCCAGACCGTATTCTTCGACTCAATGGGCAATGCGATGCCTGAGAACTCTGACGGTGCATCATTCTCGCAGCGCCAGCGCCAGGCCTTCCAGCGCCTCCAGCGTGGCAAACGCTTCTATATCTCAGCTATCAAGGCCATAGGCCCAGATGGTATCACCCGCGACCTCTCACCCATGGAAGTCATTGTTAACTAAGTAATCTATCAAAACGCTCATAAATGATCCGCAATACCCTTACAGCCATTATCCTGCTGATCGGTGTCATCGCTGCATCAGCTCAGGAATCCTCGTCTTCCGCACCCGTGCGGCGTCGCGCCGGAAACGACCGCAACCGGCAGACCGAACAGACGCCCGGAATCACCGAGCGTATGCAGGGTTTCTATGCCGCCGACAATTCCTCGCTTTCCGAGGCCGACCAGCAGTGGATGCGTATCATCTACCGTCAGATCGACCTTGAGGACGATAAGAATGCCGCCCTCTATTTTCCCGAGGAGCCGATCGACGGTCAGGAAAACCTCTTCCGCATCATCATGCGATTGCTCGCCTCCGGGCAGCTCAAGGCTTACGAATATCTTGACGGCCGCGAGATTTTCACCGAGAAATACGAATCAAAAGTCAAGGACATCCTCGACCGTTTCTATATCATATACACGCCGGCCAAGGGTTCAACCGATAAAAATCCGAAGTTTGAAATCGACGAGGCTGATGTGCCCTCAAACGAGGTGCTCTCATATTACGTGATAGAAAAATGGGTATATGACACACGCAACAATCGCCTGAAGCCTACAATCGAGGCTATCTGTCCGGTGCTTCACCGCGCCGGTGATTTTGGCGGCGATGCCGTGCGCTATCCCATGTTCTGGATCAAATATTCCGACCTCCGCCCCTACCTGGCTTCGCAGATGATTTTTGTGAACGACGACAATAATACACCCACTTGCACCTACGACGATTTCTTTAATCTGAATATGTACAAGGGTGATATTTACAAGACCCGCAACCTCAAAAATAAGTCGATGGCGCAGCTCTATCCTGATCCCGACGACCGCAAGCGCGCTCAGGATTCAATCCAGGCACGTCTGGATACCTTTGAGGACCGCCTCTGGACCCCCACCCGCGAGGAACTCGCAGCACGCAAAGCCGCCGAAGCCGAACTGGCCGCCAAAGCTGCCGGTGAAGCCGATGGCGACACCCCTGCCGAGGCTGTGAAGGAAACCGAAAAACCTGCCAAGAGCGCACGTGCATCCCGCGGTAATTCTTCTACCAAAAAATCTACCAAAAAACCGGCCAAAGTCAAGGAATCGAGCGCGTCCCGATCCTCGTCGGCCACCCGCTCAGTCCGTAGACGTAAATGACCTTAGAAAAAACTAAATAGAAAGAACATAGTAAATAAAATCAATTAAGCAAAAAAGAAACCGAAGCCAGCCGAGCCCGTGAGGGTCCGGCTGGCTGCCTTTATGTGGTGTGTCCTATGCGGCGTCGCCCCCGGTGTGTGCTCCCGGTGGGGTCAGGCGAGGGAGATTTCGTCGCGGCCTATGAGGATTTTGCCGCTTTTGTAGAGGTGTCCGAGGGCTTTCTTGAAATCTTTTTTGCTGCAATTGAATGAGGCGCGTATTTCTTCGGGGCTGCTGGAATCTGACATGGGCAGCTTGCCGCCGGCAAGGAGCAATTCGTTGATAATCTGCTTTGCAAGGCGGTCGGTAGCGGCAGCTGCACGACCCGATGGCACGATGTCGATTTTGCCGTCGTCGCGTACATTCTTGACGGTGCAATCCACTGTTTCCTGGATTTCCAGCGGGCGTTCCAGCTCGTTGTTGTAGATCATACCCCAATGACGATTGTCGACGATGGTGCGATAGCCGATGGGGGTGTGTTCTATGACAAGGGCTTTCACTTTGTCGCCGGGGTGATAGTCGGGAAAGACGTTGCCGATGAATTTTTCGATTTTGGCTGAAGCCACCACGCGTTTCGATGCCGTGTCAAGGTAAACGTAGACGGGATATATACCGCCGGCGTTCATTTTCGATTTCTGCTGGGAGTAGGGTACCAGCAGATCTTTGGGCAGACCCCAATCGAGGAACGCGCCCACCGAGTTGACATCGCGCACTTGTAGGAAGGCAAATTCATCGGCTGTGGCAAATGGTGTGTCAGTTGTGGCCACGGGACGGTCGTCGGAATCGGTGTACACAAACACCCGAAGCTGCTGTCCGGGTTTCATATCTTCAGTTACATAACGGTTGGGGAGCAGCACTTCAGTACCGGCCTCGTCGGCCAGATATACCCCGTGCTCGGCTACTCGGGCAATGGTGAGGGTATTATATTTTCCGATTTTAAGCATAAGTCAATAATAGTTGTTGCGTATTTTATTAACATCGCGCCGTGGAGAATGGTTCGGCGCAGTACAATATATAACGCACTTTTACGTTAAATAATATACAAATACAGAATCAACGTATGAAATATCTCTCCTACATATTTGTCTTAATCACATTTCTGTGCCTTGCCGGATGCATCGAGGACGGCTTTTCCTCCTCAGGCTCCGATCAGCCCGAGTTTTCGGTCGACACCTTGCGAATGGGCACAATCCTCACCGAGCAACCCTCTACCACCTCGCGTTTCGTGGTGTATAACCGCGCCGATAAGGGTATGATGATCAGCAAAGTGGGGCTGAGCGGCCCGGCGGCAGGGATGTTCCGCCTGAATGTCGACGGGTTCAGCGGCCGCGAGTTCAGCAATGTAGAAATTCGAGCCAACGACTCCATCTTTATCTTTGTTGAGGCTACCCTGTCGGCCAACGAGCGCGATGTGCCCGTGGTGGTTGAAGCCAGCCTTGATTTCCTGACCAACGGCGTGCAGCGCTCGCTGCCCCTGATGGCCCAGGGGCGCGATGTCACCCGCCTGCGCGGTGTCACCATCGATAGAGATACGCGCCTTGAAGCCGGCAAGCCCTATCAGGTATTCGATTCGCTGGTGGTGGCACCCGGAGCTACGCTAACCGTGGCACCCGGCGCCGAGTTTATGTTCCACGACGGCGCGATGATGGTGGTGCGCGGCACCCTGAAAGCCGTGGGCGAGCAGGGCCGCGAGATCACCTTTGCCGGCGACCGCACCGGTAATGTGGCCGCCGATATATCGTTCGACATCATGTCGCGGCAGTGGACCGGCATATTCTTCACCCCCACCTCGGCCGACAATGAACTGAGCTACGCCCATGTATGCAATACCTGGCAGGGCGTGACAGTGATGGAAGCCCCCCTGCGCATGGTGAACACCCGCCTGCGCAATTCCGGCGGATCGGTGCTTGAAGCCTACGATGCCCGCATAGAGGCCATAGGCTGCGAGATGGCCGAAGCCGCAGATTCGCCCGTGTATCTGAGCGGTGGCGAGCATCGCTTTGAACATTGTACCTTGTCCAACTACTATCTGTTTGTGGCGCCGAGCCAACCGATTGTCACCCTCGACCATTTCGACGAGGAAACCGACAATGGCTCCGGAGCCCCCTACCTGAAAGCCCAATTTACCAACACAATTATCTATGGACTGGGACCCGACCTGTCGCACGGCGATTTCACCGGGCTGCCGGTGGTGATAGAATCGTGCCTGCTGAAAAGCGACGGCTCTGATGACGACAATTTTATAAATTGCCTCTGGAATGCCGACCCGCTATTCAATACCGTGCGAGATGAATACATCTTTGATTACACCCTGAAGCCCGAAAGTGAGGCAATAGGCGCGGCCACGGCACCGACGTCGGCCGACGCCGCGATCGACCGCCTTGGCACACCCCGACGGGGCACAATAGGTGCCTACGAGGTCAACTGACAGAAATTGATGAATATGTAGACCCACGGGTTGCCGAATCGTCGAAATTCGATTTGGTAACCCGATATTTTTTAACTACCTTTGCCGTATGGAACCATATATCGTATCGGCGCGGAAATACCGCCCCACGACATTCTCGTCGGTTGTGGGACAGGAAGCCTTGACCAGTACACTCAAAAATGCTATAGCCACCGGCAGGCTTGCCCATGCCTATCTGTTCTGTGGCTCGCGAGGTGTGGGTAAGACTTCCTGCGCGCGTATATTCGCCAAAACTATCAACTGCACAAACCGCACCCCCGACGGCGAGGCCTGCAACGAGTGTGAATCGTGCCGGATGTTTAATTCCGGTGCGTCGATGAACATCGTGGAGCTTGACGCCGCCTCAAATAATGGGGTCGAGGATATGCGCCAGCTCATCGACCAGGTGCAGGTGCCACCGACCAACGCCAAGTATCGCGTGTTTATCATCGACGAGGTGCACATGCTGTCGTCGCAGGCATTCAATGCCTTCCTCAAAACCCTTGAGGAGCCGCCGCATTTCGTGGTGTTTATCCTTGCCACAACCGAAAAGCATAAGATTATCCCCACTATACTGTCGCGCTGCCAGATTTACGATTTCAACCGCATCACGGTGCAGGATATGGTGTCGCACCTGGCGCGTGTGGCAGCCGGCGAGGGTATTACCGCCGAGCCGTCGGCGCTCAATGTCATAGCGCGTCAAGCCGACGGAGCTATGCGCGATGCCCTCTCGATATTTGACCAGGTGGCGGCGTCATCCCGCTCAAATATCACTTACCAGAGCACAATCGAAAACCTCAATGTGCTTGATTCGGCCTATTATGTGCGTCTGGTGGATGCGTTTATGGCCAATGATATTCCCGCAGCGCTGTCGGTATTTCACGAAGTGCGCGCCAAGGGTTTCGATTCGCATTTCTTTATCAACGGCCTGGGCGCCCACCTGCGCGATTTGATGATGGCGTGCAGCCCGGTGACACTGCCCCTGCTCGATCAGCCCGAAGATGTGCGCAATACCCTGGCGCAACAGGCATCGAAGCTCAAGCCCGAATTTCTCTATGAGGCGATGGGTATCTGCAACGAAACCGACCTGAATTATCGCACGTCATCAAATAAGCAGCTGCTTGTAGAACTCGCACTGATTCGTATCGCCCAACTTCTGAACCCCTCCCCGCGTAAAAGTGGCCAGGGAGAGGGGTCCAGACTCAAACCCATCAAGCCGGTAGCCGTGCAGGCCACCTCGACTCCGGCATCATCACCGGCCGCATCCGTTGTGGCCGAACCGGCACCGGCCACGTATGGGGAGGCACCTGCGGCGCAGGCCGCGGCGGCGGTGCCACCGCCGCGGCGCAAGGGTGCCACGGTGCTACGTGTGGGCGTTACCGGAGCCGACAATGTGCGCCCCACGGCGCGTTATGCCGAGGCTAATGCTGCCCCGACACGCTCTTTAGCCGACCTGACTGCCGAGATGGTAGCCGAGGGATGGACATCATACGCCAACTCGCTCCCTGCGGCTCAGGGGGTGTTGCGCTCCGAGTTGCTGCGCATCGTGCCCGAGCTGCGCGACGGTCGCTGGGTGCTGGTGCTCGATAACCCCGTGGTGGCTACGATGCTGACCCAGAGTGCCGATATAATTATGGCGGGGGTGCGTCAGGCACTGAATTGCCCGGAGTTTAATTACGAACTCGAAGTGCACGAGGGCGAGCTGCCACCGCGCTTCTGGTCGCAGAAAAAGGTACTGGAATCGATGCTTCAAGAGCCTACATTTCGGGCGTTTTACGATAAGCTGAAGTTGACGCTGGTGTGAGCTTCATTGTTGGCGCGCACCCCGTCCGGCGGTGGACGCAAAAACCAGCAATACACTGTAAATTAATGAGTTGAAATGTGATACTTCCGGTGCCATCCGGCGGTGGACGCAAAATTTTTGCGTCCCTACCAATTTGCTGGAAATCAGCGCGGTGGGCCGTCCGGTAGTGTGTCGACACCGCAGAGCGGCGTCGCTCCCGGTGCCATCCGGTGGGGGAGCTGTTAGTCCTGGGGGATGGTGGAGGCGGAGCCGTCGCGGGTGGCGATGTATTGGGGTGACATGATTTCGACACCGGCGCGGGCAAATTCTTCCTGGATGTTCTGATGCAGGTCGGAGGTGATTTGGCCTAACGAGTCGGCATCGCGAATGTAGGCGTTGATCTGGTAGCAGGGATAGTAGTCGGCCAGCCCGGTTTCAAGGACGAATGGTTTGGGATCGGCGAGCACACCGGGTGTTAGCCTTGCGGCGTTGATCAGGAGTTGGTGGACTTGTCGCCAGGGCACGTCGTAGCCGATGGTAACGGTGGTGTGTATGATGAGGCCGAATTGACGTGCCGACGCGCTATAGTTGACGGTGTGCGACGACATGATAAACGAGTTGGGAATGGTTACAACCTCGTTTTTGGGTGTTCGGATTCGGGTGACGAAAGGTGTTTTTTCGATTACATTTCCGGTGGTGTCGTCGAGCTTTATGCGGTCGCCGATTTTGAACGGACGCATGTATGTGATTACCAAACCGGCGATGATGTTGCCGATAACGGTGCTTGATCCGAGCGATACAATGAGGCCGACAAACACGGATATGCCCTGAAATACTCCGGAATCAGAACCGGGCAGGTAGGGGTAGATCATGGCAATCATGAAGGCCCAGAGCAGCACGCGGACGATGTTGAATGTGGGACGTGCCCAATCGGGGTAGAAACCGTTGATTTTGAGTTTTTCGTTTTCGATTTCGCGGGCGAAGTATCCCAATCCCTTAATGGCATAGCGCACGCATACCCATATTACAAGTATTATGAAGAGGTTTGGAATATAGGCAATTATGGCCGATAAAACCATCTTGATGGGGTCGAGGATGTATTCAAGGATACGGAATGCGAGGTCCTCAGTCTGCGGAAAGATTGCAAACATGATGGGCACGCTGAATGTGAGCTGAATAAGTAGCACGATCCAGCGCAAGATGTTGCTCAGGAATATAAGGATGCGGCATTGCTGGTGGGTGTTGAGCACCTCATAATCGCGGATGAAAAGGGGGCGCAGCCGGCGTTGCTTGAAGCGAATGATGTGGCGTCGCAGCCGTCTGAACAGATAGTTGGTGAGCCTGATTAGCAGGTATTGCACCACGAGTACGAGGACAAACAGAGCTATGCGAGTGAGGATCATACGGTTGCCGGACTGCTCCGGGGGGGTAGATGCAGCCACAAGCTCGGTGGCCAGCGTTTCGGCGGTATCGGCGGTTTGCGCTTCCGGGGCGGGTAGGCCGGCTGCAGCTGTGCCATTTTCCAGCGCTTCGATGCGGGCGGTCAATTGCGCAATGAGCAAAGAATCGTGCACGTGCTGCTGATATGCTTCGGAGGGAGTCGCTACGACCGGGAGCGAGTCGGCGGGAGAGTCGTTAAAAACGTTACGAATGAGGCTGCCGGCCTTTTCCACCAATTGGGCGTGGGCGCAAGGGGCGGCAGTGGCAAAACAAACGAAAAGCAATAAAAGCAGGCGTGCAATTTTCATAGTGAGGTGATAAGGCTTAGTTAAGCTAAAGTGACGGCATAAATTAGATATAGAACTAACTTTTCAGAGATGAAGGATACCGTCGGCCGGGGGGACGATTTCGGCGGGGTTTTCGATTAGCAGGGGTTGTTTGCCAAGCAAACGGAAGAGGTCGGAATTTGCAATGGCGATGAAACCGCAGGGGTGGCCATCGGTGATTACGATTTTATCGCGCGCAGCAACATCCTTATCCATAACGAAGGTGACCTCGGCGGCCTCGGGGCGGAGCAGCGCGAAAGGTGTGGCTGCGCCGTGCGGGGTGCCTAAGATTTTAAGCAGAGTGTCCTCGTCGGCAAAAGAAACCCGGGGGATTTGTAGCGATGCGCCGAATTCTTTGGTAATGAACGACTTGCGGGCATGGGTAACGTAAAGCCAAAATTTATTTTTCTGGCGATTGGTGAGGAGGATGGTTTTGACGGTGCGGATACCAAAGGCGCGGTCGATGTTCAGGCAGTCGTCCATCGAAACGCCAGGGTCGCTATCAATTCGGGTGTATTCTATTGCGGCGTTGTCAAGGGTATGGTATATGAGGCGTTGAGTGTCTGATTTGAACACTTGCGGCGCACCGGTTTTTATTTCGCTGGTGTAGAATGTCATAGTTTGGTTTTTTGCGACAAATATCGTTATATTTTGCCAATTGTGCAAAAAAATAATTACCTTTGTGGCATGAAATTCACAACGCGATTGCTTAGTCTGCTGCTCGTGCTGGTAATGTTGGCAGCGGCTACTATAATGGTAAATAAAGCTATATTCGGTTATTCCGAGGATACCGGCGATGCCAATACCGCACGGGTTGATTCCATATCCTATCTGCCTGACGGAGCGTTGGTAATACACACCGCGACGCTCGCGGGCACAATCAACGGCTATGCCGGTCCGGTGCCTCTGGATATCACTGTGCGCGACGGCCGGATTGCCGGGGTTACGGCCCTTGAAAATGTGGAGACACCATCGTTTTTCCGTCGAGCCTCGGCGCTGCTTACATCGTGGGATGGTCTTACAGTGGCCGAAGCTCTGGATGCGCCGGTGGATGGTGTGAGCGGGGCTACGTATTCCTCGTCGGCAATTATAAACAATGTGCGCGCGGGGTTGGCTTGCTATGAACATGTGAACCGGCGTGGCACACCGTCGGGAAGCTCGCCGAAGGTATGGATAGCATTTGCCGTGACGCTATGCGCCTGCATCGTGCCGCTGTTTGTCAAAAGCAGGATATATCATAACGTGCAGCTTGTGGCCAACATCATAGTGCTGGGATTTTGGGCCGGGATGTTCCTTGATTATTATCTGATACTTAAGTATATGGCAGAGGGAATGGCATTGCCGTCCGGACTGGTGGCCATAGCAATGCTTATCGCGGCCTTTGTGTATCCGTTATTTGGGCGTCCGGAGCATTATTGCAACCATATTTGTCCGTTAGGGTCGGCACAGCAACTGATGGCTCAGGTATGTGGCTATAAGATACGGATGTCGAAAGGCACGGTGAAAGCACTGACCACATTCCGACGCATTCTATGGTTTGCGCTGATGGTTATGCTCTGGACCGATTGCTTTACCGTATGGATGGACTACGAGCTGTTTCAGGCGTTTCAGGTGCGATCGGCTTCGTGGTGGATAATCGGCGCTGCGATAGTGGTAGTGGCATTGTCGGCGGTGGTTACGCGTCCCTATTGCCGGTTTGTGTGTCCCACCGGTTCATTGTTCAAACGAGCCGAGAATATCGACCCTCCGATAATGCGCAAGCGGTGATCAGAGGTGGTCGGGGAAGCTGGTGAAGTAGGTGTGTTCCTGCTCGGGAATGTCGCCCTCGGCCTGGCGCTGGGCTGCGATAGCCTTGATCAGGAAGGCCATATTTCGGCCCAGGTTGCGCATAGTCTGGAGTCCTTCAAGGTCTTTTTCTACATCTTCGGGTGTGAAACCGTGGACCTCGTTCCAATAAGTTGAGGTGGCGATGGGCATCGAGTTCATCGAAAAGAACATATTCAAATCGGCAAATGCAGAAGTGCTGCCGGCGCGCCGCGACGACACCACTGTAGCACCAACCTTCATCGCGGGGTTGATGGTGTCGGAAGTGCTGTAAAACAGACGGTCGAGGAAAGCGTGGAGCTGTCCGTTGGAGCCTGCGTAATATACGGGAGTGCCCACGATCATACCATCGGCATCGGCAAATTTGGGGGCAGTTTCGTTTACGGCATCGTTGAACACACACTTACCGTGAGTGCAGCAATACTGGCAAGCAATGCAGCCGCGAATGTCTTTTTTGCCGATTTCGATGCGTTCGGTGTCGATTCCTTGTTGGTGCAGGGTGCGCTCCACTTCGTCAAGGGCGCGGGCGGTGCAACCGTGCACCTGCGGGCTTCCGTTGATTACTAATACTTTCATTTTTTGAAGAATATGTTTATCAACGAAACAAGTGGGCCAGGCGTTTAGTTCAGGCTTCCGTTTCGCCTTCCACGCGGAAAATAGAGAAATTGACCGAGCCGTAGGCGCGGTGCTCCATAAAGCCGGGGAGGGTGGAGAAGTCGTAGTTTTTGCTGTGCTCCACAATCACCAGAGTGCCTGGTGCTACGGCTTTGCTACCTAAAATTTTAGAGGGAATCTCAGCGAAATTTTCGAGCTGATAGGGCGGGTCGGCAAATACGATGTCGAAAGGCGAGGCCACGGTGTCCAGAAACTTGAACACATCGCCGCGTATCACGCGAATATTGTCGTCGCCGAGTTGCGCGGCCACTTTGCGAATGAAATTATATTGTGTGGCGGCTTTTTCCACCGCGGTGACCGATGCGCATTCGCGCGACAGAAATTCAAAAGATACGGCGCCGGTGCCGGCAAAGAGGTCAAGTGCTCGCGCGCCTTCCAGATCCACAAGATTTTCAATGACGTTGAATATATTTTCGCGGGCGAAATCGGTGGTGGGACGGGCCGTGATGTTGGTGGGCACATCGAAACGCCGGCGACCGTATTTTCCTCGTATTATTCGCATATCTGACTGATTAAAAGTGGGTAGGGGATAAAATTGCTATCGGCAACATCGGCGGGCAGCGAGGCCGGCATAACATTTTTTACAAAACGGCGCAGGCCGGCGATTAGGGCAGGCCGGGAGTCGGGCGCACCGCTTACAGTTACGGGAGTGTCGGCAGGATCAAGGCCGGCAGAGCGGGTGGCAGCCACTATATAATATGTCTGCGACTCGACCCCGGTGGGATGATATGACCCGCATAAAGCCAGCCCGGCGGCGTCGAATACGGCTACGGTGAGCGATTCGTGGCCCAGATCGGCAAACACGCGGCGCGGTTGGGGGGCTTCGGTGCGGTAAAGGTAGGCCACGAGCCTGGCGGCAGGATGAGTTAATTTGGCATCGGGGAAGGTGCGGCGGATGAAGTTGACCAAAGGGGCCTCGGGGAGCATAACCAGAGTGTTGAGACCGTCGGACTCGGCGGTCAGACATTCAGTGTCTTTACCTAAATCGAATCCCATGGCTCGGGCGGCATCGTCGGCGCAGGCAGCTGTTTCGGCTGGCAACCAGAAATATCGGCGAGCGTTTATCATCACCGTCACCCGGCCGAAGGGGAGCAGGAGCATAGGATTGGCATACACCACCTCCTGAAACGCTTTGGCTACCGTGGGCGCGGTGATGTCGGCTTGCAAAGCAGCCACAATTGGGCGGGTGGTGTCGTCGGGCGCAATCGGGGAGACGAACACATACACCGTACGTCGGTCGATGAGCAGCGATAGATGACACTTTTCGGGAGCGTCCACCAGCGATTTGGATAACTGACCGTCCTGCATCAGTGCTGTTTTAGGAATTTTTCGGCCGAAGCGCGGTCGTTCATGTTATCCACATCATACGCTTCCGAGAAAAAGAAGCTGTGGAGCATAAACAGCGGGTCGCGGGCTAAAATCTGCTGCGAGTGGCTCAGCGATGTCGGGTAAATTTCGGATGCGGCAAGCCGCTGCATAGCGCGGTCAGACAGTCCATAAATGCCGGCCGACGCTATTTCACCGCAAGCAAACGGCTCTTTTTCCCACGAATAGTCTATGATTTCGCCATCGGGGAGTACGTTGGCCCACAGGGGTGTTTCGTCCTCGATATTGCGCATCAAACCCATAGCACCGTGACCGGCGGGCATCCGCCGTGTCATATCGGCAAAGCGGCTTAGCTCGTCAGAGTCAACAATGGCATCCACGGTTGAGGCCACGAACGGCCCTTGGATGCCACGCGCGCCCTCGCGCAGGCTTTCGTATGAATTATCGGTGACGATAGGACGCACCACGATGCGGGGATCCTTTTCTGCACGGTGGGTCAGGTATTGGATCATATCATCCATTGCAGGGTTGGCGGCGATGTGCACGGCTTCGGCACCGCAATCAAGCATTTGGTCGATGAGCCGGCCAATCATAGGTTGCCCAAGAAGGGGTGTCATGGGCTTGGTCCATGTGGCGCCATCTGCCTGCATCCGGCTACCTTTGCCGCCGGCGAGAATTACAAACTTCATACCTGGGGAATCTATGGATGAATGTGTGTGGTTAATCGTTGAAAAGTTTTTCGGGATAGGTGCCGTCGGCATGCAGACGCGCAAGGTTCTGCATCACGCCTTCACGGTCGTCGGCGTATGTGACGCCAAACCATTGCGACGTGGTGTCGAGCACCTTCACTGTAGCCTCGCCGCTAAGCAGCAGGGTGTTGACGGCCGAGGGAATGTAATATTCGCCTGTCAGCGGGTCGGGATTGGCATCAAGGAATTTGCGGAACTCACGATCAGAGAACTCAAAATAATCGGGCGTGAATCCCCAGAAATTCATAGATACGGGAGTGTCGGGGTGCAGGGTGCGGCGCTGACCGTTTTCGTCCTTGAACGCGATGGTGCGGTCTGCTTCAAACTCGATGCCTCCGCGCTCCACGATGTCGGTGAGGAATCCATTGGCATCAGTGGTGCACACGCCACGCGACACAGTGCCATTCTCAGTCATAGTGTTGCACACCTTGAATCCTACCATACAATAATCACCTTTGCGCGTGCGTGGGCGTGTGAGATCTTTGGCGATGGCACGGAAAGCGTCGGGTCCATAATAGTCGTCGGCGTTGATTACCACAAACGGTTCGTTTATGGCTTTGGCGCCCATGAGCACGGCGTGATTAGTGCCCCATGGTTTTGTGCGGTCGGGATGCAGGGTATAGCCCTCGGGGAGCTTGTCGAGTGACTGGAATACCACCTCAACCGGGATGTGACCTTCATACTTGGAAAGAATTTTGTCTCGGAAATCTTTTTCAAAGTCCTTGCGAATCACGAACACAACTTTTCCGAAGCCGGCACGCAGGGCGTCGAAGATAGAATAATCCATGATAGTTTCACCGTGGGGACCCACGCCGTCAAGCTGTTTGAGTCCGCCATACCGGCTGCCCATACCGGCAGCAAGAACTAAAAGTGTCGGTTTTGTAGAATCCATTAACTTAGCAATTTTGGTTTATGCATCGCATAAGCGCAAAGCGGATGCAAAGTTACGCAAATTTTCCCGAATAAGAAAATCCCCGGATTCAAATTCCACGAGTTTTATATTATTCAAGGTATAAGAAAAAGAAGGTGTATCGTATCGGGGGATAGATACACCTTCTTGTTTTGGCGCGGTCGCGATCAGTTGAGGATTATGCCGGGGAGGGCGGGCGACGGTGCCGGACAATAGACGCGCGCAAACTGGCGCAGAAAAGCTATTGTGGATTTTCGGGGCGAGAGGTTTTGACGGCCCTCGCAGCTGGTGCCTGTAACGGCGAAGGGAGTAGATGTCTTTTTCATAGGCACTCTTTTGTTGTTTATGTATGTATAACGCAGGTTTTCTGTTATTATTATACTTGTGCGAAAAAAGAGGGCCGCGCCTCGCGGCGCAACCCCCTGAACTGAATATGCTATTGGAGTATTTTTAACACAGGTAAAGGGTGCATGCTCCGGCCGTCATCGTTGATGCGAGGGGAATCGTAACCTCGGCTACATTGAGGAGCACGACACCGCCGATGATCAGGGCGATTTCGATGATGGTCAGGGTGATGATGGTGGATTGCGGCAGATGTGCCTGATGATTGAGCGAGCGAATACAATACCATCCGAGAAGGGCGCAGGGAAGCAGCACGGCAAGGGTGACACAGAGGGCACCGCCACCATATACCCAAACGCTGGCACCGGTTTCATATATGTCTATATTTTCGAGTAGGGTGGTGGAGCCACACACGGCAAATACGATCAATCCGCAAAGCACTGTTATAACTATGGCCATGGCGCCCAGCCCAACGCACACGCCTATCAGTCCGAAGAATATGAGCACTATTTTGGCTATGATTGATAGAAAGGTGGTGATGAATCCACGCTTCGAAGCGTTTTCAGATGCGATATTGTTGAGTACCGACTGGCTCACGGAATCGACAGTGACGCGTTCGCCACGCATTTCCAGCACCTGACGCATTGTGCGCGCGGGAGGTATCACCATCCATGCCACCAGATAGCACACAAATGCAGGCCAGACATGGGTTGATACGGCCAAAATAATTACCAGCACGCGCATGATGTTGGCATTCCAGCCCAGATATACGGCCAAGCCGCCCAGCACGCCGCCCAGCACCTTGTCCTGCATATCGCGGAAGAGTTTTTTGTGTCCGCCCGTTTCCATAGCCGGCTGAGCTGTGGGCGTCGATGCTGCGCCTGGATATGGCGGAGGGGTAGTGGGGCCGTCAAAATCGGCTGAATCGTCGCCGTCGCTAATGTCGGCCGGCTTACCCATCTTTTCTATGATCAGGTTAACATCGTTGATGGTGACGACGCGTGAGCCGCCGCACGACTCGCAGAAAATTTCAGAGATGCGATCCTCAATGTCGTTGACAATCTCGCTTCCCTCATTGTCGGGGAATGCCTTGCGCAGTTGGTCCAGGTAATTGTTGAGCAGCTCGTAGGCATCTTCATCAACATTAAACACCGTGCCGCTGATGTTTACGGGGAATGACTTTTTCATATCTTGGTTTTTTAGAGGTTTTCGATAGCGTTTACTTATTTTTCAGGTGCATTACGCAATTGTAGATTTCGTCCCACGAAGCCTGGAGCTGTTCCAGAAATTCATAGCCCAGCGGCGTGAGGCTGTAATACTTGCGTGGTGGCCCTGATGTGGATTCCTGCCAGTTGTAGGCGAGCAGGCCGTCGTTTTTCAGGCGGGTAAGCAGCGGGTAGAGCGTGCCCTCAACCACAATCATGTGGGCTTCTTTCAGGGCCGCGAGCATCTCGGAGGCATACGCCGCGCGCTCCTTCAGAATGAGCAACACGCAAAATTCGAGCATGCCCTTGCGCATCTGCGATTTTAGATTGTCGATATTCATAGCAGTGTTTTATTTTCGGTGCAAAGTTAGGGTAAGAAATAGTACTATGCAATACCAAGTACTATAAAATAACATAAATTAACGTTTAAGATGGGTGGATGAGTCATATAAGACATAGAAGACTTAAAAGATTGATAAGACATATAAGACGTATAAAAATATGAGCGATATAAGATTGATAAGCGGTGTGGGTGCGCGGGGAATATCATTTTTATCTCTAAAATTTGGGTAATTAAGAAAAAGTAACTAATTTTGGAGCGTCAAAGGTGTTTTATGCCTTGACCCTATGCCAATCTAATTATTTAATTATGGAGAATACCGATCCCCGCTCGGCTTTTGAAGCCGAAGACCAAATCACGAATCCGGCGTCGGACGCCGCCGGTCAAATCACTACTTTTGACAACCAGGATCCCGAAGCCGCTGCCGAGGAAATCATGACCGATGGCGAAATCGAGGCCGAAGAAACAGCCGACGCTGCCGCCCTCACGCAGGAAGTGCTTATCGAAAATGCCAAGGCTGTCCTGGAAAAAGACGCTGCCCTTATCACTCCCGACGACATCCGTCGCCTGCGTCAGATGCACAATATTCTCCATAAAGATGACGCAGAACCCGCGGCCGAGGAAGCCGATGAATTTAAGGCCCTGCTTGAGGCTATCCGCGCCAAACGCGCCGAGCACACCGCCCGTGTGGAAGCCGAACGTGCCGATAACCTTGCCCGTAAGCAGGCTATTATCGACGAAATAAACGCTCTGGCCGAGGATACCGACAACGTAAACCGCACTTTCCCCCGCTACCGCGAGCTGCAGGACGAATTCAACGCCCTGGGCGAAGTGCCTCCCACCGAGGAAACAGCTGTGTGGAAGCGCTTCCAGGAGGCTCGCGAACATTATTCCGACAATCTAAAAATAAATAAGGAACTGCGCGACTACGACTTCAAGAAAAACCTCGATACCAAAGAACTCCTGATCAGCGAAGCCGAAACCCTCATCGTTGAAGACGATGTGATCGTGGCTCATCGTCGCCTTCAGGAACTCCACAACAAATGGCGTCAGGTAGGTCCTGTAGCCAAGGAAATCCGCGAGGAAATATGGAATCGTTTCCGTGCCGCATCTGCCGAGGTAGCCAAGCGTTATCAGGCATATTTTGAAGCGCGTAAGGCCGAAGAAGCTGCCAACGAAGCAGCCAAAACCGCCCTGTGCGATGCGCTTGCGGCTATCGATATCGAGAAGCTCACCTCATTCGTGGCCTGGGATGAAGCCACCAAGACCGTGCGCGAGCTTCAGGAGCAATGGCGTGCCACAGGTCACGCCGCCCGCAAGGCCAATCGCGAACTCTTTGCCCGTTTCCGCGTCCTTTGCGATAAATTCTTTGCGGCCAAAGCCGAATATTATCACTCGACACGTGATGCAATGGCAGCCAACCTGGCACGCAAGACCGCTCTGGCCGAACGCGCCGAAGCCCTGCGCGAATCAACCGACTGGAAAGCTGCTACCGATGAATTTGTAGCCCTCCAGAAAGAATGGAAGACCATAGGCACCGTAGCCCGCAAATATAGCGACGCCGTCTGGAATCGTTTCCAGCAGGCTTGCGACGCTTTCTTCGAAGCCAAGAAGAAAGCTACCGGTGACATCCGCAAGACCGAGCAGGAAAACCTCCGTGCCAAGCGCGAACTCATTGAGCGCATAGGCCTCATCACCCCCGAAACTCCCCGTGAGGAAGCTCTGGGAATCCTGCGCGACGTGCAGCAGCAGTGGAAAGAAATAGGCCACGTACCCTTCCGCGATAAAAATAAGATATACGAAGAATTCCGTGCCAAATGCGACGAGGTGCGCAATGCCCTTAACCTGCGACGCACCGAAGCACGCCGTGAACGCTTCAAGGAATCGGTGGCTGCTCTGGAGGGTGACTCCGGCAAGCTCAACCGTGAACGCGAACGCCTCGCTCGTGCCCTCGAAGGACGCCGCCGCGACCTCGCCACCTACGAAAACAACCTCGGCTTCCTCACCTCAAAGAGTAAATCGGGCAACTCGATGGTGCACGAGATGGAGCGCAAAGTGGAAGCCCTGCGTGCCGATATTGCCGATCTGGAGCAAAAGATTCGCATTCTCGATTCAAAGATTTAATTTGCAGCGGCAGAATGTGCCTTTGTCATATATCCCGAATATGTGACAAAGACACACCGCCGCACGCAGCTCCTATATCACCATCCGATACCCCGCACCTTAAATAATCTTACCCATTTGTCAAATAGCCGCAGATTTCCGAAATTAGGCCGGTATATACGCCCGGCGCTCCTTGTCATCGACTGGCTCCTGTTTAATGCCGTCTTTGGTTTGGTGCTGTGGATGTGTCCCGAGCTTCGCCCATCGCTGCATGAATGCAATATTATGCTGGCGCTTGTCAACGCGAGCTTTATCCCTGTGCTTGTTGGCGAGTCGCGCCGCGATTATTTCACACTGCGGGCAATACGCCTGGAGCGCACTGTGCTGCACGCCCTGGCCGGCGTGGGGCTGCACGCGCTTTTCTTCCTGTCGCTTATGGCCTTGTTTGATCTCCCCTCGCCGGGTATAAGATTTTACGGGCTATACTATCTGATTGTGGGAGTGGTGATTGTGGTGTGGTCGCTCATATCCCGAAAGCTCCTGAAGCAGCACCGTCGGCGTGGCTATAATTATACTCGGGTGGCTATCGTGGGCACAAATAACACCGCTATGCGCCTTGCAGCCGAAATGGAGAACGACCCCGGTTTCGGTTATCGTATAATGGGATTCTTTGACGATGAATGTCGTCCGGGCTTCCACGGCCATTATTGCGGGTCGGTGGATAAGCTTGACCAATTTGTCAAAGACAACGAAATCGACCAGATATATTTCACCATGCCCGGCCACGATGCTGCCCTTACCGGGGTGGTTAAAATAGCCGACGATAATGTGGCCGAATTTTTCTATGTGCCACAGATCTCGCGATATGTAAGCCGTGGGTTTCAGACAGTGAACCTGGGTGCGATGCCCGTGCTGTCGGTGCGTCGCAATCCGCTGAAAAAGACGATCAACCGAGCGCTCAAACGCTCCTTTGACTTCGTTGCTTCAAGTGTATTCCTGTGCTTATATCCCTTGATTTACGTCCCTGTGGCCATAGCAATCAAGGCTACCTCCCCCGGCCCGATATATTTCAAACAGAAACGCACCGGATACAAGGGCAAAGCATTTGATTGCCTGAAATTCCGCACTATGCGCGTCAATGTTGATTCCGACCGCGCCCAGGCCACCAAGGACGACCCCCGCAAAACCCGCCTCGGCGATTTCCTGCGACGCACCAGTCTTGACGAACTACCGCAATTTATCAACGTGTGGAAGGGCGATATGTCAATCGTCGGACCACGTCCACACATGCTCAAGCACACCGAGGAATATTCACACCTCATCGACCGCTATATGGTGCGCCACCTCGTGAAGCCCGGCATTACCGGCTGGGCGCAGGTCAATGGCTACCGTGGCATAACCGACGAACTCTGGAAAATGGAAAAACGTGTGGAATACGACGTATGGTATATCGAAAACTGGAACTTCCTGCTCGACCTGCGCATAATAGTCCGCACAGCCATGAATATGCTCCGCCCGGATAAGAATGCTTTCTGAGCTAATATCCCGGTGCCCCGTCGCATATCCATTTTCCGACAATCTCATTCTGCAAGATACTATTTGTAATTCTAAGGCCCCAGGATATAGATGTAAAATTCTGCGTTCTGCTAACGAAATATCACTTTCTGCCGTGAGGTATATAGTGGTGGAAATTTGGTAGTTTTTAATAAAGGATTGTGAAAATTCAAAGTTGGGAATATGTAGTTTTGTTTATATAGTTAATAAAGGTTAATATTTTAAATATTATTTCCAAATCAAAAATATATACTTATCTTTGCGGATGTCGAATCATTCATATTTCTTAATCCTACATTCAATCCTCGCGATGAAGGATATGAAAAGGAGGGTGAAGGTATTGAGGAAAATTACAATTTCAAATTTGAAAAAGTATGCGGTATTCATTTAAGTTTATTCATTGGCCGATGCGATGTTTGCTTGCAATCGTCGTGGGTGTGGTCGGATGTATGGCGGTATCGTGCAGCGATGAACCCGATGAACCTACCTATAACTGGAGTAACCATCTCAACATTCGTTTGTTCTCAAAAGAGGGACAAAACCTGCTTACCGTTGACCCGGAGCTGAACTCTCTGATTAACGAAGAGTTTGTCGTTAAAATTGAAGCAGACCCTCATAAAGAGCAAAAGTATGAGGTGCTTAGAGCGTTGGTGCATCCTTGGGAGGACAGTACATACTTTTATGAATGGTTCCTGCCAGATGCGGTCATTCCGAAATGCTATATACTGTGGAAAGTTAATGAAGAAGGTGAAATGGACTTAAATGGCAATTATCCTTTAGATAATTATTCCCAACTTACTCCTATATATGGATTCTCGTCTCACGATAAACTCTATCGTGATTATAACGCATACTGTATGACATCATCATTCTTTTGTCTTAATATCGGGTACAGAGAGTGGGAATATAAAAAAGAAGACCGTACGTTTCACGTCACATTAGAATGGCCTCGTGGCGGAATGGTATGGAATTTCGAACACTTCGTGCCTGCAGGACATAAGGGCGACAGGCTGTATCTCAATGGTAAGGAACTTGATAAGGCCACAGATATTCACGATCGCTATTTTCTGGACTTGACAATAGAGGACGAGTCGCTATATCAAGGTTGCAGATACAAGGCTGATTAATCGGGCGTTAAGTCTGTCGGGATGTCCGACGGCTATGTGGCATATTGATAACAGGACGCGGGGGCAGAACATTTGTGCCTGCGTCCTGTCAGTTTACTTATTGCAACGTCAATCCTACGCAAATCTATATCGTCTAATTTTTAAGAGTTAGTTATTTGTGGATTACGCCGAAATATGTTACCTTTGCATCATATATTAAAAAAGACAAAGGTATGGCAGATTCGGCTGAGGGAATATACCTGAAAGATACCGCTTTCAATGACCTGATGCAGCGGCGCATTTTCAATGTGCTGCTGATAGCCTCGCGTTATGATGCCTTTACTATGGAGGAGGACGGCCGAGTGGAGGAGCAGCTGTATATGGAGTACACCTCGCTCAACCTGAGCTTGCCGCCACGTGTCACCCGTATAAGCAACTTTAACGCGGCTATCGAGGCCATGCACACGCAGCATTTCGACCTTGTGATAGTGATGCCCGCCGGCGACCTCTCGGAAAGTCTTGCCGGGATACGCGCCATCAAATCTGCCTTTGCAGACACACCCGTGGTGATGCTTACACCATTTTCGAAGGAGGTGTCGCGGCGGTTGGCCAATGAGGATCTCAGCAACATCGATTATGTGTTTTCGTGGCTGGGAAATATGGATCTGCTGCTGGCCATAATCAAGTTGCTTGAAGACAAGATGAATGCCGACGATATTTCCAATGTGGGCGTTCAGTTGATTCTGGTAGTTGAGGATTCGGTACGTTTCTATTCCTCGGTGCTTCCGCATATCTACAAGTTCCTGCTCACCCAGAGCCGTGAATTTTCCACCGAAGCTCTGAACCCCCACGAGCGTATGATGCGTATGCGCGGACGCCCCAAAGTGATGCTTGCCCGCGACTACGAGGAGGCCGTGGCGCTTTACGACCGTTACAAAGATAATATGCTCGGGGTGATTAGCGATGTGTCGTTCAAGCGCGAGGGTGTCAAGGATTCCAAGGCCGGTATCCGTCTGGCCGAGTATCTGCGCGAGAATGATCCCTATCTGCCCTTGATTGTGGAGAGCAGCGAAGTAGAGAATGAAGCTGATGTGCGCCGTCTGGGCGGAGTATTTCTGGACAAAAACTCCAAAAAGCTCCCCGTGGACCTCGGCCACGCTATCTGCGATAATTTCGGATTCGGCGACTTTGTGATCCGCGACCCGCAGAGCGGTCGCGAGATTATGCGATTGCACGACCTCAAAGACCTCCAGCAAAAGATTTTCGACATACCCGACGCAGCGCTTTATCATCACGCGTCGAGCAATGATATTTCGCGTTGGTTATACTCACGCGCGATTTTCCCAATAGCCGACATCATTCGCCGACATCGCTCCGACCCCAACAATATGGCCGAGGCAAAGAAGCTTTTCTTTGATCTGATCGTGCGGTATCGCAAGATGAAGAACCGTGGTGTGGTGGCCGAATTCCTGCGCCATCGTTTCGACCGTTATTCTAATTTTGCCCGCATCGGTCAAGGCTCCCTTGGGGGCAAAGGGCGCGGCCTGGCTTTCATAGATTCGATTATCAAGATTAATCCCGTATGCGACAATTTCGATGGTGTGACCATCTCGATTCCGCGCACGGTGGTGCTATGCACCGATATTTTCGATGAGTTTATGGAGGCCAACAACCTGTATCCGCTGGCTCTGAGCGATGCCTCCGATGAAGAAATCCTTGCGAGATTCCTTGAAGCACGACTCCCCGAGTGGCTCCGTGGCGATATTGATGCACTGCTTGATGTGATAGACAAACCCTTGGCGGTGCGTTCGTCGAGCTTATTGGAGGACTCACACTATCAACCCTTTGCAGGTATATACTCCACCTATATGGTGCCGGTGAACACCGACCGCGCCGATCGTCTGCGTTCGCTCACAGATGCTGTCAAGGCCGTGTATGCCTCGGTGTTCTATCGTGCCGGCAAGGAATATATGACCGCTACGTCCAATGTCATCGACCAGGAAAAGATGGCGGTGATCATTCAAGAGGTTGTGGGCAACGAACACAATGGTTTGTATTTCCCGTCGTTCTCAGGCGTGGGTCGCTCTCTGAACTATTACCCCCTGGGCGATGAACGCCCCGAGGATGGTGTGGCAGAGGTGGCCGTAGGCCTGGGCAAATATATTGTGGACGGCGGTGTGAGCCTGCGATTCTCGCCAAAATATCCCGAACGGGTGCTCCAGACCTCTACTCTGGACCTGGCTCTCTCTCAGACCCAGACTAATTTCTGCGCCCTTCCGCTCAACGAATCCACACCGCTTACACTCACCACCGATGATTCCTGCAATATCGTAACCCGCACGGTGCAGTCGATGGCCGGCACCGGTGCGCTTCAATATATGGTGTCGACTTACGATGCCCGCGACGGCTACCTGCGCGATAGCGAGGCAGGCTTTGGCCGGCGGGTGGTGACATTTGCCAACATCCTGCGCGACAAGGTGTATCCCCTTGCTCCGGCCATTGAATTTATGCTCAGCAATGGCCAAAAGGCGATGCAACGCCCCGTGGAAATCGAATTTGCCGGAAATATCAACCCCGGTATAAATTCATCATCGCCCGACAAAGGCCACATCTACTGGCTGCAGATCCGCCCCATCATCGACCGTAAGGAGTTGGTGAGCGACACTATGATGGCCTCGCTGCCGGCCGGCGATATTATTCTGCGCAGCTCCAGAGCCATAGGCCACGGCAACATCGAGGGCGTGCACTGCGTGGTGTACGTGCGCCCGGATGCTTTCGATTCGTCGCGCAACACGCGGCTTGTTGACATCCTGCGCAATATCAACCGCGGCTTTATCGACCGTTCCGAGGGCTATGTGCTTATTGGGCCGGGCCGATGGGGGTCGTCTGACTCTGCCTTGGGTATTCCTGTGCGTTGGTCTGACATCAGCGGAGCCCGTGTGATCACCGAAGCTGCCATTGACGGGTATGTGCCCGAACCGAGTCAGGGCACCCACTTCTTCCATAACCTCACATCCTTCGGTGTGGGATATCTCACCGTGGCTCCGGGTTGCGGCGAGGCGGTCTACCGCACAGATATACTGGATGCGATGGATGCCGAGTACGACGACGGATACATCCGCGTGGTGCGTTTTGCCGCTCCGCTCACTATCGCCATCAATGGTCTGCGCGGTCAGGGTGTAGTGGCGCGAAACGAGTCTTCTAATCCACCTTCAATCTAATGCTGCTATGAGTTTTTGGTCTGCCTTTAAATCATTTTTCGGATTCGGGCCGTCAGCCGACGATGCCGACTCCGTACTGTATGCCGACGGCACTGACACTGCCGCGGATGCCAATCAGCAGGCCGCGCTCCCCGATCCGCAGCCTATGGAAATAGACCCCGCGCGTCGCGATGCTATATTTGCACAAGTGCTCGAAGTATTTAACCAATCGTTGCCCGACTTCCTGAAACGCAGCGTTGATCCCGAAGCACAGCGCCGCGCACTCATTGATTCGCTTGATACCGGACTGCGTGAATATATTGATTCAATCTCAGAATCTGTAAAAAATTATCACGAGGCTGTATGGAACCGTCGGCAAGCGGATATGGCCGGCGAGATGGCCGAGATTCGACGTCGTTCAGATGAGGTGGAGCAGCGTGCCAACGGTCTTAAAGAAAAACAACTGAGCGCCGACCGTCAGAAACGCGCCCTGACCGAACGGCTGCACGATATGGAGCAGCAATGCGCATCGTTGCAGGCCGAACGCGAACAATTTGAGCTTGAAAACCGCTCGCTTATGAGTCGCCTTAAGGCCGGCGCGGTGCAAGCCGAGGATCTTGAGACCCTGCGCACCCAGGTTGACGATCTACGCAAACAGCTCGATGAGGCGTACAACCGTCCCGATAGTGCCCTCGCGCGCGTGCGCGATACATTAAATAACGAGCTCGAAAAAGCGCGCGAAGGCAACGATACGCTCAAAGAACAGATGCGCGTATCGGCTGAAATGCTCGAAGATATGCGCCGTCGCCATGCCGAGTCGGCGGCCACAGTCAAGGAGCGCGAAAGCCGTATTGCCGCTTTGGAAGAACAGATTGCGTCCGATACGCGAAGACATAAAGAAAGTCGCCGAGCCGCCGATAAAAAGATTGCCACCCTTGAATCTGAGCTTACCGACCGTTCCGCCCAAATCGAGGCACTCAAAGCCACCATTGCCGAAAACCTGCGGCTGCAGGCACTGCGCGAGGAGGAGTTGCAGCGCGAGATAGATTCATTGCGTCCTCCTACGGTAGTGAGCGAGATGTCGATAGATTTCGGCACTCCACAGGATTCGTCCCCACGTATTTCCGACGATGATATCACGGCTCTGAAAGAGTCGTTCGAGACCGATGACTGGTTTACAGCATCTCCACCTCCGGATACCCCGTCGATGCGTCCACCGAAGGATAGCATCGAATTTGGCTACTCTGCACCGGCCAAACGAAAGCCACAACCCGAAAATCCGGCACAATTATCACTATTTTGATTGAAATTTTTATGAAACGACAACTTATAACAGCAATATCATCCCTTGCGATGTTTGCGGCTCTGGCTGGCACGTCAGAGGCTGTCCGCAATGTCGCACCGTTTGTATATCCTGAAAACCGCGCGGTTTCTGCTGCCGGACTCACCTTTATGGCCGACGGGACGTCTTACGCCGCTATGGATCCCGACCGCCGCGCCGTGGTGCGTGTCGACCTCAAGACATTTAAACCCGTTGAGACACTGCTTGACCTGAGCAATACACGCGAAAATTCATTGCCAAATCTCGAGGGCTTCATCCTTAGCCCCGATAATTCAAAAATGCTCGTGTGGGCATCGTCTGATCCCATCTACCGCCGCAGCTCACGCGCGCAATATTACACCTACGACATACGCACACGTCTGCTGCGCCCGCTGTCAGATAATTTCCAGATGCAGGAATCGCCGCTGTTCTCGCCCGACGGTCGCATGGTGGCATTCGTGGCCGGCAACAATATCCATATCCGCAAGCTCGACTATCAATCAGAGGTGGATGTGACCACCGATGGCTCGGTCAACAATATTATCAACGGCACAGCCGACTGGACCTACGAGGAGGAATTCAGCACCACCTGCTCAATGGCCTGGGCACCCGACTGCCTCACCCTGAGCTATATTACATATAACGAAAGCGATGTGCATACCTACGATATGCAGCGCTATTATTCAGCCTGCAACGGCAACGAGGCCGATGAGCTTTACCCCACCACCTGGGCCTATAAATACCCCGTGGCCGGTACTGCAAATTCGCGCGTGAGCCTTCATTCATACGATGTCGATAACCGCAAGACCAAAGATATTGCCCTGCCCGACAGCCGCATAGAATACATTCCCCGCCTGGCCTACGGTCCCGATGCCGAAACCCTCGTGGTGGCAACCCTGAACCGCGACCAGAACCATTTCGAGGTGTATCGCGTGAATCCGAAATCCACCGTGGCCAAAAGCATATATGCCGAGGATTCCAAATCGTGGATCGATCCCGTATCATACGAAGATATGGTGTTTGAACCCGACGGAATGGTGATCAACTCCTGGAAAAGTGGCAACAACGCCCTGTATTTCGTGAGCTATGCCGGCACCGAAACGCGCACTATCAATCTGCCTGATGCCGACATAACAGCATATTACGGTGCCGACTCGCGCGGCAACCGTTATTTCCAGGCCGCTGCGCCCACTCCGATGGATCGCACCGTCTACAAATTAGGCACCAAGGGCGAACCCACCGTAATTGGCGCTTCATCCGGCACTACCAATCTTGAGGCGGCTCCCGGTTGCGAGACATTCGTGATGAGCTATAGCGACCCCGACCACGCTCCCGTTCTCTCGATCGTAAATAACAGTGGTAAGGAACTATATAGAATTACCGACAACGCCGCTCTGATGGCGCGTGCAAAACACGCCAAGCGCGAATTTTTCACAATGAATTCCGATGGTGTCACCCTCAACGGCTATATCGTGCGTCCGTCTGATTTCAACCCTTCGCGCAAATATCCTGCGGTAATGTATCAGTACAGCGGTCCCGGCTCGCAGGAGGTGCTTCATCGCTGGCAATACGACTGGATGGATGCCTTTGCGCAGGCCGGATATGTGGTGATATGTGTCGATGGTCGCGGCACCGGTGGTCGCGGACGTGCCTTCACCGATATTGTTTATCGCAACTTAGGTCATTATGAGACGATTGACCAGCTGGCCGCAGCACGATATGCGGCATCGCTGCCATACGTGGATCCCTCGCGCATCGGTATTTTCGGTTGGAGCTACGGCGGATACGAATCGCTGATGGCGGCCACTGCCGAGGGGGCGCCTTACGCCGCTGCCGTGGCCGTTGCTCCCGTGACCGACTGGCGTTTCTATGACACCGTATATGCCGAACGCTATATGCTCACTCCCCAGCAGAACGAGACCGGCTATCGCGACTCCGCCCCGCTGTGGCGCACAGGCAAGCTCGATTGCCCCCTGCTGATAATGTATGGCACCGCCGACGATAATGTGCATCCGGCCAATTCTCTCGAATTTGTGTCGCGCCTGCAACGTGGTGGCGGTCTGTGCGATATGTTTGTTTTCCCGAATATGAATCATTCGATCAACGGCTGCAACGCCCGCAGTGTGGTGTACGGCAAGATGCTCGATTGGTTTAACAAAAACCTATGATTTCCGAACTATGAATAACAATCAACAATTGTCGGCCACAAGGATGGTCCTCAATAAGCTTTGGGCAGTGTGGGCCATATCAGGCGGCGCGCTGGCTCTGGTGCTTCTGATCCCGCTCTTTCTGCCCAAGGTGTGGATGCCGCTGGTGGCTGTGGCTATCGGTTATGGCTTGTCGCGCGTAGCGGCTTATATGAAACACGGTGTATTGTCGCGGTGTCTGGCTATGGTGATCGTGGTGAAACTCACGATGTATTGGTCGGCACTGATAATGCTGGGTATAAATCTGCTCAGAATTTATTATACGCTTGACAATTTCTTTCCATGGTCGCCCACAAATGCCAAGATTCCTTTTATCACCTGTCTGATAGTATTCCCGGTGCTTTCGGTGTTGGCTCTGTTTGTGATGCTGCGCGGATATTCGTTCCGCACATTCCAGATCACCGAAGACACCGTGACCGGTAATGGTGTGCTGGCCACAGTGTCGCAGTCGGAAACCCGCTATCAGGTGCAGCTGCTGCTCGTGATCGGCATTTGTATGAGTGCCGTGGAGTGGTGGTATTTCTTCACATATTATTATAATGTGAATATGAATACCCCGGATAAGTTCTTTTTCAACTATATGCCTATAGGGATGTATCTGGGTTCTCTGTTCTTTGTGTGGAGTCGTTACCGCAACCTTGGTGCCGTGATCGGGCCGATGTCCCTGAACTCGCGCGACCGGGGCCTTGAAGTGCGTTATCTTGTGCTTTTTGAAGGTCAGCTGCTGTTGCAGCAGAACGAGTTTGAGCGTTGGGACACCCCCGCCGTCACTTTCATCGACACTATACATAAGGAAAATCACAAACTTATTTCCGAGACTTTCGGCAACATCTCCGGAATCGAGAATTATGAGGTGAAGAAACTGTATGTTACTCCCGGATTTTCTGAGGAATCCACGGTGGAACACTATGCGGTGTTTGTACAGTCAAATTATATTCCCGATCATTGGAATGGTGCGGAATGGTTCTCGATAGGACAGATTGACCATCTGATAAAGCACGCCGAGGCTGCCCCCGACCTGGCCGACGAGATTTATCGCATCTACACCATAACAATGGCCTGGAAGACCTACGATATCGACGGCCTGCGACGTTATCCCATCAAAAAATACCGTCCGCCGTTCCGCTTGGCCGACTTGCGCGAATGGACCGTTGACTACGGCGATCTGCGCTGGTTGCGTGTGGCCCAGGTCAATCAGGATAAGACCTGGTTCCGCGCCCGCAGATTCTTCCGCAAACTTTTCGGCTGCAAATGACAGCGTGCCCGATGATAGTGATCACCGGTCCCACCGCCTCGGGCAAAACCGCCCGTGGGGTGGATGTGGCGCGCGCTGTGGGCGGTGAGATTATCAGTGCCGATTCGCGCCAGATATATACCGGAATGGACATAGGCACCGGCAAGGACATCGCCGAATATGGCGACACCCCGGTGCACATGCTCGATATTGTGCCGGCAGGATATAAATACAACCTGTTTGAATATCTGCGAGATGCCAACGCTGCCATTGCCGATGTGCGCAGCCGTGGCATGATGCCCGTGGTGGTCGGTGGCACCGGGATGTATGTCGAAGCCCTGCTCAACGGCTTGCGTTTGCCCGAAGTGCCGGCCAACCCATCGCTCCGTGCATCGCTCGAGGGCAAATCGCTGGCTGAACTCACCCGGATTCTGTCGGGTATGAAACGGCTGCACAATACCACAGATGTTGACACCGCCAAGCGTGCCATCCGCGCCATTGAAATCGAAACCTATTACGCCGAGCATCCCGACGAGGCTACCGCAGCAGTGCCCGCTCCCGTCAGGGGTGCTGTGACTATAGGCGTGGACATTCCACGAGATATTCGCCGCGCAAAAATTACTGCGCGCCTGCGTCACCGTCTGGAGCAAGAGGGGATGGTGGACGAGGTGCGTCGTCTGCTCGAGAGCGGCATCGCCCCCGAGGACCTTATTTACTACGGCCTGGAGTATAAATACCTGACCGAATACGTGCTGGGGCACACCACCTACGACCAGATGTTTGCCGCCCTCGAAATAGCCATTCATCAGTTTGCTAAACGCCAGATGACATGGTTCCGGGGCATGGAACGTCGCGGCCACCACATCCATTGGCTGCCGTATGATATGGAACGCGATGAATTTGTTGGTCAAGTGGTAGAGTTGGTTAAACAAAGCACGCAGGCATAGCGTTTAGATGACATCAGAAAATGGAAATTGAATTTGCATCGTCATTACTCGAATCGGCCGTGACAGAGCTGTCGCGACTTCCCGGAGTGGGACGCAAGACCGCCCTGCGCCTTGCGCTTCACCTGCTGCGACGCGACCCATCAGAAGCTATCGCACTGGGCCAGAGTCTTATAGACCTGCGCAAAGGTATCCGCTACTGCAAGTGTTGCCATAACATCAGCGAGACCGAGGTGTGTGCGATATGCTCCGACGACACCCGCGACAAATCCACCGTATGTGTGGTCGAGAATGTCAAAGATGTGCTGATGGTGGAGCGCACACGCCAGTTTTCAGGGCTGTATCACGTGCTGGGTGGATTGATCTCACCGGTGGATGGCGTAGGGCCCGACAGCCTGGAAATAGCTTCGCTCATTGAGCGGGTGCGTGCCGGAGGCGTCAGCGAGGTAATCCTGGCCCTAAGCCCCACGATGGAGGGCGACACCACCAACTTCTACATCTTCCGTCGCCTGCAGGCAGCCGAGGTGCCCGGCCTAAAGGTAACGCGCCCGGCCCGTGGCTTGGCTTTGGGCAACGATCTTGAGTACACCGACGAACTCACCCTGGGGCGTTCGCTTATTGACCGCCGACCATTTGAAAACCGTTGATTATGAGCTTTGATACGTTAAAATCCGAGAGTTTGATCTTGCGTGCTCCAGAGGAGACCGATGTCGATCGTCTTTTCTTTTGGGAGAACGACCGTTCGCTGATGGAATCGCTGCCATGCCCAGCACCCGTCTCGCGCTTTCAAGTGTGGGAATACATACGCAACTATAAGGCCGACCCATTCACCAGCGGTGAGTTGCGACTGATAATCTCTGACCCCGCCGGCAATGCGTTGGGCTACATCGACCTATTTGATTTCGATGCCATCAACCGTCGCGCCGGTATCGGTATCTATATCGACGACGAATACCGCCGGCGCGGCTACGCCACCGAAGCCATCCGCCTGCTCTGTGGCTACGCCCACGAAACCCTGGGCATACATCAGCTCTGGGCATACGTGGCCGTGGACAACCGCCCCTCGGTCGACCTTTTCACAGCCGCCGAATTCAAACCCGCCGGCAAGCTCCGCAGCTGGATACGCCGCGGCCACACCTACGCCGACGCCCTCATCCTGCAACGACTATTTACTTAAGACCGTTTTTTATATGTGCCTGCGGCGCATGTAATGGCCAATATAGCGTATGCAGTGAGCCATATAAACTGGCTGCGTAGCTCTAAAATAGTTGTGCCTTTAAGATATATGGAGCGCATAATCTCGTTGAAAAAACGTGGAGGCACGGCATAGGTGATGTATTGCGCCCACTGTGGCATCGACCCGATGGGAGTGAATAAGCCGCCCATCAGCTGAAATATGATGATGAATGCAAACATCACGAAAATAGTCTGTAGCATTGTGGACGATTGATTAGCGACGGTGACGCCCAATCCCGACATAGCAAGACTTAATAGAATTGTGGCCAAATATATACACAAAATATTTCCGACCGGAGCGAGACCATATACAAAAAAGCCGATAAGAATGCCGATTGTCACTACCAGAAGACCGGTGATCCAAAAAGGTATAAGCTTTGAGAGGACAAAGGTGAGTCGGCTCACAGGCGTAACGTTCATAGCTTCGATGGTGCCCGTTTCCTTTTCGCTCACAAGATTCAGGGCAGGCAGGAAGCCGCAAATCATAATAATTAGAAACACCATAAGAGCCGGTATCATATAGTGTTTGAAATTAAGCGTGGGATTATACCTGTATAGAACGCTTGATACCGATTCAGCTACCGGTAATCCATCCTCCTGATTTGCCCTCCGGATAGTGGCGGCGGCCGAGCTCACCACATACTGCATACCAAGCATACCCTTCGTGGCATTCACCCCGTTGGCTTCCACATCCAGCTTGGAAATGTCGCGCGAGAAAAGTGCCGGTATAGTGAGTATAACATCGGCCTTATCATTTTCAATAAGATCCATCGCTTGCGAGTGTGTGTCAACGATGTCTAACACCGTCAGCTCGGTGGATGCATTTATGTCAGAAATTATGCGTCGCGATAATTGGCTGCGGTCATTATCCACCACAGCTACTTTTACATTCTTTACATCGAAAGTGGCTACCAGCGGGATGATGAGCAATGCCATAATGGGCAATGCAATAATCATTTTGGGAATAATAGGATTATGCCGCATCATGATTATTTCTTTGCGCAGCAGCGCACCAAGTATTCTGAGGTTCATATTAAAGTCATTTTTTAGAGTTGAATTTTCTGAGTTGGGCCAGTAACAGCACCACAATCATCCCGGCCATAATAATAACCTCTTGTAACACCCCGCCAAATTCAATCTGCTGAATCATAAGCTTTCGCATTGCGGAGATATACCATCGTGCCGGTATTATGCACGATACGCCTTGTAGCACTACCGGCATATTATCGACGGGAAAAATCATACCCGACAGCATAATAACAGGCACCAAAAACAGCATTGCCGATATTATCAACGCCGACACCTGATTATCTACTATTGCCGATATAAGCAGCCCGATGCATAGCGATAAAATTATATAAATCAGCGAAATAAAGATTACGGAGAATACCGATCCTGATACGGGTAATCCAAGCACCGTATATGCCATAGTGAGCATAATTGCCAGAATCATACACGAAAGGATGAAGTAAGGTACAAGTTTGCCTATTATTATATTTATAGGTTTCACCGGCGAAACCAGCAGCAGATCCATAGTTCCGGTTTCTTTCTCGCGCACTATGGACACTGATGTCATTATCGCGCAGATCAGGATGAATATCATACCCATAATGCCCGGGACGAAATTATACGAACTTTTCATCTGCGGGTTGTATAATGTGCGAGTAATGATGAGGCCGTCACCACGGCGGTCTGCAACGCTTGAAATATAAGATACAGCAGCCTGTGCCACAGTGGGATTAGAAGCATCCACAATTATCTGGTGAGGTGTTGTACTGCCGTCGGTGCGCAACATCAAGGCCGCGTCTATTTCACCAATCCTCAGCAATGAGTCTATATTGGTGCCGGATGTCATGCCTTTAAAAGTGAAATAGGAGTTGACATCCATAGCTTGTATGATTTCGCGTGTAGCATCGGTGTGGCGGTCGGCCACGACAGCTACCTTTATATTATTAACCTCGGTTGATATAGCGAAGCCGAATAAAAGCAGAAGCACCAGAGGCATCACAAGTGTAATGAACATTGTGCGTCTGTCTCTGACGATATGGATAGCTTCCTTCTTTATCAGTGAACCTATTATATTCATTTTATTCAGATCTTTGTGCATCTTTTGCTACGATGCGAAATACTCCGTCCATCGAATCAGCGTGGTATTTTGCTTTGAGAGCCGCCGGGGTGTCGAGGGCAGCGATTTTGCCGTCGACCATTATTGAAATGCGATTGCAATATTCCGCCTCATCCAGATAATGGGTAGTGACGAATATAGTCATTCCCTCAGAGGATGCCTGATAGATGAGTTCCCAGAATTTTCGGCGTGTCACGGGGTCAACTCCTCCTGTGGGTTCGTCAAGAAACACTATCTCGGGATTATGAATAGTAGCAGCTGCAAAAGCAAGTTTTTGTCGCCAGCCCACGGGTATGGAATTTACACGCGCATCGGCCATCGACTCCATATCCAGGCGTTGCATCACAGCCGACATACGTTCGCGAATCTCGCTGTCGCTCAGTCCATAAATGGTAGAGAACAGACGCAGGTTCTGCTTTACGGACAGATCTCCGTAAAGCGAAAATTTCTGACTCATATACCCTATGTGCCGCTTGATATCCTCGCCTTGAGTGCAGACATTAAATCCTGCTACCGAACCGCTTCCCGAAGTGGGGTAGCTCAGGCCGCACAGCATACGCATAGCGGTGGTTTTACCGGCACCATTAGCGCCTAAGAAGCCGAATATTTCACCTTTACGCACATCAAAGGTTATATGATCCACCGCGGTGAACGATCCGAAGCGTTTGGTGAGATCTCTTACAGATATTGCGATGTCATTATTGGTCATTGCGCGTGAGTTTTATGAATAGATCCTCAATAACCCCTTTGGCGGGAAAAATATCCACATTGCTGATTCCCTGATTTTCAAGTTTATTCTTTACACTTTCGGTCTTGAAATCATCGGAGCCAACCACATGCAGTGTGGCCCCGAACGTGTAGCAATCAATCACTTCTGGCAGGGCTCTTAACCCGGCTAAAAGGCGGAACATATCCGGAGCTACCGCGTTGTATAGGTTTTCATCCAGCCCGGCAACTAATCCGACCGGGGTGTCGGTACGCAGGATTTTACCATGGTCAATCATGGCAATGCGGTCGCATCGTGAAGCCTCATCCATATAAGATGTTGACACAAGGATGGTGATACCATGTTTACGCAATGTGGCGAGCATATCCCAAAATTCGCTGCGCGACACAGCATCAACGCCTGTGGTAGGCTCGTCGAGCAGCAGAATCGGTGGCCTGTGAATCAGTGCACAGCTGAGTGCGAGCTTTTGCTTCATACCTCCCGAGAGTTTTCCGGCAGGACGATTGGGAAATTTAGCTAATTGTGTGAAAATGGGAGCTATAAGATCGTAATTGTCCTTAATGGAGACTCCAAATAGAGAGGCGAAAAAATTAAGATTCTCCGAGATTGACAAATCAGGATAAAGCGAGAACCGCTCCGGCATATAGCCGATTTTTCTTCGTAGCGCGCGGTAATCCTTTACTGTGTCCATTCCCAGCAACGAAAGATTTCCACTATCGGGCACAAGCAGAGTGGCAAGCAGCTTATATAAAGTGCTTTTGCCGGCGCCGTCAGGCCCGATAAGTCCGAACATCTCGCCTTCATTTACGCTTAGCGAAACGTGGTCAAGGGCCCGTATATCGCCGTAGGCTTTGCTTACATCGGTGATTTCAACGATGTTGCTCATAAGCGTACCTCTCCATACTGACCCAGCTTCAGCCGGCCATCGTTTTTCACGGCAATTTTCACGGCGTAAACGAGATTGGCACGAGTGTCGTTGGTCTGTATTGATTTTGGGGTAAATTCACTTTCCTGTGCAATCCAGATGATTTCACCGGGATAGTCATACTGTTCATCGCCGCCGAAATCTGCGATAACTGTCACCTGCTGACCTAATTTAAGGTCGGGCATCTGCGAGGCTGTGAAATAGCTCCGGAGATAGATGTCGTTGAGGTTGGCGAGTTTAAGCAGTGGCTTGCCGGGCGTTACAAATTCACCCGGTTGAGCATATTTAATAAGCACAGTGCCGTTGATAGGTGAGGAGATACAGCTTTTTGCAATCTGATCTTCTACTTGCTCCCGACGGTACTGCAAGGCTACAGCATTTTCGGATATGGAGTTGCGGCTCTTGCCCAGAGTTGAAAGTTGAGCCGAGAGCTGTGCCCGCAGGGTATTGAGCTGTGCCTGAGCGTCGTCCAGTTGCTTTTGTGTGGTGGCTCCGTCGGCCAGCAGGCGTTCCTGGCGCGCTACTTCATTTTGCCAATGAGTGATTTGAGTGCGCACACTCGCCACCTGAGCCGAAATGTCGGGAGATGTAGCTTCTGCAGCCTGCTGTTCGCTGATGATTTGTAATTTCTGTAGGGCCAGGGTAGCTGTGTCTACCAATGCAATACGATTTCCGGCAATCACGGTATCGCCTTCTTCGGCAGATAGAGACAGCAGTTTGCCGGTTGTTTCGGCTGATACAGTCACTGTTGTCGCCTCAAAAATACCGGTAGCGTCGTATTCGGGTTTTGTAGAGCACGATGCAAGAATTGCAGAGAATAATAGAATATGCGTGGCTTTCATTGGTTGAGGGTGTTTTTGAGTTTGTAAATATTCTGGACGTGTAGTATCTTGTGATAGGCAGCGTTTAATTTTGCCTGATTTTCGTCATTGATTTTGGAAAGAAGGGCTGTTGCATCAATGATGCCGTTCTGGAGCTGTGATTCAGCACTGTGACGCACCTTACTCCTAAGCTCGACGATACGCGCATCTTCCTTCATTACTTCTGCTATCGCATTTATTTCAGAAAGTTCACGGGTAGACTGGATGTTGCTGTTAAACAAGAATTTTTCCCGGTCCACATTGATCAAATCTCTATCTTCCGCCAACTTTTCACGTTTAAGATTTTTGGTGTAAAAACCGTCGATGCTCCAGCTCACTTTCACTCCGGCCATGATATTGAATGAAAGAGTGCGGTTGGTCATACTTTCAAAATAATTATAGCCGGGATAGCCGTAATAGGCTTGTGTAAAGAAACCTATACGTGGCATCACAGATGTGTCAATCGCCTTTACCAGCGCAATATTTCGGGCTATTTGTTTATCGAAAAGAGAAAGCTCAGGGCGTGCCGATTCTGCAGATTGCGGAATAGCGGCATCAGGACACTTCAACACCTGTTGCCCGAGGTCTTCACCTATATAAATAGACAGCACGGCGCGGTAGCCCTCCATAGAGGCGCGGGCCGAGGTTAAATTTTGACATAGCGTAAGATATTGAGCTTCGATCATATCGGCATCGCTTTGCATAGCTACACCATTCTGTATCATGGATTTTAACTGTTGCAGGTTAGCCGATAGAAGATTGATGGTAGACTCGGTTTGTTTCATCTGTTCCTGAATGAGAAGTATACCGAAAAATAAATTTTCAACCTGGCTGTGTATCGCATAAAGTTCAACATCAAGAGCAGCTTTGGATTGATTTAAATAAGCGCGTTCAACTTCGCGTGAAGCCTTGGATGCGCCACCATCCCAAATGGTTTGATTGAGCTCGGCTGCTACCTTATATTGTAGCTTGCCCATTCCCTTTAGTTCAAATCCATTTTGTGCAAGCATATTTCTAAGAACACTTGGAAAAGCAGGCACTACGTTCTGGATATTTCCTTGAGCCGAGAGTCCGATACTTGGCAGCCAACCTCTATTTATCTCGCTGAGATTCAGCGTGGTTAAGTTTTCAACTAAGGCATATTTTTTGATTGTCGGATAATTTGCTTCCGCGCGCTCCAGGCAGTAGTCGAGAGTTACATCAGCCCGGCTATAAAAATTTATGCACATCAGCAGCAGAATGAGGGAGTAGATTCGTTTCATAGCTTTATTTTTCGCATTATAGTTTCAATGTTTTCGGCCTTGCGCTGTTGCAGGAAGCGTTCTTTATCGCTAAATAATTCGGGAAACGCGATCTCAACCACAGGTTGAGCCACAAATGAAAAAATATTCAGTGATACAATGTCAAGCAATAACATCTGCGCATCAACCTTTCGACATTCTCCGCGTGCCGCGGCATCGTCCAATTCTGTCTGAAGATTGGCAACACTAAGCTGTGCATTGGCAGCAAGCGCGTCCGCTGCCAATTTCAAATTGTCAGGATTCGAGTAGACCTCGCGAATGAAAAAAATTGGAAGACTCGGGTTAGCGTTGATAAAGTCAAGATGACGAATTATCACATCCTTAATCTTTTCAAATAGCGGAAGTTTGGAAAGAGTTAATGAATTGAGCATCAGTTCGGCTAACAGAGACATCTTGTCACTGATTATTCTTTCGAATAATTTCTCTTTTGTCCTAAAGTAATAATGAAGCATAGCGTGAGTCACACCAGCCTCTTTTGCAATTGCAGTGGTGCGGGCTGAGTCATATCCCTTTATCAGGAACTCCTTTTCAGCAGCTTCAAGTATTTTATTTTCAGTAGATTGGCTCGACATGTAATGTGAATTGAATCTATTAACAATGTTGATTAACAAATCTGTTAGCGCAAAATTACAACATTCTCTTAACTGATGAAAATAGAATGTGTTAAAATATGTCAAGAGAAGGAGTGCTATTCCTATTGGACAGGCATAAAAAAAGGACGCGCGGGCGTCCTTCTTTTTATGGTGTAGGGGAGGGGAATCAGACGTTGAAGCGGAAGTGCATGATGTCGCCGTCCTGCACCACGTATTCTTTGCCTTCGACGCTGAGTTTGCCGGCTTCGCGCACGGCCTGTTCGCCACCGAGGGTCACGTAATCGTCATATTTGATGACTTCGGCGCGGATGAAGCCCTTTTCAAAGTCGGTGTGGATAATACCGGCGCATTTGGGAGCTTTAGAACCGCGCATAAAGGTCCAGGCGCGCACCTCGTCGGGTCCGGCGGTGAAGTAGGTCTGGAGGTCAAGCAGGGAGTAGGCAGCGCGTATCAGGCGTGAAACGCCGCTTTCTTCCAGGCCGATTTCGTTGAGGAATTCCTTGCGTTCTTCCCAGGTATCGAGTTCGGCGATTTCGCTTTCGGTCTGAGCGGCCACTACCAGCAGGCTCGAATCGGTGCCTTCGATGCTCTTGCGCACAGCCTCGACGTATGCGTTGCCCGAGGCAGCCGAGGCATCGTCAACGTTACATACATAGAGCACGGGCTTGGATGTGAGCAGGAAGAGCTCGCGGGCGAATTTCTGTTCATCGGGAGTCTCAAACACCACGGAACGTGCCGGCTTGCCTGCATCCAGGGCTTCCTTGATCTGGCGGAGCACCTCGTATTGCATCTTAGCCACCTTGTCGCCGCCGGTCTGGGCCTGCTTGAGGGTCTTGGCTATGCGGCTGTCTACGGTTTCAAGATCCTTCAGGATGAGTTCGTATTCTATAATTTCCTTATCGCGGACGGGATCAACCGAGCCGTCGACGTGTGTGATGTTGTCGTCGTCGAAGCAGCGGAGCACGTGCAGGATAGCATCTGTCTCGCGGATATTAGCCAGAAATTTATTACCAAGGCCTTCACCCTTGGAGGCACCCTTGACCAGCCCGGCGATGTCTACGATCTCGACAGTGGCGGGCACAACCGATCGAGGCTGACACATCTCTACGAGAGTGGTGAGACGGTCGTCGGGCACAGTAATCACGCCCACATTGGGTTCGATAGTGCAGAAAGGGAAGTTAGCCGACTGAGCCTTAGCGTTGCTCAGACAGTTGAAGAGAGTGGACTTGCCCACATTGGGCAGCCCTACTATACCACATTGTAAAGCCATTTTCAAATAAAAATTTGTACAAAGGTACGAAAAAAATCGAAAATGTCAAAAGCTGGCAAGCCGTGAATCCTTTACTTTAGGATTCGCCAGGGGGTAGGGTATAGATTATTTGAGCGGTTGCCAAGGTGTTTTATGAAGCCGAGGGGTGCGCCGGCGTGTGTGATGAGGACGTGGCCCCGGGGGGTATCGGCAGGCAGAGTGATACTTTGTCGGCGCAGGTAGTCAAGGGCTGTGTCACGGTCAACTTCCGCAGTGGTAAATGCGTCCGGGTGCAGGTCGATGGCCATTGCGAGTGGTTGGGCGGGGATGATGTCGCGGCCTTTTTCCACGCCGATTTCTATGCCGCTCCGGCGCACGTGTCTTGCAGCTGATACGGCTGCGATGAGTGGGAGATGCGCTGTGGGGCGGCCGTAAATGGTGCCGTCTTTTTGCTTGAAATAGCTGTAGTCGCCGTCAAGATATTTCGGCATGATAACGGGACGTTCGGTCGGGCGCGGCATACGTGTGTGGCCGGTGGTGGCGTTCAGCGGTTTGCGCACCATTGCTACAAATTGTCCCTCGCCGGGCACCAGTCCCGGCAGGAAATGATACACGGGCAGCATATACCCAGGGTGCGGACCTAAAACACCGTCGACCTCCAATTCCGGTATTTGCACCGGCTGTGCTCCCAGATTGTCGATCATCCACGATATTACGCCCTCGTTTTCGGCCGCATTAAATGTGCAGGTGCTGTATATTAAGAATCCGCCGGGAGCCAGAGCTTCCCAAAGCGAGCTGACAATATCTATCTGGAGTGATGCGCAACTCTGCACGAGTCCTTCGGTCCATTGAGCCACGGCTTGCGGATCCTTGCGCATCATGCCCTCGCCGGAGCAGGGCACGTCGGCCGTGATGATGTCAAAAAATCCGGGCAATCGCCACGGGTCGGCCGCATTTCCCACGGTGACAGTGGCGGGACGTCCCCATTTGGCAAGGTTTTCATCGAGGATAGAAGCCCGACGGGGGTCGTATTCATTGGCCACAACGAAGGCATCTGCCGGGAGCACATCCATAGCGGCGGTGGTCTTGCCCCCGGGGGCTGCGCAGGCATCCAGATAGCGCAAGGGGCGATCGGTTATGTCGAGCTTTTCGGCGGCGAGTTTCACCGCGGCAGCGGCCGCCATCGACGATGCGTCCTGCACATAGTAAAGCCCTTGGTGCATAGCGGGGTCAAGGGTAAATGACGGCCGGCTGGCCAACACAAATCCGGCATCGGCCCAGGCCACGGGGCGGCCTGAGGCGGTCACCTCAACCGGGGTGCCGTAGCGGGCTATTTTGGCGCGATTAAGACGCACGGCTACCTCGGGAGCGGTGTCGGTAAGGGTTTCGGCCATCGCTGTATATTCCGGACCCAAACCCGCGAGCATCCTGACAAAACCTTCGGGCAGATTCATTTCAGAATATTTTTGACAGCTACAGACAAATAAGGCACCTCTACCACATAATATGTGGAATTGTATGGGTGGAACACCCCGAGTTGAGCTTTTCTGATCTTCAGGCCATACTTAGTTTCGAGGATGTGACGGTAAATGCTGAGTTGCAGGGCGTAGTGGTGAAAAGACGTGTCGGGTATGTCAGTTATGGGGTGTAGGCCGGTCTTTCCCCAGCGGTTTGCAGTGATGGTATTTCCGTTGCCATCTATCAGGTTTGAGCTGCGTTTCCAATCCCAAAGGTCGAGCGAGCCATCGCCGTTATCGGCTAAGAAATCCACAGTGCCGGCAATGTCGTATTCCTCAATGAAAATAGGCCACTCCGAGCGATAAGGCGCCAATTGATACTCGTGGGTGAAGGCGCAGAAATGTCGGTAGGTAGGATCGTTGAGCCAGGGGGTAACATCAGCACCGAGGTAATATTTTTCGATGCGGTCGTGCATCTCAGTGCCCAGCTCGCGGGCTGCCTGAGCTTTGGCTTCCCACTCCTGCTTGATTTGTTCGGCAGGGCGTGAGGGCGTGGCTTTCTTATTGGCCCAATAGTCGGCATCGAATTTTTCGAAAAGATCGCCAATCACGGTAGTGACCGACCGGAATGTGCGCCCGTCAACCGTATAAGTGTGAGATTCAGGCTCAAACGACAGACGGCTGTCGCGGGGGTGTGTATTCTGCTCGTTGTACGACATTTAATAGGGTTTAAAAGTCAAGTAACAAGCAACCGGAAGGAAGCTTGTTACTTGGCTGAATTGAAATCAGTTGTTGATTTTGTCCACTTCGATGGGTTCGTTGATCACCTCGTGCCAGGGCAGACCCTGCACGGCCAGTTGCTGCAGGAACGGATCGGGATCAAATTCCTCGACATTATGCACGCCGGGTTTGTTCCATTTACCGGTGAGGAACATCATCGCGCCGGTCATAGCGGGCACGCCGGTGGTGTAGCTCACGGCCTGTGTGCCGGTTTCGCGGTAAGCGGCTTCGTGAGAGCAGTTGTTGTAGATGTAGTAGGTCATGGGCTTGCCATCCTTGTCCACACCGGCAATGCGACAGCCGATGGAGGTCTCGCCGTGATAATTCTCGCCCAGAGTTTCGGGCGCGGGGAGCACGGCCTTGAGGAATTGCAGCGGTACGATTTTGGTGCCGTTGTAGTCAATCTCGTCGATGCGTGCCATCCCGATATTCTGAATTACGCGCAGGTGAGTGAGGTATTCCTGACCGAATGTCATCCAGAAGCGGGCGCGCTTGATGGTGGGGAAGTTCTGCACCAGGCTTTCAAGTTCCTCGTGATAAAGCAGGTATGAAGCGCGGGGGCCGATGTTGGGATATGTGATATCCATATTGATTTCCAGCGGCTTGGTGGTGATCCACTTGCCATCGCGCCAGTAGCGGCCGTTCTGAGTGATTTCGCGTATGTTGATTTCGGGGTTGAAGTTGGTGGCAAAGGCTTTACCGTGGTTGCCGGCGTTGCAGTCCACGATGTCCAGGGTCTGCATTTCCGAGAAATAATGTTTGGCGGCGTATGCCACGAATACCCCCGACACGCCGGGATCGAAGCCGCAGCCGAGGATGGCGGTCAGACCGGCTTTTTCAAAGCGTTCGCGATAGGCCCACTGCCACGAGTATTCAAAATGTGCCTCGTCGCGGGGTTCGTAATTGGCGGTATCGAGATAGTTTACACCACATTCCAGACAAGCGTCCATAATGGTGAGATCCTGATATGGGAGTGCCACATTGATCACCATATCGGGCTTATGACGGCGGAAAAGGGCCACCACCTGATCCACATGGTCGGCATCTACCTGATCGGTAGTGATATTGGGTGCGCCGATGCGTTGGGCAATCGCGTCGCATTTCGCTTTGTTGCGCGAGGCGAGCACGATTTCGGTGAACACCTCGGGATTCTGGGCGCACTTGTGAGCCACAACAGTGCCCACGCCGCCGGCGCCTATGATTACTACTTTTGCCATTTCTATATGTTAGAGTTATTTTTAGTTTTTAAAGTTGCTTTTTTGCGTTCGAGAGGTATGCTGATAAATGCAAATAGCCCCAAAGCTATCATCAGCAAGGTGGACACGCCCAAGGTAAAATTGGCGAATGCCGCAGCGCGGGCACTTTCCACTCCGTAGATGTCAAGGGCAAACATCATAGCCCATTGCCACGGGCCGATGCCGCCATTGCTGGGCACACCCATCGATATGCTTGAGAATACGAATGCTATGAGCACAGCCGACAGGCCGTGGGCTATCACGACATCGCGGGTGAACCCGAATGCCATAAACGAGGTGAGAAGTTGCAGGAAATAGCAGCTCCATACCCCCACGGTATATATGCCCCAGCGCCCCTTGCCGGGCATCGTGGCTATCACGGCGAAGCCCTGCCAGAGTTCTTTCAGGAATTTACGTATGCCGCTGATGTAGCGGTTGGTGGAGCGTGATTTCACCAGCCATACTATGGCTCCCATTCCCACCAGCACAGCTCCCCATATCCAGGGCGACAGGAGCATTCCGCGCACTGTGGCGGCGAGGTCGCCACCCTGCGATAGGTAATCGAGCAGAGTGCCTGAGGCAAGCGTAAAAGCGAAAAGAGTGAGCAATGCCACAGTGACGGTATCGGCCAGACGGTCGGCCACCATCGAGCCGAATACTGTGGCAAACGGAGCCTGCCTGCGCTGCGCTATATATCCTGTGCGCCATACTTCGCCAAGGCGCGGGAACACCAGATTGACGGCGTATGTGCCGAAGATGCTGAGTATCAGAGGGAAAATGGGAGTCTTATACCCGAGAGCCGACAATTGTATCTGCCAACGCATCGCACGGAAAATCTGGGCGCCGGTGCCTAAGATGAGGCCCGGAATAATCCAGCGGAAATCGCACTCGGTGCGTATCACCTGCCACATCTGCCGGAAATCGAAATTGCGGAACAGCAGCCAGCACAGTCCTATGCTGATAATCAGCGGCACTATATATTTGAGCACAGCTGACCATACGCGACGCATACCGTCGCCGGAATTTTCCTGCTTATTCTCTCCGGTAATCATCTTTTTAGAAATCACTGAAAAGTTCCGGGCGAAGCACGATGCCTACACGCACCTGCGATTTCCACACCTTATAGTCCAGAAGCCCCTCGCCATAGCCGTTGTAATATTGCAGGAATAGATATTGGTTTGACTTGCGGTTAAAGCGATAGGCGAGTTCAAGGATTGTATTGTAGTTGAATATATTCCCCAGACGCTTGACCAAGGTAACCGATCCCGAGAATTTGCGGTTATTAGTCAACGCCTGCACACCAATCTGATATATGCCGCAATAATGCAGAATATCCTTGTTATTGCCACCGTCGATTATTGGAATCCAAACCTTGCCGCTTACCGATAGGTTGGGGTCGATGATGATATTGCTGGCCAGTGACACCTTGTTCCAGCTTCGGCTCCAGATGCTGTCGCGACCATTAGATTCGTGCTCCAAAATAAGGCTGACCTTGCCTATATATCTGTTTTTTACGAAGATAGGTTTGGTAATGCCGACACCGGGATTGAAGTTGAGGTCGGTCATGGGCAACGAATTTTCCAATACGTTCCAAAAACACTTCTGCGAATAGAACAGATACAGATATGTACCCCAAGGCAGAGTGGCGTTTGTAAGACGGGCCGCGATTGAAATCTGAAATTTCACATTAGTATTATGCTTATTTGCCTTATGACCGATCGGGGGGCCGAAGATAAAATAATTATCCTTATAAAGCCCGAAATAAGGCTGATCGCGGAAGTCATGGCGAATACTGTCAGGATTCCAACGTCCGTTTTCGCCGGATATAATCTGCGCCGCTGCCTCTTTCGGAAGCAGGCAAAGCACCAATGTGACAATGAAAAGAAATTTACGCAGCATAAGCCATAATAGTTTAGACTGCAAAGTTAATCAAATTCCGGCAAACATTTTCCCGATTAAGAAAAAAAGACCAAAAAACGAGCGATATTGCCATTGGAAAGTTGCTGCGCGGCTTTTTCAGAATGTATAAACGAAAAAACGCTGTGCCAATTGTGACACAGCGTTTTGAGGTACCAAGCAGATTCGAACTGCTGTACACGGTTTTGCAGACCGTTGCCTAAC